>CALXKW010000042.1 GCA_944389045.1 uncultured Clostridia bacterium | reverse complement strand
CACGCACGAGGAGCTTCTTGCTCTCCGCGGCTGCTATTACGAGCTTTATACCGGCGTCAAGGAACTGGATTGAGAATAAACGGGTTTTCGCGGGGACTTTTTGAAAAAAGTCCCCGCACCCCCAAAAACTTCAGAAAAAGAAAAAACACCGATTTTTTAAGCGGCCCGGCAGCGCTAACCCCCGTCGGCTTTATAAGAGCTGACGGGGGTTAGCCATATTGGGAGCGCGTGGGACTTTATACTAAGCTCGTCTTTTGGAGCACAGCATTGCTGACCGCGCCCATCCCTGCGCTGAACAAAACGCCGCCGGCGGCACAGACGAACAGGTTCGCCGCCGTTGAGTCAAGCGGGGCTGCCATCGGAACAATATTGAAGAGGAGCATTCCGACAGCGAGAGAAAGCAGAAGGGAAAGCCACAATTTTTGTTTGGCGATCACGCTCATACACAAGAAGACAGACACGAACACCGCGGTCTGTTTTTGTTGTTTCGCTCCAAGACCGCGAAGATTTTTTCTAAGTAGTTAATATTAGCCTCCTATTTTGCCTATCGTCCTCATTGTAAAATGTATATGTTTTTGAAAGTTTTGAAAAATCTTTAGCTCCCAAACCGCCTCCCCATCGATGTGAATTCCCGTGTCCTTCCAATGTCCGTATTTTACTGTCTGATTGATATACTCGTCTGTAATGCTGATCCCGCCGGCATAACCGCTCTTACCGTCAACCACCGTTATCTTACGGTGACTGCGGTTATTGAACCCGCTGTCCGCGCTGCTCTTCAGGTACGAAAAAGGCAGAGCATTTTATTCCTTTCCCCTGGATCGTGATGGCCATATAATAAACTGGCTTTGTTTTTAAATTTTTTGCAGATTGTTTGAGTTTTATTAAATGGCCGCCTGTTGGTTTCTTTTATTTATACAAAAGAAAAATCCCATTGACCCGAATCAATGGGAGAGAGCGCAAAATCCCGATTTGTTTACCGAAGAGCTGTTTTGCCGTGAAAGACAGAAAAAGCTTTTTGAAGAAAAGCAAAGAACCGATCGCAAAAAACTGCCCCCATTGGGCTCATGGAAGAAATCCCAATGGGGGCAGAGACTATTTGCATTTCCAGCCTATCGCGGCAGAATTTCGGTTCAGAACCAGCCGGAAGCGCCGCCCTCGTCAAAGATGAGAACGTCCTTTAAGAAGGCCACCGCCTTCTCCAGCCCTTCCCGGGAGGTCATCAGGCCGTCCTCGTGCTCGATCGAAAGCGCGCCGTTGTACCCGGTCGTCTTCAGCATACTGACCATACGGGTCCACTCCTCGCGGCCGTGACCGTAGCCCACCGTGCGGAAGACCCAGGCGCGGTTCTCGATATCGCCGTAGGATTTGGTGTCGAGAACCCCGTTGATCGCCCGGTTGCGGGCGTTGATCGCGGTATCCTTGGCGTGGAAGTGATAGATACAGCCCTTCAGGGCACGGATGGCCTCGGCCGGGTCGATGCCCTGCCAGAAGAGATGCGAGGGGTCAAAGTTGGCCCCGATGATCTCGCCCACCGCACTCCGGAGGCGCAAAAGTGTCTCGGGATTGTAAACCGCAAAAGAGGGGTGCATCTCGAAAGCGATTTTCCGGATGCCGTTTTCCTTGGCGAAAGCGGCCATTTCGGTCCAATAAGGGATGATTTTTTCCTCCCACTGCCATTTCAGAATCCGTAGGTTATCGTCCGGCCAGGGGCAGACCACCCAGTTGGGGTAGAGCGAATTTTCGCAGTCGCCGGGGCAGCCCGAGAAGCCGACGACCGTGTCCACCTCGAGCTCCGAGGCGATCCGGACGGCGTCGCGGAACTGGCGGTCGAAAGAGGCCGCCACCTCCTTCTGCGGATGCAGAGGATTGCCGTGACAGCTGATGGCCGAAATCTCGAGCCGGTTCTTCTCGAGCACCTCCCGATAGGCGCGGATTTTTTCCGGCCGGACGAGAAGATCTCCGGGCTACAAGTGAGCGGTCCCGGGATAGCCGACCGCACCGATCTCCACCGTCTGCACGCCGAGAGAGGAGAGATAGGCCATTGCCTCTTCAAAAGAGAGGTCGCTTAAAATCGGATTCATTACGCCGAGTTTCATAATCGATTCTTCCTTTCGCTTTTCTTGGCGGCGCCGGTCAGAGTCCCTTAGACTTCAAGTACTCCCGGCAGAGGGCGATCGCCTCCATCGGAGGACGATCGCCCGAATCGTCCTGTTCGACGATGAGATATTCGGTTCCCGCCTTTTCACAGGCTTCGAGAATCTCGTCAAGATTCTGGATGCCCATGCCGAGCGGCCGATATTCAAATCCGGTGTCGGTCTGACTGCCTCCCGCCGCCTTGCCCTCGGCGTCGATCAGGGCGTAAACCGGGCCGGCGGCGAGGTTCTTGCAGACAAAATCCTTCAGATGCACCACCTCCACATGGCCGGCGTAGCGCGCGATCAGCTCTGCGGGGTTGATGCCCGCGTAATGCACCCAGCAGGTATCGAGCTGGGGATCCATTTCCGGCAGATCGCGGAACATCCGGTCATGGATCGTCCCGCCCTCCGGCAGCTTTTTGAATTCAAAGTCGTGGTTGTGATAGAGAAGCTTCATGCCGTTTTCCCCTAGGACCCGGGCCAGCGCGGAGAATTTCGCCGCGGTCTTCGCCCACTCGCTTTTTTCCTCGAGCTTTCTGCCGTCGTACCAGGGGATGACCACATATTTTACGCCGAAGCCCTTGAGAAAGTCGATGCCGGGCTTCGGATCGGGCTCGAACATCTCGATTCCCTGATGCACCGAGATGCATTTGAGCCCGTATTTGTCGAGCAGCGCTTTGATCTCGGCGGAGGTGCGGCCGTAATAGCCGGCAAACTCCACATACTCATAGCCCATGGCCGCGACCTTGGCGAGGGTTCCCTCCATATCGCGCTCCATGTCGCCCCGCACACTGTACAGCTGGATGCCGATCTTAAATTTTTTCATTTGTTAGCTCCTTTCCCCGAGAGCCTGTTTCCAAATTCCCTCTGAACCGTGTCATGCCGGCCGCAGAAAATCCAGGCTCCCTTCGGATATGAGAAAATAGTATGGTGTCTAAAAGCCCTCCGGCTTCAGATGGCGGGAATTTCGACGGTGATCTCACGGCCAAGCTCGCTCGATTTTACGATTCCGTCGATGATCGCCTGATTGATGATGATCTCGGAGGAAGGAACCGGCGATTTCCCGCCCTCCTTCACGGCGTTGAGGAAGGAGCGGATCTTCTGATAAAAGCAGCCCTTGGAGTGGTCGTGAAGCACCGGGATCACGGTCTCGACGCTCTCGCCCGCCACCTCGTGGTAGATCTTCATAGGGCCGCCCACCGAGCCGTTCCAGCACTCGGTGGAAGGAATGCGCAGAGAGCCCTTGGTTCCCATGATGATCGTATCGCCGGGGGTATCGAGATGCATGGCCCAGGCGATGCGGAAATCGAGCACGATGCCGCCCTCAAGACGGACAAAGCCGGCCGCGAAATCCTCCACCGTGAAGAGATCCGCGTAAGCGGCGGGCTTGCCTTCGCTCGTAAAGTAGGCGGGGTTCTTGCCGAAGTAGGCCGACTTGTACCCCGAAATGGTGAGCGGCTTGGGATAGCCCAGCGCGTTCAGCACCATGTCGAGCGAATAGCATCCGATATCGCCCATGGCGCCGATTCCGGCCGTCTTTTCCTCGATGAAGGAGGTGCCGAAGGGGGTGGGAATGCCGCGACGGCGGCCGCCGCCGGTCTGGATGTAATAGACATCGCCCAGCTCGCCCGACTGCACAATCTTTTTGACCATTTTCATATTGGGGTCAAAGCGGGGCTGGAAGCCGATCGAAAGAATTTTTCCGCTCTTCTTTTCGGCGCGGCAGATTTCGACCGCCTCCTCAAGCGTGACGCTCATCGGCTTTTCAAGAAGCACGCTGACCCCCTTGTTCAGGGCATAGATCGCACACTCGGCATGCGTCTTGTTGTACGTGCAGACGCTCACCGCGTCGAGCTCCTCGTTGTCGAGCATCGAGGCGTGGTCGGGGTAGCAGCGGACGTTTTCCACGCCGTTGTCCCGGAAGAAGGCCTCCGCCTTGCCGGGGATCAGGTCGGCCCCCGCCACGATCTCCACATCCTCCATTCTCTTATACTCGGCGATATGCGCGCCGGCAATCCAGCCGCATCCGATGATGCCCACTTTCAATTTTTTGCTCGTGTCCACCTTTTCGACCGTCTGCGTCTCTTTGAACGCGTCCAGGATCTTATTTTCGTTTCCTGCCATAAAAAAATCTCCTTCAATGAAATGGATTATTGGGCGATATTGACAAGAGTCTCTCCCTATGCTATAATAAATTATAGCGGATTGTCCTTCACTTTTCTATTCCGATTTTAACGAATTCTTGCATTATTTTGACTTTTTAAAAGAAAAGAACGGCGGCACGCCCCGACCTGATGAAAGACAAAAAACGTGCCGCCGCCGAGACGGGGAAAAAGGCATGAAAAACGAGCGCATTTTTACCAATGTTCCCAACGCCAACACACTCATCACCGCCCAAGGCTCCTGCGGAAGGCGGAACGTCTTTCTCTGCGATCTGCACTATCACGACGAGGTAGAGCTTCTCTCGATCACCTACGGGGCGCTTGACCTCTTTGTCAACGGCAGGCGTCACCCCTGCCGGGAGGGCGACCTCGTCTTTCTCTCCTCCCGCATTCCCCATGCCACCTTTGTCACCGACAAAGGATGCACCTACACGCTGGTACAGTTCCGCCCCGAGCACTACCTGGAAGACAGCCAGAACGCCGGGAAGTATTTCAGCCGTTTTGTCCGGAACGCCGTGGAGCCCTTCCGCATTTTCGAAAATCAAGAGCTCTCCGCCCTTGTGGCCAAGGCTCTCGCCGAATACGAAAGGAAGGAGGAAGCGTTTGCTCTCTACATCAAGGGCGCCATTCACGCGATGATCGCCCTGCTCTGCCGCGAAGGGCTTCTCTCGACAAAGAGCGGCGTGCATTCCGCCGACATCGAGAAGATCCGCCCCGCCTTACTCTATATCGAGGAGCATTTTGCAAACAATATCTCGCTGGAGGAAATTTCGGCCGTGCAGAATCTGAACCCCTCCTATTTCTGCCGCATCTTCAAGCGGGCCAGCGGCTCGGGCTTCATCGACTATCTGAACTTCGTGCGCGTCTGCAAGAGCGAAAAGCTTCTGGCGGCCGGCACCAAAAGCATTCTCGACGTTTCCTACGACGTGGGCTTTTCCTCGGTCTCCTATTTCAACCGCATCTTCAAAAAATACAAAAACTGCACGCCGACCGAATACCGCAAAGCCCAGTACGAGAACCACTGAACGCCGGGACCGGACCCAGCTTCCGCCCGGCTTTTTGGCAAAGCCCGAAAAAGCCGGCCGATAGCGCCTTCTTCTCCGAATTTTTGTCCTTACCGACCGTTTTTTTCGTACAAAGCCAAAAAAATACGCCGTTTTCGCTCTTCCGAAGAAATATGGACGAAAAAGCCAAAAGAAGGAGAAAAGCGAACGCCGTCGAAAAAGGAAAAAGGCCGTCGACCGGCCGAGCGCAGGATAAAAACGGAAAAGCCGGCGCATTTTGACCGAAAAAGCGTGAGAATGCGATTTTTTGAAAAAATTGACATTTCGCTTGTTTTTCTGTTTTTTCTTGCATCGGACGCGCTTTTATGCTATACTGAGACAATAAGGCTTTTCAGTTCAAAACGAAAGGATTTCGCAACCAATGAAAAAACTGATGATCGGAAACGAGGCGGTAGCCCGCGGCCTTTTTGAAGGCGGATGCCGGTTTGTTTCGAGCTATCCCGGCACTCCCTCCACCGAGATCACGGAGTTCGCCGCGAAAAACGACGCCATGACCTGCGAATGGGCGCCCAACGAAAAGGTGGCCTGTGAAGCGGCCTTCGGCGCCTCCCTGGCGGGGGTCCGCAGCGCCTGCGCCATGAAGCATGTGGGGCTGAACGTGGCCGCCGATCCCCTTTTCACCCTCTCTTATACCGGAGTGAACGCCGGTATGGTGATCTGCGTTGCCGACGACCCCGCTATGCACTCCTCCCAGAACGAACAGGACTCGCGCCATTATGCCATCGCCGCGAAGGTTCCAATGCTGGAGCCCGCCGATTCGGCCGAGGCGCTCGACTTTGCCCGTCGGGCCTACGCGCTTTCCGAAGAGTTTGACACCGTGGTTCTGCTCCGCATGTGTACCCGCATTGCCCACTCGCAGAGCATCGTGGAGCCGGGGGAACCCCTACCCCTTTTCGATAAACCCTACATAAAAAATCCCGAAAAGTACATCATGATGCCCGCCTTTGCCAAGAAGCGCCACCCGATCGTCGAGGAAAGGACCGAAAGGCTGACCGCCTTCGCCGAGACCTGCGATTTCAACCGGGAGGAGCTTGTTGCGGGCGCGAAGATCGGCGTGATCGCCTCCGGGACCGCCTATCAGTACGTCAAGGAGGCCGTGGGAGAGCGCGTCAGCATTCTGAAGCTCGGCCTGGTCAATCCTCTGCCTGTCGAGCGCATCCGGCGTTTTGCCGCCTCGGTCGAGCGTCTTGTAGTCTGCGAGGAGCTCGACCCTGTCCTTGAGACCCACTGCCGCGCGCTGGGACTTTCGGTAGAGGGAAAGAGCCTCTTCTCCCTGATCGGCGAGTTTTCGCAGAGCGTGGTGGCCAAGGCGCTGGGCGGCGAAGTCCACGAAGGCTATAGCCTGGACGAGGCGGTCCCGGTGCGCCCTCCCGTCAGGTGCGCGGGATGCCCGCGCCGCGGCCTGTACTGTAGCTTGGCCAAGAACAAGGTCACCGTCATCGGGGACATCGGATGCTATACGCTGGGCGCGCAGGCTCCTCTCTTCGCCGTCGACACGACCCTCTGCATGGGCGCCTCGGTCTCCGGCCTGCACGGCTTCAACAAAGCCGTCGAGAACCGCGACGCCGGCAAAACGGCGGCCGTCATCGGCGACTCCACCTTCATGCACTCGGGCATCACCGGGCTTGTCAACATCAGCTACAACGCCTCGAATTCCACCGTCATTATTCTCGACAACTCGATCACCGGTATGACCGGCCACCAGCAGAACCCCACCACCGGCTACAACATCAAGGGAGACCCCGCCGCCAAGGTGGACCTCGAAACCCTCTGCCGCGCGGTCGGCATTGAACGGGTTCGGGTGGTGGACCCTTACGATCTTGAGGCCTGCGACAGGGTGCTCAAAGAGGAACTGGCCTATCCGGGACCGTCGGTCATTATTTCCCGCCGTCCCTGTGTCCTTCTGAAATATGTGAAAACCGCACCCCCGCTCACGGTCGATCCCGACCGCTGCCGCACCTGCAAGGCATGCATGAAGCTCGGCTGTCCCGCTCTCAGCATCCGGGACGGCAAGGCGAAAATCGACGCCACGCTCTGCGTGGGATGCGGCGTCTGCGAACAGCTCTGTCGGTTTGACGCCATTCAAAATCGGTCTGCGGACAAAAAGGAGGCGCTGTGATGAAAAAGAAAGTCACCAACATCATGATCGTCGGCGTGGGCGGTCAGGGCAGCCTTTTGGCCAGCAAGCTGCTCGGCCGGCTTCTTGTGGACGAGGGATACGACGTGAAGGTCTCGGAAGTCCACGGCATGAGCCAGCGCGGCGGCTCGGTGGTCACCTATGTCCGCTTCGGAGAAAAGGTCACTTCCCCGATCATTGATCTCGGAGAGGCCGACTTCATCGTCTCGTTTGAAAAGCTCGAGGGAGCGCGCTACGCTCCCTGGCTGGCGCGGGAGGGCCGCGTCATCGTCAACACGCAGGAAATCGACCCGATGCCGGTCATCACCGGCGCGGCCTCTTATCCGAGCGACATTCTCGAAAAGCTTGCCGCCAAAGGCGCTTCGATCGACGCTTTTGACGCGCTCGCACTGGCCGAGGAGGCCGGCTCGTCCAAAGCCGTCAACATCGCCCTGTTGGGCCGGCTCGCGCGCTATCTCGACATTCCTTACGAAAAATGGACCGAGGCCATCGCCAAAACGGTGGCGGAAAAATTCGTCTCCATCAACGAAAAGGCCTTCTCTCTGGGCTATCAGAGCGAATAAATTCAGAGGCCGGATTTTATAAAGGCCCGGACTTTTCGAAAGAATAAACAAATTTCGTTAATACCGAAGCAGTTTCCAAGCGCCTGCTCTTCAGACGGTTTGGGAACGCATCGGAAGGGCGTTGCCCTTATTTCATACCCCGACGGAAAATTCTCATCCGAAATAGGAAAGGAAATCAATCATCCATGGCAAAATACTGGCAGCAAGACATCGAAACCGCATCCCGCGACCAGATCGCAGCCTGGCAGAATGAACGTCTGGTCAAAACCGTTCAGCACGTCTATCAGAACGTTCCCTATTACCGCGAACAGATGAAAAAAAAGGGGGTCCTCCCCGGCGATATTCGGTCGATTGAGGATCTGAAGAAGCTTCCCTTCACCTACAAATCCGACCTGCGCGACACCTATCCCTACGGCCTCTTCGCCGTGCCGATGGAAGAGGTCGTCTGTCTGCATGCCTCGAGCGGCACCACCGGCAAGCAGGTGGTGGCGGGGTATACGGCGCACGACCTCGAAATCTGGGGCGATATCTGCGCCCGTCAGCTGGTGGCGGTCGGTGCCGACAAAAGCGACCGCGTTCACGTCTCCTACGGCTACGGTCTCTTCACCGGCGGCTTCGGGCTGCACCGCGGAGCCGAGCGGCTGGGCGCCACCGCCATTCCCGTTTCCTCGGGCAATACCGCCCGCCAGCTCACGATCCTTCAGGACTTCGGCTCGACCGTTCTCTGCTGTACCCCCTCTTATGCCATGTACATCGCCGAATCCCTTGAGGAACAGGGCGTCCCGCTCTCCAAGATCAGCCTGAAGGCCGGCATCTTCGGCGCCGAGCCCTGGACCGAGGAAATGCGGAAGAGACTGGAAGAAAAGCTCGGCATCAAGGCTTATGACATCTACGGCCTCACCGAGATCATGGGCCCGGGCGTCGCCTATGAATGCGAAGCGCAGAAGGGAATGCATGTCAACGAGGATCATTTCATTGTTGAGGTCATCGATCCCGACACCGGCGAGGTGCTCCCCGACGACACCGAAGGCGAGATCGTCTTCTCCTGCATCACCAAGGAGGCCTTTCCCCTGCTGCGCTACCGCACCCGCGATATCGGCGTGATCACCCGCAAGCCCTGCTCCTGCGGCCGCACCTTTGCGCGCATGAGCAAGCCGCGCGGCCGTACCGACGACATGCTGATCATCCGCGGCGTCAACGTCTTCCCCTCGCAGATCGAGACTGTGCTCATCCGCGAAGGCCATTCCCCCAACTATCAGATCGTAGTCGATCGGGTCAACAATCTGGACACGCTGGAAGTGCGGGTGGAGGTAACGGCCGAAATTTTCTCAGACACGGTGACCAATCTGACCGCAAGCGAGAAAAAGCTGTCGGAATCCCTGAAATCGCTCTTGGGCGTCCACGCCAAGGTGACCTTCTGCGCCCCCGGCTCGATCGAACGATCCACCGGAAAGGCGGTTCGCGTCATCGACAAGCGTAAAATATAAAGCGCAATAGAAAGGTGGGTTTTCTCATGACGATCAGTCAACTTTCGGTCTTTGTTGAAAACAAGCAAGGCAGTATGTCCCGCATCGCCGAGGTTCTTGCCGAGGCAAACATCGACATCCGTGCGCTCACCATCGCCGACACCACCGATTTCGGAATCCTTCGCCTCATCGTCCGCAACACCGAAGAGGCAAAAAAGGTGCTTCAGGAGAACAACATTGTCGTCTCGATCAATCAGGTCATCGGCATCGAAGTTCCGGATAAGGTCGGCGGGCTGGCCAGAGTCCTCCGCATTCTCGACGACGCGCTGGTCAACATCGAATACATGTACGACTTCCTCTCGATCCGTGAGGAAAAGGCTTACATCATCATCCGGGTAGAAAACAATCAGAAGACGGTCGATCTTCTGCAGAAAAACGGCATCCGCTGCATCGGAAACGAGGATATCGTCTTCTGAAGCGTTTGTTCTTTTGGCGGGTATCTTCTGACCAATTCCCGCCATGTCCGGTGAAAATGGCACACCGCCCGTTTCAAAATGTGAAAAGACTCCCGTGGCTTTTAGCCGCGGGAGTCTTTTCACAAAGCTCGGTGTTTTCCTTCCGGCCCGTGCGGTGTAGCATAAAGCGGCCGCACGGCGGCTCCTCGTCGCTGCGCCAGATCCTTCTCGGGACGATCCTGCGTCTTCTCGGGACCATTTTTTGTCTTTTCGGAACTCTTTCGTCTTTTCAGAACGATCCTGCGGCAATGTTGGGACAAAGTCGGGACTCTTGGGGTATATTGAGCGATTGAGGACAATATTGAGCGCGACATCTTGCGAAGAGCCCCAAGGATACCCGCGAAAAGGCTGCCGCCGAATCGACCGCCCGCGCCTCTTCGCCGTTTTGCTTCCGGAGAGCCTTTGCGAAACCGGAAGCGGCCTGTATTTTCCCAAAAGAAAAAAACTCCCGCTGTTTACAACAACGGGAGCCCTTTTTGAAAAAATTCCGGCGGCAGAGCCTTCTAAAAATCGCAGAGAGAGAGAGAGGGGGGACGCAATCGTATGTCATGCCGAGCGTTTCGCCGTTGAAATCAAGACGGCTCCCCCAACCGATTACGGTGTCAGCCCAATAGACCGCTCATATTCTGATATTCGTCCGCATCCTCCGGAGCCGTAATGGTGACAGAAGAATTGAAATCCTTGAATTCCATGTCATAATCCACGGTCATCGCAACGCCCTGCACATTGCCGTTCATTCTGATCTCCGCCTTGGTGGCATAGCCGTCCTTATTCACATAAAAAGTACAGGAGGCTGTCAGATTTTGATAAAGAGAGGCCAGCTCGTCGCCGTCCTCGCCCATCATCTCCTGAATATCGTCCTTGGAAAGATCGTACTGGATCACATAAACGCCGTTCTCGCGGCTGACGAATTGGGCGTTCAGAGAAGTCACGGATTCGGACTCCTCCTCAAAAAGCCCGGAAATCATATCGAGATAGCCTTCTTGATCGCCGCTGCTCTTGTATTTTACCTCTTCCACCCCCGATCCAACAGAGACATAAGAGGTATCGTTGATATACACGATATCCATCCGGGTCGTCTCGCCTGCAGCCGTTACCGAACCTTCGGCAGAGAATTTGGGGCTGTCTTTGTCAAAGTCAATCTTCATCGTCGCGGCCGTCGTAGAGACCGCCGTGCCGCCAACCTTGACATTGACCGCCATTTCCATCGTGCAGCTCTTCAGCTCATCCATCTTTTCGTTCACATAAGCGATCGCCTTATCCGCGTCGTCCCCGTCAAGAGGACTCTTCTCGCAGGAGGTCAAGACAAACAAACTGGACAGCAGGATGGCCGCTATCAGGGAAAGCGCCGTAATCTTCTTTTTCATAGTTTTCTCCTTTCAAGATGTCGCAAAAATCCGGAAAAGAGCCTGGCCGCCATAGGTTTTGGACACTGCAAATGCCACGGTCTTCCCGTTGCCGCGCTCCTCTCTGCCGGCCAGCCTTCCGCTTTTTTTCCGTGAGGCCGACGGCGCACCGGCTTCCGGCAAATTTCCGATCTTTCGACGGCTTTTTCGGACGGATGACATCGGTGTTCCGACAGACTCAAATCGACCTTTTCCATCGTTTTGACAGGAGAATTCGACGTTTGACCGGGAGAAGGATATTCGTCAGATCGCCGCCCTTTGACAGCTTTTTTCGACACTTTGGCTTCTTTCGTCAAAAGCGGTCGGCAACGGGTTCGGTTTCGTTCGGACAGTGGCCGCTCTGCCAGCGGATCGTCCGACAGCCCTGCTCTTTTTCTTCTCTTTGTTACCATTAGTATAGCATAGGGCCATAAATTAATCAAGACAATATGGAATATTTTTTATAATAATCTCATTTTTTTACAACTTTCCCGAAAAAAACGCATGACAAAAAACACGCGGGAGCAAAACAAAAAACCATCGCGGGACGGAGCTCAAAAAGATCAAGACGGCAAAACAGCAGGACGGAAAGAGCGACATTGCGGCGGCGATAACGGCATTAGCAATGTTGCGACAGAACGGCAAACGCAGCGCTTCCCCTCCACCAAGGCGTTGAACCCGCAACGGCAGGAAAATTTTATGCGGCTTTAATTTCAAGACCAAAACGGCAGAGCGATCCCGGTATACCCGAGATGAGAAAACGCATATAGCCTTGCCTTCCCATATTCTGTTTTTATCAACCGGACGGCAGATACAAAAGAAAAATTCGGCCGCAAACCCTCCTGCGGCCTTGACGAATCGATAATTTCCCGGTATAATAGAGACATCGAAGCAGAAGGGAGTTTTCCATGGAAAAGACAATCGACCTGCATACCCATTCCACCTATTCCGACGGCTCCCTGTCCCCGACGGATCTGATCGATCTTGCCTGCAAGGCGAATCTCTCGGCTCTGGCGCTCACTGACCACGACACGATAGAAGGTCTGTCCGAAGCAGAGGCTGAGGCGGACAAACAGGGCATTCGTTTTCTCCCCGGTTTGGAGCTTTCAGTCAGATCCGAGACCGAAACCCATATTGTCGGACTTTTCATAGATCGCCGCAATCCTGTCCTGACCGAAGCGCTCGAGCGCGCGCGCCTCTTCCGGACGGCCCGCAGCCAAAAGACCGCCCAGAAGCTGAGGGAACTCGGCTTCGACTGCTCTGTTGACGAGGCACAGGCTTTAGCCGGCCACGCGAACGTGGGGAGAGGACATTTTGCCAAGCTGATGGTGATGAAGGGATACGCCGCCTCGATAAACGAAGCCTTCCGGGACTTTCTTGCGGCCGGGCGTCCCGCCTATTTCGGCGATCAATGCTTTTCCGATAAAGAGGCCATCTCCCTGATCCATTCCGCGGGCGGCATCGCCATCGTAGCACACCTTCATCTGATCCGTCTTCCCGACGACAGGCTCTTCGCCTATCTGAAGGAGCTCAAAGAGGCGGGACTGGACGGCATCGAAGGATATTATACCGATTACTCACCCGAGATGGAGCGGCTGTATCGGGGGTTTGCGGAAAAACTCGGTCTTCTTCTCTCGGGAGGAAGCGATTTTCACGGTGCCTTCAAACCGCACATTGCCCTCGGAAAAGGACTCGGCGGCCTGTCCGTTCCTGCTTCGCTCCTTCCCGCACTGGAAGCGCGTGCCAAAGCGATCCGCTCGGCCTCCCCGGTACAAGGGGCAAAATTAAATACCGAGCAAGAGTTCACAAAACCCGAACAAAAAATACCGAACGAAGCAGGTGCGCTTTGACCGGCATTTTTCCGCTCGGTCACCGCTCCCCGTTCCGACACAGGGGTGCCGCCGCTCTGCTCCTCTTTATAAAACGAAAAGATAAATCGAAAAGAAGGTATGCCCCGTTCCATAGAGCATACCTTCTTTATTGTGCTTTCACGGCGTATCTCACCGCCGCTAAATTAAAAGCCGATTTTATCGGGAAAAATCGCCTTTCGGGCAGGAATCTCCTCATAAAAGTTTTTTAATCCCCGCTTCACTCGCGGTCCTTCTGAATCTTTTCGAGTAAAGATCGTCCGAGGACGGGGGAGAAAATGTCTACCGGCTTTCCTTGTGCCTTTTTTCCTGAATATACGCATCGATTCGGGTAGCCGCCTCCCGGCCGGCTCCCATCGCCAGAATCACCGTGGCC
>CALXKW010000041.1 GCA_944389045.1 uncultured Clostridia bacterium | reverse complement strand
CGCCCTTCAGGTCGGTGTAGCGCTGTACCGTGCAGCCGGCGGGATAGCGGCCGGTGTCGGGAAGCTCGATCAGGTCGGAGCGGTCAAAGGAGGTGGTGTTGAAGAAGGTGATTCCGTCGCCCTCTGTCAATTTTTCCGCAGCAGCGGCCGTAATTTCCTTCGCCTCGCGGATGGCCTCCTGGTTTTCGGCAACCGCTTTCTGCGTGACGCCGGTATAGCAGGTGCCGGGCAGAATGTCGTGGAACTGGTTCTGCAAAAGGACCTCGTAAAGCTCGGTCGTCTTATCGTCCTTGTCCTTGCCGGTCAGAACGTTGAAATAGTCCATATCGCGCAGCGCGAACTCGCACTTGCGGTTGGTGCGCTTGATGTCGTGCATCTGGGTGAGGGTGCCGCGGTGCAGTTCAAGATAGAGCTCACCGGCGTAGGTCGGAAGCTCGTCCGCCGCTTTCTCGGCCTCCTTCATGAAGTCGCTGATGGTGGTGTAGTAGGTTTCGGGCAGACCCTCGACGTCTTGGATGCGGCGCGCCTTTTCCAGCATGGCCGAGGTGGGTCCTCCGCCGCCGTCGCCGTGGCCGAAGGAGAGGAGCTTCTGCTCAAAGCCCTGCTTGTTGGCGATGTCGCCGATGTTGAAGACCACGTCGTTCACGTCGGGCGAGGTGTCGATGCGGTGCAGATGGGTGAGGACCGTGGTGCCGTCGATGCCCTTCCATTTGAAGGTTGTATAGGGAAAACGGTTCAGATCGTTCCATCCCATTTTGGTGGTGTAGAAATACTTGACTTCGCTCTCCTGCATGATCTGCGGAATGGCAGCGTTATAGCCGAAGGTATCGGGGAGCCAGAAGCTGTCGGCCGTGTAGTCGAAGTATTTTCTCGTGAAGAGCTGGCCGTAAAGGAACTGGCGCGCCATCAGCTCACCCGAGGTGATGTTGCAGTCGCATTCCACCCAGACGCCGCCGTTGGGCTCGTAGCGGCCCTCGCGGATGTAACGGGAAACCCGCTCGAAGATATCGGGATAATAGCGTCTCAGCCAGTCGAGATGCAGAGCCGAGGATTGAAGGAACTTATATTCGGGGTAGCGTTCCATCAGGGCGCAGACGTTCGAGAAGGTGCGGGCGGCCTTGCGGATGGTCTCGGACACGGGCCAGAGCCAGGCGGTGTCGAGATGCGAGCTTCCCACAATGCCGACCTTGCCGCGGCTCGCGTCGGCGTGAGTCTTCTTCAGGAAGGCACCGAGAATCTCGTTGCATTTTTTCACCGAGGCCTGGATCTTCTCGGCCGAGCAGTGGTCGGGATACTGAATGACCTGCGCAAAGACCTGCTCGCAGGCGGTGCGGGCGCGGGCGCGGACAAAGTTGTTTCCGTCCAGACGCTGTGCCATCTGGGTGGTGATGTTGAGGTTGAAGACGAAATCGTAAATGTCGCTGTTGACCAGGCAGACGTCGAGCGAGGTGAAGCGATGCTTATAGTCGCCGCCGGTCGGATTTTTCTGCCCGTAATAATTGTAGGGGTTGTCGTCTACCTGAAAATGGCCGGCGTAGCATTCGAGCGCCACGTCGATCCGGTCGCCCGCTTTGGCATCCTTGGCCAGAATCTGCACCGAATGCATGATGCCCATGTAGTCGCCCTTGCTGTTGAATATCCCGTCGGGCTTTCCGTTGCGGAAATAGAGCGTCTCGTAAGCGTCGGTGCGGGGAATCAGCCAGAGCGATTTTCCCGCCAGCCTTTCGGGGACGGTATAGGAGCCGACGATCCACAGGTTCATGTATTCGCCGCCCCAAACGGTATCCTTTTCCAGTAAAGACAGGCCGTCGGTCGGAACCGTGCGCAGATGCTCGAGTGTCTCAAGACCGTACAGATCGCCGATCTCGTCCACCTTTTCGTACATCATCTGCGCATAGATCTTGTTGACCTGCTCCAGCTTGCGGCACATTCTGTTGGAGTAATTTTCACAAATCATACGTTACCTCTTTGCAGAAATTTTGGGTCGAATTTGTAGGGGATTGCCTTGTGTCCATTATATCGGCGGCGGGGAAGAAAGTCAAGCGGGACGGCGATTTTCAAGGATTATTTCATCCGGTTCGGGGTTGATTGTATAACTTTTTCCGGTTCGGGGCACGAAAGAGCTTTGGCGGACGGAGAGGAGGCCGCAGCATGCGGAAGAGGGACACGCGGCATAAGCGGAATGGCGGGGCGGCCGGAGAGAGGAAAGTCTTGTCCGCCCGCCTCTTTTTGAAAACGGGAAAGATTTTATCGGTCATGCGCACCCGCCGGCCGGGTGCAAGCGGGAAAGCCAGAGGGGAAGACTGCTGCCGTCCGGCACGAAATGTCGGCACGGCGCCTGGGAGCAGGACTTTTTTAGCACCGCGGAAAGGAGCACTCGCATCGGACAGCGTCGCGGCTGCTTTCCAATGCGCTTTGCGGTCGACAAAAAAAACTTGACAAAGAAACGCGAAAGTGCTATACTCATAGCATCTATCCTCCGCGCTTTTTTAGCCGTTCGGGGAATGGATTGCGGGACAAATTCCGGAACGGTTCTGCGGCATGGTCTACGGGCGGCATCGTTCGTCTGGCTTTATAAAACGGCTTCGAAAATCACTTATGGAAAGGGATGATCGGTATTCTCAACATCGCCATACTTGGCTTCGGCAATATCGGCAGCGGCGTCGCCGAGGTCTTGGAACGCAATCGGACAAAGATCGCAGAGGCGCTGGGAGAAAACGTCGCCATCCGCTACATTCTGGATAAACGGGATCTGTCGGACACGATCTACGGCGACCGGGCGGTTCGGGATTTTGATGTGATTCTCAAAGATCCCGAGGTCTCTGTTGTCTGCGAGATGCTGGGGGGAACACAGCCCGCTTTTGACTATTCGATGGCCGCTCTTCGCGCCGGGAAAAGCGTGGTGACCTCCAACAAAGAGGTGGTGGCCCGTTTCGGCGACCTTCTTTTGGCGGCCGCGAAGGAAAACGGCGTGCGGTATCTCTTTGAGGCGTCGGTGGGAGGCGGAATCCCTCTTCTCCATGCGTTTGACGATTCGCTTCGCGGCTGTGTGATTTCCCGCATCGACGGCATTCTGAACGGTACTACCAATTATATTCTGACCCGGATGCACGACTGCGCTTCCGGGTTTGAGGACGCATTGCAGGAGGCGCGGCGTCTCGGCTATGCCGAGGCCAACCCCAGCGCCGATATTTCGGGGGCCGACGCCTTCCGGAAGATCTGCATTCTGGCGGCCATGGCGTGGGGCGGGCTGGTGAGCGGCGACGCGGCCTGCTGCGAAGGCATTTCGGCGGTTACACAGGAGCATAATGCCTTTGCTTCCCGCTGCGGCGGGACGGTCAAGCTGGTGGCCACGGCGGCGCGGGAAGAGGAGCTTCTCTCGCTTTCGGTTTCGCCTTGCGTGGTGATGGACGACAATCCGCTTTCGGCGGCCAGCGGCGTTTTCAACGCGGTGAAGATCGCGGCCGGCGATCTGGGCGACGTGATGTTCTATGGAATGGGGGCGGGAAAATATCCCACGGCCAGCGCCGTAATCAGCGACATTCTTGCGGCGGCGGAGAAGAAAGCGTCCGAACGACCCCGCCTGTTTACCGCTTATCCCTATCCGCTCGTCGATCCGGCGGAGTGGAGAACCGATTACTGCCTTTCGGTGCGCTGCCATCGGGACGCGCTGGGGGAGCGGCTTCCCGCCTACTGTGTCCTGCACGAGGCGGACGGGGTGCTCGATCTGCTCTGCGAGGACATCTCGAAAAAAACACTGCTTGAGGCCATGGCGGGAATTGAGGTTCTCATGCTGATGCGCGCTGTGGTCTGAGCTTTGATTTTCGGATTTTTTCCTTTCCGCTGAATGCCCGCTTTTTTCGCGGTGCGGAAAGGGCGGGAGAGCGGCAGAAAAACAAGCCGTACAAATCCACGAGCATAAAGCGGTCGGGAGGCGCGCCGCGCCGCCCGGCCTTTTTTCGTCAAATTCCATACGGATCATTCTTCATCCTTAAATTGTCTATAAGGAGGAATTTTTCCATGAGCGAAATCAAAACCTCGTTTGCCGAGCTGGTCGGCAATACGCCGCTGCTCGAGCTTGTCAATACCGAAAAGCGTCTGGAGCTTGCCGCCCGTCTTGCGGTGAAGCTCGAATATTTCAATCCGGCGGGAAGTGTGAAGGACCGGGCGGCCCTCCGGATGATTCTCGACGCCGAGGCCTCGGGCCGGCTTCTTCCCGGCGGAACGATCATCGAACCGACAAGCGGCAACACCGGCATCGGTCTTGCCGCCGTGGCGGTGCCCCGCGGCTACCGGCTGATTCTGACCATGCCCGAGACGATGAGCGTGGAGCGCCGCCGTCTTCTGGCGGCCTATGGAGCGGAGGTGGTTCTGACCGACGGGGCGCGCGGCATGGCCGGCGCCATCGAACGCGCGGAAGAACTGGCAAGAGAGATTCCCGGCGCTCTGATTCCGGGACAGTTTGAAAACCCCTCCAATGCGGCCGCGCATTACGATACCACCGGTCCGGAGATCTGGCGGCAGACCGACGGTGCGGTCGATATCTTTGTGGCTACGGTCGGAACCGGGGGGACTTTGACCGGAACCGGGCGCTATCTGAAGGAGAAGAAGCCCTCGCTCGAGGTGGTGGCGGTGGAACCGGCCGCCTCCCCGATGCTCTCCCAGGGAAAGAGCGGACCCCATAGAATTCAGGGAATCGGCGCCGGTTTTATCCCGAAGGTTTTGGATCGGACGCTCTGCGACAGGATCATGACGGTTTCCGATGAGGAGGCCTTCGACGCGGCCAGGAAGGCGGCGAAGGAGGAGGGTATACTCGTGGGGATCTCCTCGGGCGCCGCGCTTTCGGCCGCCCTCTCGCTTGCCGCTATGACCGAAAACGCGGGCAAGCTGATTGTGGCGCTTCTGCCCGACACAGGAACACGGTATCTTTCGACCGAATTGTTTTCCTGAAATAAGGAACTATATTGCAAAACATTATAGAAAATTTTTTACGGAAAAGGAAGAAAAAAATGGCAAACAGCGCTTCCCGTCTTTTTCGGGAGTTGACCGAGGAAGAACTGAAATGTGTGCTCGCATCGGTATGGTCCGATGCCGCGCTCCTCTCTTACTCGCTTTGCAGCGGGGGACTATTCAATACGACCTATCGGGTAAGCTTTCGGACAAGGGGCCGCGAGCAGACCGTGATTCTGCGTGTAGGACCGGTTCATCGGGAACTTCTGATGGGATATGAACACCATATGATGGAGACCGAGACGGCGATCTTCGCGCAGATGCATAAGGCCGGCATTCCGGCCTCCACGGTGCTGGCCTGCAACACCGAGCGCCGCGTGATCGACCGGGATTTTATGATCGTGGAGTATATCGACGGCGTCCCCTTCTCGGGGGCGGAAATGCCCGAGGAGGAGCGGAGGGCGATCGACCGGGAGATGGGGCGGGCGGTCCGCCGTATGCACGAGATCGAATGTCCCGCTTTCGGCCGGGCTACCGACGTTCTTTTCGGCCGCTCTTATACCAATTATTTTGACAGCATCCTGGCCGAGGTGCGCGATCTCTGCGAAAAAACGCTCGCCTGTGGGCTGTATACCTCCGAGGAGTCTTCCTTCATCGAGAACGCCGTCCGCCGGCACGAGGCGATTCTCAAAACGGCCGTCACGCCCCGGCTCTGTCACGGCGATCTCTGGAGCGGGAATCTTCTCGTCGAGAAAAAAGAGGGAAAGTGGGCGATGGCCGCCCTCATTGACGTCGATCGGGCGTATTTCGGCGATGTCGATTTCGACCTCGGCAATCCCTGGATCTTGTCCGATGGTTTCCTTGAGGGATACGGGATTCAGCGGGAAGAACTGGAAACGCGCGAGCGTAAGATCAAGCGCGAATGCGCGGCCCTGATCTATTTCATGATCGAGACCTACGTCTGGGCCGCCCAGTATAGCGGGCCGGACAACGCCGCGAACGCCAAGCGGATCGTGATGGAGAAGAGCCGCTTTCTCACCGAGGCCTGACGGCGGCGCTTGGATTAAAGAGAAAATAATTTTACCGGGGAAGATCGCCTCTCTGATAGACGAGCGGCGTTTTTTCCCGGATAGCACATGAATAAGAAGAATTGGTATACGATTCTTCTCGATGAGAGCGTCTCTTCGGAGGAACTTTTTATGAGGATTGAGGAGAGCCGCTCTCTTGCCAAAAAAGCAAAATAGGCCCAAGGGAAATCGGCGGGGTGTCCGGAGAAGAAAGGCGCCCCGCTTTTCTTTTTGCGGAAAAGCGGGGCTTTGGGCGGGACGCTCGGGAAGGATTACGGACAAACTTTAGGGCATAAGGTGAATTTCTTTTACGGTGAATTCTTGCTTGTATTATTTGCCGAAGTCAGAGGAGGGGGATTTCCCCCTTCGCGCATGGTTTTGCGGATTTTCTTTTTTCGGTCTTTCCGTCCTGCGTTCTCTCTTCTCCGAGGCGAAGTAAAGGTCGGTCTCTTCTTTGATTTCGCCGCTTTTCAAAAGGAGAACGCCGGTATTGAGAAAGGTCATGGCGCCGCAGGTGATGTCCGAGAGGGTCCAGAGAAGGGACGGGGTGCCGCGGGCGCCGAAAAAGGCTGCGACCGAGAAAAGAAGACAATAAAGGAAACCGGCGCTTTTTCGGGGGCAGAGATATTCGAGCGCGCTTTTTCCGTAAAAGGACCATCCCACCAGTGTGGCCATGACAAAAAGAAAGACGGCGATTGCCAGAAAGATCGGCGCGATACGGCCGAAGGTTTCGCCGAACGCGGCGTTTACGAGCGCCATGCCGTCGAGCGCCGGATAGCGGTCGATCGAGAGGAGAATCACAAGGCCTGTCATGGTGCAGAGCACCAGCGTGTCAAAAAAGACTTCGACGATCCCGAGAAAGCCCTGCCGGACGGGGGAGTCGGTCTCTGCGGTGGCGTGGGCGATGGGGGCGGTGCCGCAGCCCGCCTCGTTTGTAATCAGCCCGCGGGCAAATCCGACGCGCATCCCTTTGAGCAGAAGACAGCCCCCGATTCCGCCTCCCGCCGCCTTCAGGCTGAAGGCGCTTCTGACGATCTTTCCGAGAACGGCGGGAAGGGCGGCGGCGTTTTGCAGAAGGATGACAAGCGACATGAGAATATAGAGCAGGGAGAGAAGCGGGACCACATAAGCGCAGAAGGCGGCGATGCGCGAAATTCCCTTGACGATCACGACAAAAGTGAGCAGAGCGAGAAGGCAGCCGGTCACGGTAGGGGAGAGGCCGAAAACCTCCTCAAACGAGAGTGCCACGGCGTTGGTCTGCAAAAGATTGCCGACCGTGAAGGAGGTGGCAAGACAGAGAAGGGTGAAAAGGATGGCGGCAAAGGGCGACCGTATATAGTACATTGCGCCGCCTATAAGCTTTCCGCTCGGGAATTTTAAAAGATTTTGAGGGGAATAATCGAGAATTTTCCCATCGGGCGTCCGGATCTTTCGATGGCGGAGTGCCAGAACCGTTTCGGCGTATTTCAAAATCATCGAGAAGACGGCACTCACCCACATCCAGAAGAGCGCACCGGGGCCGCCGGCGCGCAGGGCCACCGCGACGCCCACGATGTTGCCCACCCCAAGCGTTCCGGCCAGCGCCACACAGAGAGCGCGGAAGGGAGAGACGCCGCCGGGGGCGGCCTTATGGGTGAGGGCTCCGGCAATGGCTCCCGTTTTGCTGAAGGGAAGAAAAGAGAGGCGCAGGTTCATAAAAAGACCCGAAAAAAGCAAAAAGACCGGAAGCGCCGGGCCGATCAGATAATTTGCGATAAAACTGAGCATGTTCGCCTCCCGTTTTTTAAATACCTATGCGGCGGGAAGCGGTGTTTATGCCTCTCTCCGAAAAGACAAAGAAATCGGAGCGCGGGAAAAAAGGGCAACGGAATGGATAAAAGGATTCGGGAGAAAAACGGTTCTGCCTGCTTCGGTTATTTTTGTATAAATTGTTAATTTTTTGTAAAAACAACTGCCCTCCATATTGCGCGTGCGCGTAAAACAGATAAAATATAAGGTGTTCATCAAGTGTGAGCGGAAGGAAACGGGCGGGCCGGAACTTCGTTTACCGGGAAGGCCGGCCTCCCGTTCTCGTCCGCAAAGAAAGGATGGTATTGTGTTATGAATCTGAAACCTCTTGCAGACCGTGTTGTGGTCAAAATGGTTGAGGCCGAAGAGACCACCAAGAGCGGCATCATTCTTGCGGGCTCCGCTAAGGAAAAGCCCCAGATCGCCGAAGTGGTGGCGGTGGGGCCCGGCAGCCGTTCCGACGATGGAAAGCTGATTCCCGTGGAAGTGACCGTGGGTCAGAAGGTGATCACCAGCAAATATTCCGGCACCGAGGTCAAGCTGGACGGAACCGAGTATATCATTGTGAAGTGCAGTGATATTCTTGCGGTCGTAGAGTAAGCCTTTTCAAGCAAATACCCCGCGACAATCTATCAATCTGCGGGGAGAAAGACAGGAGCAAAGTATGGCAAAGACTATTTCTTACGGCATTGATGCCCGTAATTCTCTGAAAGCCGGCATTGACAAGCTGGCCGATACCGTAAAGATCACGCTCGGCCCCAAGGGCCGCAATGTGGTCCTCGATAAGAAGTATGGCGCCCCTCTGATCACCAACGACGGCGTGACCATCGCCAAGGAGATCGAGCTTGAGGATCCGATGGAGAACATGGGCGCACAGCTCATCAAGGAAGTGGCGACCAAGACCAACGACGTGGCCGGCGACGGCACCACCACGGCGACCCTTCTGGCGCAGGCTTTTGTGGCGGAGGGCATGAAGAACGTGGCGGCCGGCGCGAATCCGATGATTATCCGCAAGGGCATCGCGAAGGCGGTGGACAAGGCGGTCGAGTCGCTGAAGAAGAACTCGCAGAAGGTCAACGGCAGCGACGACATCGCGAGAGTCGGCACCGTTTCCTCGTCGAGCGCCGAGATCGGCAGACTGATCGCCGACGCGATGGAGAAGGTCACCTCCGACGGTGTGATCACGGTCGAGGAGTCGAAGACGGCGGAGACCTACTGCGAAGTCGTCGAGGGCATGCAGTTCGACCGCGGCTATCTCTCGCCTTATATGGCGACCGATATGGACAAGATGGAGGCCGTGATCGACGACGCCTACATCCTGATCACCGACAAGAAGATCTCCAACATTCAGGACGTTCTTCCCCTTCTGGAGCAGGTCGTTCAGTCGGGAAAGAAGCTTCTCATCATCGCCGAGGACGTGGAGGGCGAGGCGCTTACCACGCTGATTCTCAATAAGCTCCGCGGCACCTTTGTCTGCGTGGCGGTCAAGGCGCCCGGCTTCGGCGACAGAAGAAAAGAGATGCTCCGCGATATCGCGATTCTGACCGGCGGCGAGGTGATCACCGACGAGCTCGGACTCGATCTCAAGGATACCACCATGGCGCAGCTTGGCCGCGCAAGACAGGTCAAGGTCAACAAGGAGAACACGATCATCGTGGGCGGCGCCGGCGATTCCGGCGAGATTAAGTCGAGAGTGGCGCAGATCCGCGCCGCGATTGAAACCACCACCTCCGATTTTGACCGCGAGAAGCTTCAGGAGCGGCTGGCCAAGATCGCCGGCGGCGTGGCGGTCATCAAGGTGGGCGCCGCGACCGAGGTCGAGATGAAGGAAATGAAGCTCCGCATCGAGGATGCGCTCAACGCCACCAAGGCCGCTGTCGAAGAAGGCATTGTGGCGGGCGGCGGAACCGCTTACCTCAATGTGATCGACGATGTTGAAACCCTGCTCAAGTCGACCGAGGGCGACGAGAAGATCGGCGTCCGGATCGTGCTTAAAGCGCTTGAGGCTCCCGTTCGTCAGATCGCCGAGAATGCCGGCTTCGAAGGCTCTGTTGTGGTCGATAAGATCATGCGCGCGCACAAGAAGGGCTACGGCTTTGACGCCTATACCGAAAAGTATGTGGATATGATCGAAGTGGGCATCGTGGATCCCACCAAGGTCACCCGCAGCGCGCTTCAGAACGCCGCTTCGATCGCCGCGACGGTCCTGACCACCGAGGCGGTTGTCGCCGATAAGAAGGAGGAGACTCCCGCGGCCCCTGCCATGCCCGCAGGCGGCGGCATGGGCGGCATGTATTGATCGGATTTTCTGTGTCCGTAAGGCCCGGACCCGTTATAACGGGTCCGGGCTTTTTTGCGGGAGTGACGAGGAGGAAGAGACAGCAGCACCGGAAGAGGGATAGAACGGCAGGGCAGGAAGGTGCCGCGGGCGCCCGAAACCGGATGCTTTGTCGTCAGGCCATTATAAAGCGCGGTACCCGCCGATCCGAAAAAAGGGGCGATTTTGTGTGTCAAGGGGAAAACCTTGACTTTTTTTCTTTTCGCGGATATAATAGTAACATTCCGATGACAGGGAGTGATGAAATGAGAATGGTGGTCAAGGTGGGGAGCTCCACATTGACATACAAAACCGGAAGGCTGAATATCCGCCGTGCCGAGGCGCTCTGCCGCGTTCTGAGCGATCTTGCCAATGCGGGGCATGAGGTGCTTCTGGTTTCTTCGGGCGCCATCGCCATGGGGATGGGGAAGCTCTGTCTCGGAGAGCGGCCGTCCGATATTCCCACCAAGCAGGCCGCGGCCGCGGTGGGTCAATGCGAATTGATGTATGTTTACGACCGGCTTTTTTCGGAATACGGCCGCACGGTCGCACAGATTCTGATTACCGGGGACGATTTTTCGCACAGGGATCGCTGCGAGCATTTTACCAACACCCTGAACCGTCTTCTGGATTTGGGAGCGCTTCCGATTCTGAACGAAAACGATTCGATCGCCACCGATGAAATCCGGGTGGGGGATAACGACACGCTCTCGGCGCTTGTGGCCAAAAGCGTCGGGGCGGAGCTTCTGGTCCTGCTCTCGGACATCGACGGCCTGTATACGGACGATCCCCGCGAAAATCCCGATGCGGCGCTCATCCCTCTGGTCGAGGAAATAACCGAGTCTCTGTGGGAAAAGGGCGGAGGTGCGGGCTCGGCCTTAGGTACCGGAGGCATGAAAACCAAGCTGGCGGCGGCTTCGATTGCCACGCGCGCGGGCTGCCGCATGATCATCGCCAATGGGGGTAAGCCCTCTGTTCTGTACGATATTGTCGAAGGAAAGGCCGTGGGAACCGAGTTCCGGGTAAAAAAGCATGATTGAAGCACTTCTGAAAAGAGCAAAGGCCGAAGCACCGCGCGCGGCCGCCCTTTCCACCGAGGAGAAGAGGCGCGCCCTTTACGCGATGGCCGATTCGCTGGTTTCTTCCCGGGACGAAATTCTTTCGGAAAACCGGCGCGATCTGTCCGAAGCCGCCGAAAGCGGGGATACGCGAAGAGACCGCCTTCTTCTCACGGAAGAGCGGATTGCGGCGATGGCGGAGGGAATCTGCCGTGTAGCCGCCCTTCCGGATCCCGTGGGGCGGATCCTGGAAAGCCGGGTGACCGCGGCGGGCTTGGAGATCACCAAGGTCTCGGTGCCCTTCGGGGTCCTGGCGGTGATTTTTGAGAGCCGTCCCAACGTGGCGGCCGATACGGCGGCCCTGGCGCTGATGAGCGGCAACGTATCGGTTCTCCGTCCCGGGCGGGAGAGCTACCGTTCCTGCCGTGCGATCGTCGATGCGCTGCACCGTGGACTGGCACGGGAGGGGCTGGACGCCCATCTGGTCAATCTTGTGGAGGACCGCACACGGGAGGGTGCGGCCGCTCTGATGCGGGCCGAGGGGCTTGTGGATCTTCTGATTCCCCGCGGAGGGGCCGGTCTGATCCGCAGCTGTCTGGAAAACGCCACCGTCCCCTGTATCGAAACCGGAACCGGAATCTGCCATATCTATGTGGATCGCTCTGCCGATCTATCCATGGCGCTCTCGATACTCGAAAACGCCAAGACCAGCCGGCCGTCGGTCTGCAACGCGGCCGAGGTCGTTCTTGTCCACAGGGCTGTCGCCGGGGAGTTTCTGCCCCTTATGAAAGAAAGACTGACCGATGTGCGGCAGAAGGAGGGAAAAACTCCGGTCGAGCTGCGTCTGGATCGAGCCGCCGCCGGCTATATCGAGGGAAGAGCGGCCGGGGACAGGGATTTTGACAGCGAGTTTCTCGATTATATTCTGGCGGTCAGAGTGGTGGAGAATTTTGACGCGGCCATCGCGCACATCGCCGCACACTCCACCCATCACAGCGACGCCATTGTGACCGAAGACAAGACGCGGGCCGAACGCTTTCTTCGTCTTGTGGACAGCGCCGCCGTGTATGTGAACGCTTCCACCCGTTTCACCGACGGGGGAGAGTTCGGAAACGGCTGTGAAATCGGCATCTCTACCCAGAAGCTCCATGCCAGAGGGCCGATGGGGCTGAACGAGCTGAACACCTATAAATATCTCATCCGCGGACACGGAGAAATCCGTCGGTAAAGCGTTTATGACCGTCGAAAAAGCAAAGGAGGAAAGAGGTATGGATTATATTGCGGGGTTTATCGGTACGGGCAACATGGGCGGCGCGCTTGTCGAAGCGGCCGCCGGGCGGCACGGGGGGAAGGGGATCGCGGTCTGCGACCGTGCGGCCGAAAAAACGGATGACCTGAAGAGGCGGTACGGCGTGACGGTGACCGACGCGGCCGAAGCGGCGGCAAACTCCCGTTTTGTGATTTTCGGCGTCAAGCCGGCCGGTCTTCCGGCGGCGATCGAATCGGTCCGGGAGGCGCTTGCGGACAATCCGCGCGGCATCCTTGTGAGTATGGCGGCCGGTGTCTCTCTCGGCGAGCTGCGCGCTATGCTTGCCGACGAAAAACGCCCGATTATCCGCATTCTGCCGAATACTCCGGTCCGGGTGGGGGAGGGTGTGATCCTCTATGCCGGCGACGGGGTTTCAAAGGAGGACAAGGCGGCCTTCGCCTCGCTCTTTGCGGGCGCCGGTTTTCTCGACGAGATCGAAGAGGGGAAGATCGATGCCGCCGGAACTCTTTCGGGGTGCGGCCCCGCCTTTGTCTATCTTTTTGCCGAGGCGTTGGCCGACGGCGGGGTGGAGTGCGGTCTCACCCGCGAGCAGGCGGTGCGCTACGCGGCGAAGACGCTCGCCGGCGCGGGCAGGATGATCGAGACCTTCGGCCATGTCGGCGATCTGAAAGACGCGGTCTGCAGTCCCGGCGGCACCACCATCGCGGGGGTTCACGCGCTGGCGAAGGGGAGATTTTCCGCCGCGGTGATGGACGCCGTTCTCGCCGCCTATCAGAAGACTATCGGTCTGGATCCTAAAGACGGGCGGTAAACCGAAGGCGGATTCTCGTATTTTGTCTTTGTATTCGTTTTCTTTTTGTTTTTTCGAAAAACGCTTCCCGAAGTGCCGTGTCCCCTGTCGAAAACGGCTCAACGCTCCGTAGGTACCGCCCCCCACGTTTCGTGTGGAAAGAAAATTGTCAGACGGCTACCATATCGGTGAAAGGAGGAAGGCCGATGGAACAGGCGAAGATCGGCAAGATCCATTGCTGAAAGAAGAAAAGCCCTGGGCCTCACGCAAGGACAGCTTGCCGACAGACTGTCGATCCGCGATAAAACCGATTCCCAGTGGGAGCGCGGGGGCTCACTTAGATAAAGATACCACACCATTGCCACGCGGACTTTTGCTCAACCGATACAGCCGGAGGGCTGGATAACAAGAAAAGGCGGTATGCTCCCGGAGAGGGCAGCATACCGCCTGTTTTGTTGTCTGGGGTTAGATCGGAAGAGCGTCG
>CALXKW010000040.1 GCA_944389045.1 uncultured Clostridia bacterium | reverse complement strand
CGAATTTCCATCCACCCACCCCGTAGGGAGCGGGAGTCGCTCCCCTACCGTATGGACAAACAGGATGAGCAATTTCAATCCACCCACGCCGTAGGGAGTGGGACGAAGATGTCCGAAATAAAGAATCGATTGTAGAAATTTCAATCCACCCACTCCGTAGGGAGTGGGACGCATTTGCTCGTGAGAATGTGTTCTTTCAACTAATATTTCAATCCACCCACTCCGTAGGGAGTGGGACCTCTGCTGTCTGCTACGGGGCTCAACGGGGGAAAATTTCAATCCACCCACTCCGTAGGGAGTGGGACGGCAAAAGTGCACAGTTTTTTACTCTGTGACTTGTGCAAAAAATAGAAAATATTGAAAAAGAATAACGCGTGGATAGGATGTTATTTCATTTTCTTTTCAATCAAAGCAAGATTGGAACAATTGTTTTGTTTTCTTCGGTGCGAACCGAACGGGTATTCCATGAGCGCTTCCTCTTCGCAGATCATATCATCAGCAGCCCTTCCGCCTCATAGGTCGGCTTGGCTCCCCAATGCTCAATTTTGGTCTGATAACGGGCTCCGAGATAATAAAAGCGAAGGCTGTCTTTTTCCTTATCCATAATGGACAGTAAGGTGCTTTGCAGCAGTTTGCATTGTGCCGGATCGAGTACGCATTCAAACACGGAGTTCTGTACCCTCTGACCGTAATTTACGCATTGCCGGGCGATTTTGCGCAGGCGTTTTTTGCCGTCGGAATCTTCCGTGTTGACGTCGTATGTAATCAGAACCATCATATCTTGTGCCTCTTCTGTCGAATGATATCCCGGTTTGGGATAATATAGATTGCGGCGAAACCGACCGCCGCTGAACGGCGGGAGATACAATTTTCCCGTTCGGGAAAGCGCGGATAGGACCCATGAAAGGTTGACGCCGGGCCGGCCTATGCAGGGGAAGTTTTGCTATGCTGTCCTCTCTTTCGGTTGTGACCTGTCTCAAAATTTATTTCCAGAGAAAGGGCGGATATTCGTCGATGTCGTTTCGCAGACAGCGGGCGAGGAGAAGCGCCTGCAGAGAGGGAACAAGTCCCCAAGGAATTTTTTCTTCCAAATAGGGATGCGTGATCGTTTCCTTTTTTCTCTCCTGCCAGCTTTTCAAAAATTTTCTTCGGGCCGTATCCGACAGAACGACCGCGCCGCTTTCCGATTTCTGAAAATCTTCTTCGCTAACGACTCGGTTGTTGATCAGCGTCAGAACGAAACGGTCGGCAAGACAGGGCCGCAGCTCTTCCATCAGATCAAGCGCCAGAGAGGCTCGACCCGGACGGTCCCGGTGCATAAAACCCACATAGGCGTCGAGTCCTACACTTTCGAGCGCGGAAGCGCAGTCGCTGCTCAAAAGGCTGTAGGCGAAGGACAGCATGGCGTTGACCGGATCGAGCGGCGGCCGACGGCTTCGTCCGCGAAAATAGAAGGTCTCCTTTTTCGAGAGGATCATATCGTCGAACACGCCGAAATAGGCGGTGGCCCCGGCGCCTTCCCAGCCACGCAGGCTGTCAAGGTCGGTTTCGTCAAGCACGGAAGCGAGAAGATTCTGGAGCGTCTTGGAGGCCGAGCCGAAAGCGGCATCGTCTATGCGCACCTTATGATCGCGCCGCGTCCGCTCGATGCTCCATCGGGAATTGTAAAGCTTTCCGAAGATCATGTTCCGGGCGATCCGACAGCTTTCCGCGGGATCGTCCGCCATACGGTACTGCGTTCGGCGCAATAAGACATTGCCGTTTGTGATTCCGGCGGTCCGGGCGAGAAAGCGGCCGCGCGGCGTGCAGAAGGAGAGACCGATATCCCGCAGGGCGCAGGCGCCCATGAGCGCGGGGGAGGCGCCGGAGTAGGAAAAGGAGACGATTCCCGACAGGGTGTGAAGAGGGAAGCGGCCGATCTCTTCCTTTTCCCGGCTGACGACCACGTTTTCTCCGTCCAGACTCAGATAGGCGTTTTCGGTGGTGACAAAGAGCGTATTGAAGAGATGTCTCATGACGGCTCCTCCAGATGTTCGCGCAGGTAGGCCGAAACCTCCCGCTTTTGCATCAGCTTCGGAAGACAGAGATCTTTGAGCGAACAGGCGTTGCAGGATTTATCGGGGCGTACTTTGGGGGTGTGCCTCTTTTGATAGAGCCGGTGCATCTCCTCCAGGGCGCTTATGACCTCCCGGCGAAGCGTCTCGGTGAAGAGCACCTTCTCCCGATGGCGGATCTCCCCGTAATAGAGCGCTCCTTCCTCTATGTCGCAGCAGAGCATTTCCTCCAGACAGAGCGCCTGCGCACAAAGCTGGAGATGGTTGACGTCGTCGTTTCGCGGAGAACCGCGCTTATATTCGACCGGATACGGCCGGTATTGCCCTTCCCGGCCGGGAAGGGCAATGCCGTTTTCCGAGCGCCGGAACTCGACAACGTCGCAGGCACCGGTGATCCCGAGACGCGAAGAGAAGACCCGCATGTCCCGTGTGATCAGAAGGCCGCCCCGCTTTTCCCTTTGCGCGGCGTCGTGGGCGCGCCGATGGAGAATTTCCCCCTCGGCGGTGAGCAGGTTTTCCGCCCAGAGCTCTTCGATATGGATCAGTGCCCACTGCCGGCGGCAGAAGCGAAAATGCTGAAGCCCGGAAATTGCGAGGAAATCCTCCTCCTCATACTCCATGTAGGATCTCCGGCACAAGGCCAGGCAGCTCTTCGAGCGTGATTCTATAATCGTCGGCGCTTTCGGGGAGACTGTCGGGATTTTTCTGCCTGACCTGGAGCGAGCGATGGACCTGTGCCGACGAGTATTGTCCGTCCCTGCAGTTGTGCTCCCACCAGTAGAGGGTGAGCACCTCCATAGAGCCGTCCGGACGCGCGGCGGACGCATCGTTCACAAAGAGGGTACGCAGGCTTTCCTTGACGAGCTGGGCGTCCTCATAGGAGAAGCCGGTCTTCTCGGCAAGCTGCACATTGATCGAGCCTTTGACGACATAAAGTCCGAAACGGACGAAATGCTTTGTTCCCATGGTGTCGGAGGTGCGGTTGGCGCCTTTTTCGCTCTTTTCTCCGTTGACGCTTTTGGTGATCTGCAGGGACTCGATTTCGATCGGAGAGACGCTGACCGCCTGATGGATCGATACCGGACCCCGTACGCCTACCGAAAGTCCTTTGGAGTCCTTGAAAGCGAATACCTGCCCGAAGGTGCGCACGTCCAGCCATTTTTCACAGGCCGTCCGGGCGTATTCCTCCCGGTCCTTGATTCCCTCCAGGGCGGCCGACGCGCGTTCGCTCAGGCTGCCGAAGCCGTCGTCGGCGCGGTCCTCCGACCGCACAAAGATGGCTTCTCCTAAATCCTGCATCCGGTTGCGGATCTTGCGCTTGATGCAGACGTCCGACATTTCTCCGAAGCCGTTGTAGTCGGTTCGGGGGCGGTTTCCGTTGAGCGGGTCGCCGTTGGCGTTGGCGCGGCTGACCGAAATCAGCGCGGCAAAGTCGATTTTATTCTGCAGTTTGGTCATTGTTTTATCCTTCCTCTCGTTTTTATTCGTCGGTGTCAGGGAAATCGGGATCCGTATCGGAAACATCGCCGGACATATCCTCTTCCCGCGTGCTGTCTCCGCCGCCTTTTTTTGTGTACAGGGCCTGGCGCTGCAGGTAGTAGCCCATCAGGTAGGTCTCGCCGAGCGGACGGTTCCACTCTTCCTGCGGAAAGCGGTTGATTTCTTCGAGAATCTCTTCGATAAGCTTTTTATAGAACATGCGGCTTCCCGGCTTCAGCCGGGGGAAATAGGCGCGCTCCAGCCCTTCTTCGATATTGGCCGCCGTGGCCATCGGCCGCCGGCAAAAGAGCGATTGCAGGCGGATCGCATTCGGCTCCCGTTTCTCGTCATCGTCGTAGGTGTCGCGTTCCGCCTTTTCCAACACCGCCAACAGGCGGCCGAACTGGTAACTGCGGTCTTCTTTTTTCTCTTCGAGGCTCATTTCCCATTCCTCCTTATATCTGTCGAAGCGGTATTTCCGGATCACGGCACAGGCCGTGGTCAGAAGTTTCTTACGGATGTTTTCTTCATAGGCCAGCGGCAAAGAGGCCCTTTGAAAAAGTGCCCGGACGATGTCGGCCGGCATCGCCGCCCGGTTCAAGCGGCAGGCGATCAGGCGCTGGATCTGCTGGCGCATCACCCGATTGTCGGTTTTGAGCCGCTTTTCCTGCTGGGTGCCGAACGCGCAATCGACGATCTGCTCTAAGGAGGGGGATTGGATTCCCCAAGAGCCGTTCGGCCAGCAGCAGATGCGGTCCCAGTCGTACAGCCGCTCCAGAAAATCCGAGGCCTTCCATTCGCTGTAATAGGTCAGAGCCAGCCGGCCGCTGGTGGCCGCATCGAAGGCCGCGATCACTACGTCGGCCTCCTTCGGCAGCCGCGTCCGATAGCCGTCGAGCGTTCTTTTCAGCGCCTTTCGGTAATCGGTGGGCTCGATGACAGGCTCTTCGAACCGTGCGAAAACACCGGCGGCGTGACAGACCTCCTGCCCCTGCGGATTCCAGCAGAGAAAGGTTCTTCCGCCGAAGAGGTTTCTCGCTCCCTGTTCAGAGACCAGCCAGCGCAGGGCATTGTGCGCTTTCTGAGAGGCCTCGTAGCCGATATAGGCGGCCTCGTTTTCATTGGCGAAACGTCCGCGATAAGTAAACCCCTTATCGTCGTTCGAGGAGATCAGCTTGGCGTTTCCGTGGATTGGAACGACTCCCTTGGGATGCTGCTCAGCGCGCCGACCGTATTCTCCGCTGATCATACAAAGCCCCGCATTCTTCTCGCTGCCCTCCTCCCGGTAAAAACCAATAAAAGCGTCGAAGAGCGAGATATCTTCCCAGCAGGCGGAGGAAAAATCGTCGTGCGGGAGCACCACGCGCCAGCGGACCAGCTTTTTTTCATCCTTCGCCTCTTCCAGCATGCCCTGATCGCTGAGTTTCACAAGGCCGCATCGGGCAAGGTCCGAGAGGATATCCCCTCTTTCGACATAGGTCAGAATCGGGAGCAGCTTGGGGTGGCTGTTTCGGGAAGAGGTCCATTTTCTCAGCTGGCTCAGATAATTTTCATGTTTTTCTTTGTTATAGGGCGCAAGGTAGCCGAGCTGCTCTGAGAGCGGATGCGCGGCAATGCCGCTGGTTCTTCCCGCCGACTCCTCGGTTGCCGGGAGAATGATTTTCGGCTCCTCCTTGGCGAGCGCGGCGGCACCGAGAAATTCGCCCTTATCGTTCAGCGTGATTTCAAGCGCGGCGGCGGTCAGGATGTGTGAGACGGGGGCGAGCACTGCGTGGCCGGTTCGGTATACGCCGACGTATTTCTGGTGGCAATCGTAGGTTTCCAGTGCCTTTTGCAGAAGACCCATCATGTCACCTCCTGAAATTCGGCGAGACCGCTGAAATTCTTTTTCGCAGCGCCGAAGGGCTTTATTTCGGTTTCCCGCAGGCTTTCGTGCAGAGGACAGTCCTCGGGGCGGGGAAAGAGGATGATGCCGCGTTCCATGACCGGACGAAAGAAATTGACCGTCATCCGGTTGGCCGTTTCTTCCGAATAGGCCTCGTCGGCGTAAGTGATTCCGTGATAGGTCAGGCCGAAGCTCAGCCGTTCGGTCGCGTCGTAGGCGCCTTCGCCCTCTCCGAAGACACAGGGCTCGACATAGCCCTGGCATTCGCGGGTTCCGAGAAAGATATCCCGGCGCCCGCCCTTGCGGATCATCTTTTTGGCGATCTCGTGATGCTTGTTCTCGTTGCGGTCCTGCTCCAGCTCCGGGCGGTTTTCGTTCCACTCGAAGTGGGCGCGCACCTGATAGCGGCAGTCCTTGAGATAGGTGTAGTAGGCGAGATCGTTTCCGCCGTTGTATTTGATCGGCCGGATGCCCTTGACCTCCATCTGAATGGGATTCATCACCCGCAAAGCGTCGATATACCAGATCAGCGTCGGCTTCCAGTAGACCGACATCAGGATCCCTTTCAGCGCCTCGTAAGTGGGAATCGGATAGGTGCATTTTTCTCCGCCGACCCGCATGACCGGATCGGAAAAGAGTGCGTAGCTTCCGCTTACCGCAAATTCCACGCGGTTGGGGTATCTTGTGTTTTTCATCTCACACCTCCAGATACGGTAATTCTTCGTTGGGGAAAAGACCGGTTTTCCCGTCGTACGCCTCGGGGGACAGAAGCAGAACGCCGTTTACCGCATAAAGCGCATGGGCAAGCTTCTTTTTCTGGTGCTCATACAGGGCGACGGTATAGGGCTTAGCCCGGCGGGTCCAGTCTTTCAGATAGTCGATTTGGCACTGCGGGCGTGCCGTAAGCTCTTCGATCAGCTTGGCTCCCTCTCCGTAAGGGACAACTACGTCCTCCGTGTCCTCGTCAAAGACCGAAAAACGTTCGCCGGCCGTCCGAAAGGCCTGCACGAGGCTGTAGCGATTGTAAAAGCCGCAGTCTTTCGTGTGGTAGGCCGTGTTGCCTTCAAGAAGCGAAAAGAGCGTATTTTTCAGATCGGCGAGGTGGTAGTCCTGAAAACCCTTTTCGGTTTCGGTATAGAGTTTCCGATAATACCATCGGATGGCCCTGTCGGAGGAGAGGTCTTCGTCAAAATCCTCCGGATGATGCCGGAAGTTTTCCAACAACTCCGTGGTGACGGTCTTGCCGCGCCGGATCTCCCCCAGGTTTTTCAGATTTTCATCGGCGCAGGTCACAAGATAGACCGGAACAGGCGTCGGATTCTCCCCGTTTCGGTTGCAGCGTCCGGCTGCCTGTATCACGCTGTCCATGCCGGCGCAAAGCCGGATGACCCGCTGAAAGGAGATGTCCACGCCGCTCTCAATGACCTGTGTGGCGATGCATAGAACCCTGCTCCGGCTTTCCCGGCGGTCTTCCGCGCTTTTGGCGCTGATCTCCCGGAGGGGAGATTTCCTGTACTCGGTCTCGTCCATCGCCAGCCGGATCTCCTCCAGCGTCTTTCGCCGGTGGGCCGTACACATCGCGGCCGAAAGGTGATAGCAGTTCGCTTCGGTTTTTGACAGCGCGCGGAAGAGAAATTCCGCCTCGCTCTTTTTGTTGCAGATCACCAGCAGGCTGTCCGCCTCCCTCAGTACCTCGCGGACAAAATCCGGGATCTCCTCCAGGCGCCTGGCGCCGGCGTCGGTGATGACAGTGCGGTAAAAGGGGGCGAAAAGTTCTTTTCGATAGGAAACCAGATCTTCGGGAGTTTTTAAGAGCGGATGCGCGGCCCTTTCCAGGCAGGGCTGGGTCGCGGAGGTGAACAGGAAGGTGGCGCCGCAGATTTCCGAAAGAAAGTTGACCATGAGATTGAAAAGGGTCAGCATGCGGAGGGGAACCGTCTGCACCTCGTCGATCACAATAACGGCGTCACACAGGCTCTGAAAGCGGCGGATCGCGGCGGTCTTTCCCGAAAAAAAGGTGTTGAGCAGCTGCACCAGAGTGGTGATGATGACCGGTGCGTGCCAGTTTTCGACGGCAAGCTCCGCGGGGTCAAGGGCGTCTTGATCGCCGCCGGCCGAGATCAGATTGGAATGGTGTTCAAGAAGGATTTCGTCCTCGCCGATAAAATCCCGGATGACCTTTGCGTTTTGCTCCAAAATCGAGAGAAGCGGGGTGACAAAAAGAATCCGCTTTTTTCCCCATTGGGCGGCGTGTGCAAGCGCGTAGCGCAGGGAACTCAGCGTTTTCCCGCCTCCGGTGGGTACATATAGGCGGTATACACCGCCGGGACGTTCGGCAAAAGAGCGGCATGCTTCGGAGATCTCGCCGCGCGCTTTCTGCAGCGGCGTGTCGTTCGGAAAGGCGGCCAGCTTGTCCTCCGTGCGGCACAGGTAGACCTCCCAGAACTTTTTTCGGTTTTCAGGCTCGGGCCGGTATTGTGCGCCGATCATAAATTCGGCCGTGTCGCGGCGGTCTCCCTCGATGACGGCCGAGAGCAGCAAGCGCGCCGTCAGACCAAGATAAAAGGAAAGCTCGTCCCCGTGGTTTTCGTATTTTTTGTCCGCGTCTTTTCTTTTTGCGAGATCAAATAGCTTGCCAAAGAGGAAAGTCAGCTCCTGTTCGGCGCGGTCAAAGCGCTCGTCGAGCTCGGTCAGGCCGGCGCAGGAGAAGAGAAAGTTTTCGCGGCTCTCCGAATAACCGATGTCTTCCTTGTGCAGGCGATGCAGAAAGCCGGATTTCTGCTCGGTGTCCACACAGTCGAAAAGCCCGTGGTGAGCGCCGGCCGCAAAGGCCAGAAGCTCGGCGGCGGGGTTCCGGAAACTCTTCAGGTTTTCTTCGCTGTGATAGCGCTCCAAAAGGATGCGGCATCCGGCGAAGGTGTGGTTTACGCTGCCGCGCCGCAGATTCTTTCCGAAGAGGTAGTCCTGGAACTCCGTCTTGCATTTTCCGGCGTCATGGACAAGTCCCGCCAAATAGCCCGCCTCGGAAAGTCCGACATCGGAAAGACAGCTCCGGGCATATTCCGCCGTCCTGCGGCAGTGTTCGGCCACTGTCTGGATTTTTGGCATCGAATTTTCCGTCTCTCTTTTATGCGCGGCGTATTCCATGGTTCCGGCCTCCTTGCAGGACAGAATGAAAAGAAAAGGGGAGGAAAGAATTTCGGTTTGCGGCGAGGCATGCTCAGATGGGCCTGCTCCGGCTGAAAAAAGCGCGTGCGAAGGCGCCCGACTTACGGGGAAGGGCAAGATGAGCAAATGTTTTTTCTTTTCCGATTTCGAGAAAAAGAATAAAAAAAAACAAATATGCTACCAAAACAAAACCAAAATATATATTATTATTGCTCTGTAAGCTTTTTGGGTGTAGAAAAAAAGCCAAAATTCGGAAAACAACGCGAGTTTCAGTTCCAAATTTCGGCCTTTTTGCGTCTGGTGCCGGTGGCGGGGGTCGAACCCGCACCCTGTCGCCAGGACCGGATTTTGAGTCCGGCACGTCTGCCAATTCCATCACACCGGCATGAGAATAGGATCTTAGGTTCTTTTCTGTTATCATACCATATGGAGGGCAAAAAATCAAGAGCGGGGTATAAAAAAATCAAAATTTTAATTTTTTTTCGGATAACGATTGACTTCCTGAAAAAAATTTGCTACAATAGAAAAGTCGAAAAGATCCAATATCATCTACCCGTGGCACAGCTGGATAGCGCGCAAGACTCCGACTCTTGAGGTCGCAGGTTCGAATCCTGTCGGGTAGGCCAGTCGAGAGCCCCGACGCGCAAGTCGCGTTCGGGGCTTTATTTTTGTTTATGGCTTTGTGCTCGTGTCTATAGTCGACTTCTTTTTTGTAACACAAACCCCAAAGGCCCGACATCTGTTGGTCGGGCTTTTTTCTGTATGGAAAACAACCGATCGGTGAAAAATCCGAAGCGGGCAGTGCGCTTCCGGGTGGTTTCCCATCTTTGGAGCGCGGGAAGCGCGTTTGAAAAACGCGATGCGGAGTTTCCCGTCGCTTTTTTTCAGCAGGCCGTCTTCTGACGGTTTTTTTATTTTTCTGTCTTTTTATTCTCTCTTTTCCTATGGTCGGAAGGAATCTTCCGATCGAATGCGTTTTCCGTGTTTTTTGCCCCGGCTGAGGATGATTGCCGGGATCTATCCTCTTGTTGCGAGAGCTTTTTTTCGGAGTCTCCTTTTTCCTTCCGGGTTGTTCTTCCGAAAGTCTTTGTACCCGGAAGCGGGGAAGGGCATATACTGGAAACGGCGGACCGCCTTTTGCGGACTGTCCCGCAAAATAACGCTCTGTCATGCTGACAGCAAAACAAGTGAACAAAAAAAAGGAGACCATTATGGCAACAGTTTCGGGCAACGTTTATTTTGACCGCGACAGAAGCGTGTCCTTTAACGCCCATGACACGGGCCTTGCAAACATTCCGGTAGTTCTGCAAAACCGAACGACCAATCGGCGGCTCGCGGTGTTGACAAACGCTACGGGCGGCTTTTCTTTTTATAACGTGCCGGCCGGCGAGTACCGGCTGACAGAAGCTTACGGAGTCGGCGGAGTCCCTACGCCGGGCGATTTCGCGAATGCGGCGGTGGGCGAAATCCCCACGGGAGCCAATCCGCCGATCACGGCGGTTCCGAATCCGCCGGCCGGTTCGAACCACCTCGACTCGCTGACGCCGGACACTCTCTTTTTTACGGTGGGGGAGACCGATCTTACCGGTAAAAATTTTTTTGACGGTCCGGTGATTTATACTCCGATTGAAAATTTTCTGGATCCCTGCGTCTCGGTGACGGGGGATAATCTCATTCGGGCGGCGGATAACGGGACCTTCGGGAGCTTTCCTGCGGGAACTTCGGCCAATACCGGCGCGCCCGCCGAGCCCTATCCCGGTGTGACGCCGGATTTTCAGTATGTGCTTCCCAATCCCGCCGTCTATGCGCCCTTCGGCGGGGAATATACCGTACAAAACATCATGACCGATTCCATGAGTGCGTCGAACGGGGCCTGGTGGCGGATCGCCGATCACACCGCAGGCAACGAGACCGGTCGGATGATGGTGGTCAACGGAGACGATCCCGGAGCGGTCTTTTTTCGGGCGCGCGTCGACGTTGAGCCGAACCGTTACTATCTGTTCACCGCATGGATTCTCAATCTCTTTAAGGTGAAGGGCTATCCCGACCCGAAGTTCGGTGTGCGTATTCTCGATCCGGACGGAGCACTTTTATTTGACGACACGCTGGGCGCCCTGATTCCGGTCAACACCGGAGCGCCCGAGTGGCGCGAGGTGGGGAGCGCCGTCTATTCACGGGACAATACCTCTCTGACGCTGGAGTTTGTCAGCGAGGGAGCGGAGGAGGTCGGAAACGATTACGCCATTGACGACATTGCCTTTCGCGAAATTGCGCTGCCGGATTTTCGGTCGGTGAAGAGTGTGGATCGTCCGGCCGTTTCTCTGGGAGAAAGCGTGACGTTTACCGTGACGCTCGAAAATCCCTGCCGGCAACCGCTGACGTCCCTCTTTTTCCGGAATATTCTGCCGGACGGATTTTCGTTTGTATCCGGCAGCGTTCGCGTTGACGGGAACGCGCTGCCGCTTGCCAACCCCATAAGCGGCTTTTCTCTTTCCGATCTTTTGGGAGAACAGAGCGTCGCGGTGAGCTTTGAAGCCCGGGCAGAAACTCTTCCGAATCCCAATCCCGCCGTGAATAGAGCCTCTTTCAATTCTTTCTACACGCCGGTGGAGGGAGGCGCTCTGCTCGAAACGAATGTCGTTTCCAATCCGGTGACCGTCGAGGTGACGGCCGGGAAGGCGGATCTTGCGGTGGTGAAAACGGCGAATCCCTCTCCCGTCTCTCCGGGCGGACTTCTGACCTATGTGCTGACGATTTCGAACGCGGGGCCGTCGGATGCGGATAATTTTGTTTTGCGGGACTCCCTTCCCGCGGGGCTGTCCGGAGCCGAATATTCGCTTGACGGCGGACTCACTTGGAACCCTTGGACGAGAAGTCATGCCTTCGGTCTTTTTGCGGCGGGGCGGAGCGAGACGGTGCTGCTTCGCGGGAGGGTGACTGTCCCTTCCGGAAGCACGCTTGTCAATACCGCCACAGTGGAGAGTACGACGCTCGATCCGAATCCCGACAACAATCGTTCTATAATTCGGACCGATGTGTTGTCTTCCAGTGCCGATCTTGCGGTGATCAAGCGCGCGCAGCCGGTTTCGGCCGCTGCGGGAGATCGGATGACCTATACGGTGGTCATCACCAACCGCGGCCCTGACAATGCGGAGGACACGCTGCTTTACGACGCCCTTCCTCCCGAGCTGACCGACACCGCATATTCGCTCGACGGCGGGATCACTTGGAAGCCTTATGTCAATCCGCTGCTTTTGGGGGAGCTGAGTGCGGGGGAGAGTCGGAGTGTTCTCTACCGCGGTAGCGTGACCTCCTCCGCCTGCGGCGCCATCTCGAATACCGCCGTTGTGACGAGTTCTACGCCCGACGCAAACCCTGACAACAACACCTCCACGGTGAATGTACCGGTGAGAAGAGGCGCGGACCTTTCGATCCGCAAGGTGGTAGCCCCCCGTTCGGTGCTGCACTGCCGCTATCTCACCTATCTTATCACCGTGACCAATGCAGGACCGGATACCGCCCGGCAGGTGACGATCGCCGACTTCCTTCCGCCTGAGCTTTCCCGTCCGATTTTTTCGACCGACGACGGCAGGACCTGGCGGCCCTGGAGCGGCCGGTACACGGTCAGCAGTCTATCGCCCAATATGTCGGTCTCGATTCTTCTGGCGGGCCTTCTTCCTTCCGGAATGCCCTGCGACATCTGCAATACGGCTTCGGTAAGCTCCTCCACGCCGGACCCCAATCCCGGCAACAACGCCGATTGCGTCATGGTGCGTTCCTGCCGCACTCTTTCCCGGGAAAATGAAGAGGAAAACGGTCCCCGTCTCTGCGCGGAGGTGCGCAGGGAGGCGGAGGAAAGGTAAAACTTAAAAAACGGCCATCCGATAAATAGAGGAAAATCCGCAATCGGCCCGGTACGGCACGGAGAGGCAGAAATGTCAATCGGCCGCCCGGATTAAAAGGCTGAATGGAGAAGGGAAGAGACAGGCCGCAAAGAGACAGGGATCTTCGCTTTGCAGGCCGTGAGGCGTGTTTGGGCCGGTAAGAAGACAAACAAGCCGGGGAAGAAAACGAACAAAAAACAGGGAAACGCTTTCGTTTCCCTGTTTTCCTTGTACGGCAATATCGGATTACTTATACTTACGCTTTCTCGCAGCTTCCGACTTTTTCTTGCGCTTTACGCTCGGCTTGTCGTACTGCTCTCTCTTCTTATACTCAGTGAGAACGCCGGAGCGCTGGCACTGTCTTTTGAATCTGCGAAGAGCACTGTCAAGCGACTCGTTTTCTTTCACTCTGATTTCTGCCATTATACAATCCCTCCCCTCGCTTCAGCAAAGAGAATTTTCGAAAAATTCCTTTTTCTATTATAGTCTAATTTGGCGGGCTTGTCAAGTAAAAACCAACATTTTTGTCAGATTTTTTTCCGAGCCGCCCTCGACCCGGTCATTGCAGCAATTCAAATTTATATCCGACGCCCCAAACCGTTTTCAGCAGCCATTTGTCCGAAACGCCGTCCAGTTTTTCGCGCAGACGCTTGACGTGTACGTCCACCGTGCGGGAATCGCCGAAATAGTCGAAGCCCCACACCTTGTCAAGAAGCTGGTCGCGCGAAAAGACGCGGTTGTAATTGGAGGCCAGAAAATAGAGAAGCTCGAGCTCCTTGGGCGGAACATCCACGCTTTTTCCGCGCAGCTTCAATTCGTATTTCTGACGGCTGATTTCGATGTTGTCGAATTTGACCACCTCGTTGTCGTTGGGCGCCTCGCGCATGGAGCAGCGGCGCAGAACGGCTTTGATGCGGGCGGTGAGCTCCTTGATATCGAGCGGTTTGACGAGAAAGTCGTCCGCCCCCAGCTCAAGGCCCAAAACCTTGTCGAAGGTCTCTCCCTTTGCCGTGATCATAATAATCGGTTTCGAGGAAATTTCTCGGATCTCCCGGCAGACCTGCCAGCCGTCCTTGCGGGGGAGCATGATATCGAGCAGCACAAGATCCGGTTCGTACATTTTAAAGAAATTGACTCCCTCCACGCCGTCAGCGGCGGTCTTGACCTCGTATCCTTCGTTCTCCAGATGGAGCGTGAGCATTTCGCTGATGTTGGTGTCGTCGTCGATCACAAGCAATTTGGTTCCCATGTTGCTCTCCTCCTGATGAATCTTTCTGCTTGATTATATAACGAAGTTTTTAATCTGTCAAGAGCAAATTGTTAACTTCGTTAAAAAAATATAAAAGTTCATAATTTTATCATCTTGACTTTACCTTCTCTTCGCTTTCTTTTCAAAATATAGTTAATATCGCTTTTTCTCAAAAAATAACGCTCCCTATTTGTGAGAGCAAAGATATGGGTTTATCGACAGATTGCATTTCCCGGGGGAAAGCCTTCGAGAAGCGATAAAAAAGAATTGTTCCTTGCGGCGTGCAGAGACAGTCTTGTTGAATTTAAGGGAGGATGTCGATTCCTGGTCGGTGCATTTTATGCCACCGGGAGAGCAAAAAGGAGTTTCGCAAATAGCGAAACTCCTTTTTGCGTTCACGTA
>CALXKW010000039.1 GCA_944389045.1 uncultured Clostridia bacterium | reverse complement strand
GAAACCGCCGTGTACCGAACGGTACGCACGGTGGTGTGAGAGGACGGCGGCTAATCACCGCCTCCTACTCGATTGTTCAGGCATAGCGGCAAAAAGAAGATGAGATAAGCGTCTGGGCCTTTAGACAAAGGGGAAGGGCTTTTGGGAGCGGCCCTCTTATGTCAAAGGCTATCCCTGCGGGCGCTCCCGCCGGAGAGCGAGCGGTATTTCGCGGCCACATCGAGCATGTCGGTGAGCATGTCGTCCTTTTTGCGGGGATCGCGCAAAAGCAGGGAGGGATGGTAAACGGCGGTCATGAGAAAATCGCCTTTCTGTACCCATCTTCCGTGCTCGGCGGTGATGCGGTAATCGGCCCGGATCAGGCGCATGGCGGCGATCCGGCCGAGGCAGACGATCATTTTCGGCCTCACCAGCCGAACCTGCTCCCGCAGAAATTCGATGCAGACGTCCTGCTCGGTGCCGAGCGGGTCCCGGTTTTTGGGAGGACGGCATTTGAGGATATTGGCGATATAGACCTCCTCGCGGTCGATCTCCACGGCGGCGAGGTATTTGTCAAAAAGCTGGCCGGCGCGCCCCACAAAGGGAATTCCCGCCAGATCCTCCTGTTCCCCCGGCGCTTCTCCGACAAACATCAGGGAGGCGTTTTTGTTTCCGCACCCGAAGACGAGATTGGTGCGGGTCGCGCTCAGCGGGCATCCCGTGCAGCTTTGGCATTTATTTTCCAATTCTTCCCATGTCATGGCGGTCATCCTTTTCTTTCTCACGTCGTTTATTGGTTATAGGGATGGGCGGGGAGCCGGCCGGAAGCGGTAAGGCCGTGGGGCAAAGGCCGGAGGCCCGCGCCCGACAGCGAGCTCTGCCGGCCGGCGAAGATCCTTTCTTTTGTCCTGCCGTCGGCCGAAAAGCCGTATACGGCTACCGGCCGTGCTCGGAATTTTTTTCGGGCGGAACAAAAGGGAGGAAAAAGAGAGCATCCCCCGCGGGGCTCTTTTTTGTTTGGGGGCTTTCGTGCCGTGAGAAAGCGGCCGCCGCTCTCTCACAAAGAGGGCGTATGACGGGCGGGGACGGGTTTTGCCGGAGCCGCGCACCGGTCATAAGCGTAAACGGCGGTCTGTTATATCGGAATTCCGGAGCGTCGGGAGCAAAATCCCGGGCTCGGGTGCATACCCGTTCCGGGACAGGTCCAATTCCGTGATATCGTTTTCGTTGTGGTTTGCCGTTCAGCGGAGGACACGGGGGCGTGCGGCGGCAGAAAGCGAGGCGTAGCGCTCCACGGCGTGTTCGGGACAGATGCATGCGGCGTGCTCGGCCAGCCATCCTTCGGCGGCGATGTCAAGCCGGATGCCGAACTCGGCCACAAGATCGGCTGCGGTGGCTCCCCGGCGGCGCTCCGGGAGGGGAGGCGCCCCGTCCTGTCCGAGCGACAGAAAGTAGGCATCGTGGACGGTATAGGCGGAAGAAGGGGCGGTGAAGCCGCATTCGATGAGGCAGGCGCAAGCCGAGAGCATATCCTCGAGCTTGTCGAAGCGGAAGAGTGCTTTTTCGACAAAAAGCTCCTTTTTCAGTGTGATGGGGGGAGGCTCTCCCTGCGGGTCGGTCAGCTTGGTGACATACATTTCACACCCGCCGCCGCGGGAGGGAAAGACCTGTACATAGACCTTGTCGCTGGCGGCGTCAAAACCGGTTTTGTGTTTGGCTTCGTCAAGGATGCACCAGAACGCCCTGCGGGTCTCGGTGTTGTCGTAGTCGATCTTCTCACAGGTGAGCGAGTAGGCTGTCATATCCTCGACGGTCAGAGTGACCTTGAGTTTTCGTTCGTTGATGCGCAAAAGCTCCATTATGTAGCTCCTTTCGGGCAGTGAACCGTCTTTTCGGTACGGTCATACTTTATTATAATCCGAAAGGGGGAAAAAGGCTACCCCAAAATAATTTCCATCGCTGGCGGTTTTTCGGGAAAGAGGAGCTTTTTTCCCCAAAGCGGTCCCGGCCGGCATAAAGAGCGCACCTCTCCCATAGACATGGAACGAGAAAAGAAAAACGCCGAAGGGACAAGCATTCTTTTCTCTATTGTAGCATACCGCCCGAGCTTTTGCAAGCTTTTTTTGGGCGGCGGAAAGGCGGTCGGATCATGAACAAACTGAAAACCATGGTAGCGGTGCTGCTGCCTCTTATGCTGGTGACCTTTTTTCTCTTTCTTCTGTCGGGGCAGGGGTACTTCTCCGCCCGCGTGAATTGGCCGGCAGACGGGACGGAAACGGGCGGGACGGAGGGTACCACCCCCGCCTTTTCCGCTCCCGTTTCTCCGTCCGCTTCCTCTCCGGACGCCGAAAAAACCGAGGCGCCGCCGGCCCCGTCGTCGTCGGAGCCCGTTATAAGCGATTCTCCGAACACCACGCCCTCTCGGCCGGCCGTGACCACGGAGAAGGAAGACGAGGACGATTCGGTTCCGGTCTTCGGGCCGGGAGGCGATTTTGACTATGTGACCGAGTTTGACGGAGCGGGGGTGATCGAGCTTCCGGAAAAGGACGAGACCTCCGATACCGGAAACGCCTTTGTCACCGAGTTTCCCGACACCCTGCCGATTACCGTGCCGTCGGCCGAGCCGTCGGAGGACGGAAAGAGAGAAGAGATGCGGGCGGTCTACGTCGCGACGGTCTATAATCTCGATTTTCCGTCGGCGGGAGGGCTTTCGGCCGCCTCGCTGAAAAAGGAACTGGAAGCGCTTGTCGACGAGGCCGCCTCGCAGAATCTCAACACCATCATCTTTCAGGTGCGTCCCGCCTCGGACGCCTTCTATCAATCGGAGATCTTTCCCACCTCCCGGTTTCTGACCGGCAAACAGGGCGACCCTCTGGTTCTCGACCCGCTGGCCTATCTCATCCGAATCGCCCACGCGAAGGATATTGCGGTTCATGCCTGGATCAATCCCTATCGGGTGACCCTGCCCAACGAGCCGCTTTCCTCCCTCTCACCCGACAATCCCGCGGTGCGCCATCCCGAATGGACCTACAGCGTGGGCGGGCAGATCTATTACGATCCCTCGCTTCCCGCCGTGCGCGCGCTGGTGGCCGAGGGAATCGCCGAGCTTCTCACCAACTACAACCTCGACGGGGTGATGTTTGACGACTATTTCTATCCTTCGGACATCGGCCTGGCCGATCTTGCGCGCTACGAGGAATACCGCGAAGACGGCGGCGCGCTTTCGCTTGCCGACTGGAGGCGGGAGAACGTGAACCAGCTCATCGAGCTTTCCTACCGGACGGTGAAGGAGCATCGCCCCGACTGCCTGTTCGGTGTGGCGCCGCGCGGAATCTGGCGAAACGCTTCCGACGATCCGGCGGGGAGCGATACGGCGGGCGGGAGTGCCTACGACGAAATCTACTGCGACGCGCTGGCCTGGGTAAAGGCGGGCTGGCTCGACTATCTTTCCCCCCAGATCTACTGGAGCTTTTCCCACTCAAAAGCTCCCTTCGGCGTGCTGGCCGACTGGTGGAACGAGGCCCTTGCGGGAAGCGGGATCGATCTTGTGGTCAGTCTGGCCGGGTATTCTCTCCCCGAAAGCGAGATCGCCGCGCAGAAGGTCTATCTCTCCGCCCTCTCCTCCTACGGCGGCTACGCTTTCTACAGCTATTCCTATCTCAGATAGCCGCTATTTTTTAGAAAGAATATAAAATCATTCCGGATATGCGGGAATTGGCAAGGGGATGTTTCTATGGTACAATCGGAAAAAAGTGACAATCCCAAAAAGCGAGCGCTCGGCCCGGCCGGAAAAAGCCGTCGGGAAGGTTATGGGAGGATATGACGATGGGAAAGTGCGGCGAAAAAGACGAAAAATCTGAAAACAAGACGGAGGACCGGATTTCGGCCGAGGGGGAAACCAAAGCGGCGGACGGTCCGCGGATGAGCGGGGCCGGGGCGCCGAAGAGGGAAATAAAAACCAAAACAGAAACGGAAACGGAAACGGAAACGGAAACGGAAACGGAAACGGAAACGGAAACGGAAACGGAAACGGAAACGGCGGGATCCCTGCCGGAAAAGCCGGAGGCTGGGGAGTTGCCGGAGCGGGAGGCAGTGCTGACCCTTTTTGCGGGAGAGGAGGAGATCTGGGAATTCTCCTTCTCGCAAAAAAGCTACCGGCGGGTGCTGCGGGCGGGGAGCCAAACGCCGCCGCCCGTCCGCGCGGTTTTCCGGATCGGGGGAGAAGAGGCCGCGGCCGCGGCGAAGCGGGGCGACCCCCCGCCGGGGGAGGCGGTGGTCTTTCTCCCTTCGCTTGCGCGCTCCTACTCGATTTTTTTCACGGCGGCGGAGGAGCCCTTCGTGCGGCGCTTCGGGGTGCCGGATGTCGTCATCACCGGCGGCTTTTTCAAGGAAAAGCTTGAACTTTTTTCCAAAGGACGCTTCCTTACTGCTTTGACCGTTTGGAAGAGCAGGGAGCGCTCCGGAACTTTGAGAAGGCGGCCGCCGGAAAAGGGACCCCTGAGAACAATCCCTGGCTGGACGGTCTTCTCTTTGAAACGATTGCCGCCGCTGCGGACTTTCTGCGGACAAATCCCGACGAAAGGCTGAAAAAGCGCATCGATTGCTGTATCGACGTCGTCTTTCGGGCCTCGCTTGCCGGGCAGGACGGCTATCTCAGCACGCACGCCATGCTCGAGCGGCCGGGCGCCTTCTTTGATGAAACCGGCGACGCCCGCTGGTATCACGACTGCTACAATTTCGGCTGTATGGCCGAGGCGGGCGTCGCCTATTACCGGGCAGCCGGCGACCTGAAGCTTCTTTTTGCGGCGGTTCGCTTCGCCGAATTCCTGACGGCGCGCTACGGATACGGCAAGATCAACATGGTGCCCTCGCACTCGCTCCCCGAGGAGGCCCTTCTGCTCCTCTATGTCACCCTGCGGGATACCGAGGGACTCTGCGCGCGCCTTGAGGAAATGGCGGAAGAGCTTTCCCGGAAGCATCCCGGGGTGAAGGCTTTTTCGCCGGATATCGAAAAATACGCCGATCTTGTCCGCTTCTGGATCGAGAACCGGGGCAATCACGAAGGGCGGGTAAACCGTGCCGATTACGGCCCTTACGCGCAGGATCACGCCTATTATTTCGATCAGACCTCGGCGGCGGGCCACGCCGTCCGCGCCAACCTCTACTATACAGGCATGGCGGCGGCCGGTGTAGAGTTCGAGAATTATACCTATCTGGAGACGGCCCGAAAGCTTTGGAAAAAGATCACCGGAGAACAGATGTATCTTTCCGGCGGCGTGGGGACGCACGGGGCGGAGGAGTCCTACGGAGAGAGCTTCGAGCTTCCCAACGACGGCTACTGCGAGACCTGCGCGCAGGTCGCCATGGCCTTCTTTACGTTTTATTTGCAGAATGCCTATGAGGACGCCTCTTATGCCGATCTCATCGAGAATTATCTCTACAACGGGGTTCTCGGCGGCGTGGGGCTCGACGGGGAGAGCTTTTTCTATACCCAGCCGCTGAACACGGCCGGGCACGCCCGCTGGCGCTGGCACGACTGCGCCTGCTGTCCGCCCATGTTTCTGAAATTTTATTCGCGCCTTGGGCGCTATGTCGCCTCTTATGACGACGATACCCTGCTTCTTCACCAATATCTCTCCTGCGAGCTTCGCCTCCCAAGCGGAGCGGGTCTTTCGATGGTCAGCGAGATGCCCTGGGGCGGGCGGACGACGCTTGTCGTGACCGGAAAAAGGCTTCTTCTGAAGCTTCGCGTCCCAGCCTGGACCAACGGAATTTTTACCCTGCGGCGGGGCCGGAAGCCGGTCGCCTGCAAAACCGAAAAGGGCTACGCCTCTCTTACGGTCTATCCGGGCGATTCGATCGAGATCGAATTTCCGCTCTTTCCCCGGCGGATCCACGCCGACGAGAGAGTCGAGGCCGACTGGGGGCGGGTGGCCCTGGGCTATGGTCCCATCCTCTGCTGCGCGGAGGGAGTAGACAATCCCGACTTTTTCTCGGAAAACGGGGAGGAGGAATTCGCCGCGCTCTCCGACCGGCCTCTCTCGGCTTCGCTTGACAAGACGCTTCCGGGAGGCGGCGCGGTGGCGGTTCGCTTCTGGGCAATCGACCGGAACCGTACTCTGTCCGAGGGAAAGGCCATCCCCTTTTATCTCCGCGCCAACCGCGGTCTGTCGCCCGCTTATGTCTTTCTGCGTGAGGAGAAGGGAAGCGCGCTTTCGGCACCGGAGCAGCCCGTTTCCGAAGAGAACTCTGCCGGAGAATAGAGGCGGCCTGGAGCCGGACCGTGTCCAAAGCCATGACAAATTCGCCTCATCCCGCCCGAATCGGCTCTGCCGAATGGGATGTAAGGGAACCCCGGTGCGGGGATCGCTGCTCTATTGGGTGCGAAAGATCCGGTTCTGAGTGCTAAGACGGCTCCGCATCGTGGCTCCGCCCCCTTTGTTTGTCCCGTGCCCCCTCTCTCTCTGCCGGCTCGGGCTATCCCGCCGTCGGGACTCTTCCCGCGGATTTTTTGCGGACTCACGGAAAAACAGAAGGCCGCCCTCCGATCGGTTGGGGCGGCCTGTTTTCATCGAAAGGGTTCTTGCTTTTTCCGGCCCTTTTTCTCTTTTTGGCGCCGCGCAGTGCGGCGTTTTTTCCGGATTTTCTTTCGGCCTCTTTAGCCTTTTCTTTTTGTCTTTTTCCTTTGTCTTCGCCATTCCTCTTTCCTTTTTCGCGGGTCTTGGACGAAAGGCGGAGCGTACAGAGCCCGTTTTTCGGTATCGCGCTGGGCGGCCATCAGCTTCAGCTCAACGCCGTCAACCGGGAAGATCTTCTTCAGGCGCAGCTTCACCCCGAGAATTACCGCAACCTGATTGTTCGGGTATGGGGCTGGAGCGGATATTTTGTCGAGCTCGACCGCGAATATCAGGATCACATCATCGCGCGCTGCGAGTATGTTCTTTAGGCGCTTTTCTGCCGTCTCAGTCCTTAGGCGGGCGTTCCGGCCGATTCCCTGAGTGTGAGGGATTCTGCGTAAAAGCAGAGAGAGAGAGGGAGAGAGAGGCGGAAAAATCAGAAAATAAAGTTCAGATATCGGCGGAAAAGGCCGGAGGAGAACATTTTTTGTTCTCCTCCGGCCTTTTTGGAAGAGGGAAAGGAAAAGACAGACAAGATAAGAGAAGAAAAAAAGATGCGGTCTCCGAGAAGGAAAACCGATTGTGCGCTTATTCTGTCAGAACGATCTTTTTTTTCGCATTTCGCGCCGCACGCGATTGATGTGCCGCTCGAAGTCGCCGCTTTCCAAAAGCTCGGCGAGAACATACTGCTCAAAGGTCGGGACCGTACAGGAGTAGAAGCCGGCTTTTTCTTCAAAGCGTCCGAGCAGGGAGTGGGGGAGCACCAGATACGCAATGCGGACGGCGGGTGTGATCGTGCGGGAAAAGGTGTTGAGGTAGAGCACCCGGCCGGCGGGATCGAGCGAAAAGACGCTTTCGACCGGTTTCTGAAAGGGAGTGAACTCCGATTCGACGTCGTCTTCGACAATCCATCCCTCCCGCTCGGCCATGACGCGGAGATACTCGCGTTTTTTAGCGGCCGAGGCGGTGACGCCGCTCGGGAAGCTGCGGTAGGGGGTTATGTGAAGCAGCCGGGCGGCCGAGGCGGCGAGCGCCCCGCTGTCGATGCCTTCCGGCCCAAGCGGGAGCTTTTCGGGAGAAACGCCGCCGGCACGGTAGACCTGCTCGATTTTTTCATAGGAGGGGGTCTCGATGGCGTAGCGCATCCGGCGGCCGAAAAGCTGAACGATCAGTCCGTACAGGTATTCCGCGCCCGCCCCGACGACGATCTGGTCGGGCGAAACCTCGATTTCCCGGCTTCGCAGAAGATAACGCGCCAGGGCGGTGCGCAGGGCGGGAAGCCCGTTGTTGGGCGATTTGACCAAAACCGCCGCCCCAAAGTCGCCCATCACGCGGCGCATGGCGCGGACGTAAACCGAGAAGGGAAAGGAGGGCTTGGCGGGAAGCGTTTCGGGTGGCAATGGGCGCAGGGCGGGGTCGGCCACCGGGAAATTGCTTCCCTCCCGATAGACGACGAAGTGGCCGCTTCTCTCCCGGGGAGCGAGATACCCTTCTTCGGTCAGAAGGGCCAGCGCGTGCTCCACCGTGACGACGCTCAGGCGGTGCCGGTCGGCAAGGGCGCGCTTGGAGGGAAGCTTTTCACCAAAGGCGTATCCTCCCTTTTCGATTTCCCGGCGAAGGGCGGTATAAAGTCGCCGATAGGCGAAGTCTTTGTTCGGCATAAAAACCCTTTCTGGCCTTATAAAAAACTTGAGTTCTGGTACTTTTTATAGAACCAGTTCTATGATACACTCATTTTATTCTTTTTGCAAGAGGTGATTGTATGAAAAACCGCGAAGAGAGGCACCGTTATCTGAAAAAACTCTGTGTGACCGCCCTCTTTATGGCCATGAACATTCTCTTAAGCTCTTTCGGGATTCCCGTGCCGGGCGGTCATCTTTATCTGAACGACGTTCTGATCTGTACGGCGGCCATTCTGCTCGACCCGGTCTCGGCCTTTCTTGTGGGAGGCGTCGGCGCCTTTTTGGGGGATGTTTTCTTCTACCCGACGCCGATGTTCGTCTCTCTGGTAACGCACGGTCTTCAGGCCGTGGTGATTTCGCTCTTTGCCCATGTCGTCTTCCGAAAGAAAAAGATCGTGGGCGCGGTGGTCGGTGTGGCGCTGGGAGCGGTCATTATGGTGGCCGGCTACTCGCTCGGCCGTGCCTTTCTCTACAGCACGCCCGAATATGCTCTGTTAAAATTGCCCTATCAGATTTTGCAGGCGGCCGTGGGAGCCGCGGCCGGTCCGGTTCTCTGTTTCCCCTGCGGTCTTTCGCGTCTTTATGAGAAGCTGATGAAAAAACGCTGACCTTGTGGTTTTTTCTTGGAAGCGCTACCTTGCCTGCGGACGGCTCTCTCCCTCCCCTCTCTCTCACTCTCCGGACGCTTTGTCAACGCTCTGCCTCCTTTTCTGCGGCCGTTTCTTTTGCGGCCGGAATATACGGCGTCAATCCCGCTTATACGGCGTCTGACCAAAGGTCCGCCCCGTCCATGCCCGGACGGGGCGGGCCTTTGGCTTATTTCCTGAGAAAAAGTTTCGGATAAGGGCGATTCTGCGCGGTAAAAGCGGATTGCCAATGGCAGACCCTATGTCGGTTTCGATATGGAAAAAAGAAAAGGAAGTGCTGCAAAAAGAGATTTAAGTTAAATTTCAAGTCTACGTATTGAAATGTCGAATATTGCCTTCTAAACTGAAAGGAAAAAGGAAGGTGATTTCAATATGAAAAACAATCGCGGCAAGGGCAAAGAGAGTTTCCGGTTTTACGGACAGATTTTGAGGAGGAAAAGAAAAGAGCTGGGTCTGACGATCGAAAAGGCCGCCGAGCTCGGAAACCTGAGTTCGCGCGGCTATGCGAAAATCGAAAAAGGAACCGGCGATCCAAAGTTTTCGAGTGTACTTCGACTGGCTGCGGCCTACGGAATGGATCTCGGCGAGCTGAACGACTGTATACGGAACGACAGTATCCCGATTGAAAAGAACCCGTAAGAGGCCGGCTGATCGAGTCCTTCGCGGAATATGTCTGCAACGGATACGAGCCGCAGTCGATCGAGAGGACCGAGACCACGCTGGTAAAGACGATAAACGGAGGCTACGCCATGCAGTACCGGCTTTATATCAAGATGGACACGGGAGAGGAATATCCCCCGCGGAAAACTTCACCCTACAGATTGCGCTTCAGTAAAGCGGATAAAACAACGGGGGAGTAGAAAAGCATGCGCTTGGCGGACGGATGAAGGGGACAATGTGTTGAAAATCCAAACCATATGATAGAGAAGCAAGGAAGCGGCGATCGCCTTTCTCTGTTCTCTTGTTACGGTTTCTCTGCTTCTCTTTTCCAGCGAATGTGAAGAGGCCATAAATAAAAATTCTCGGGAAAAATTCTCCCGAGAATTTTTGGTGGAGACGAGGGGGCTCGAACCCATGACCTCACGGATGTGAACCGTGCGCTCTGACCAGCTGAGCTACGCCTCCATGCCGGAACACTCCTATTATAGTATAGAGAGCTACGTTTGTCAAGAGAAATCTTTTATTTTTTCACAATTTCTCTAATCGATCCCCAAGTCCCTCCGCATAAAGGCGGTCTCAAGAAATGCGCGGAAAAAAGGAGGCAGAAAAAAGTCCTTTAAGCCCCAATAGTACAGGCACAGGGGAGTGCCGGCGAAGGGTTTTTATGTAAAAAAGAAAATCCGCGATGCGGGGCGGCGGCCGATTTTTTGGAAAACCAAGCAAAGAAACGCCATAGCCAGTAGAGCAATACCACGGGCGTTCAGGGCGCAGCCGACTGCGAAAAAAACGATTTTTCTCCCTTTTTTTAAGATAAATTGTATTTTTTCCTCAAATAGGAACTCCGGATCATTGAAATGCTATATATTGCCTTCTAAACTGTAGACAGGGAGGCGATAATGTGACAAAAAATAGACTCTTCGGACAAATTCTGCAAAAAGAAAGGAAGAAAAGAGACCTTACCATCGAAAAGGCATCGGAGCTCTGCGGGTTGAGTGCGCGCGGGTACCGGGAGATCGAGCAGGGTGAATCCGACCCGCTGCTCTCGAGTGTGCTGCGGATTGCCATAGCCTATGATCTCGATCTTGGCGACCTGAACGACTGTGTCCCGGTTTGATCCGGGACACAGTCGTTTTTGGCCGATAGTGGAGGCTGTTTTCCTGCGAAATGAGAAAAGCAGGGGAGAAAGTGCGGCGGGGAAGAAAGAAAATCGATCCTTTAAAAAGGGTTCGCTCCTTCGACGGGCGCAAAGAAGCGGGCTGCTTTCTTTTGCTCAATTTCGAAGTCCGCACGGCCGACCGGCGGGCGGCAGGTATGCCCTTCGCAGACATAGAAGGCAGTTTCCCCGTTCAGAAGGGAATAACCCTCCCGTTCCTCCGGGAGCAGCGTAGCGTCGGCATCAAGAGGCAGCGTGCGGAGTATTTCGGAGGGCTCGTCGTTTTTCGCCATGACGACCGTAATTTTGGCGGGCGGATTCTGTCGGGTCAGAAGAGCCGAGAGAAAGGCGGTATGCGCCGACGGGGCCTCGTCGGCAAGGGACGACAAAAAGGCCAGCTGTTTTTCTCCGGCGTCCTCCCACTCTTTCTCGGCGGTGAGCTGAGAGAGACGAACGAGTAGATAGGCCATGACGGCGTTCCCGCTGGGCAGCGCGCCGTCGTAGCTCTCGCGGTGACTGAGAATCAGCTCTTCGTTGCAGGGACCGCTCTGTCTGAATCCGCCGTCGCCGTCGGCAAACTGCTCGATCGCCTCGCGGCAGAAGGCGGCGGCCCGCTCTCGGTATTGCTCATCCCCCGTCGCGCTGTAAAGGCTGAGCTCCGCCGCGGCGAAGAAGGCGTAATCGTCAAGAAATCCGTATCCCGACCGCCGCCCGTTCCGGATGCCGGAGAAAAGCTTCGTTCCGTCGGTAAGTTTCTCGCGGATAAAGCGCTCGGCATCTTTGGCCGCGCGGAGGTATTTCTCCTCCCCGCCGGCGCGGAAGAGATAGGGAAGGGCGGCAATGAGAAGCGCGTTCCAGGAGGTCAGGATTTTGTCGTCCCGGTGGAGGGGAAGGCGCTCTTTTCGGTAGTGGCGGAGCTTTCTTCTCTCTTCGGGAAATTTTCCGGCCTCCGCGTCGCCGTGCAGGCGGTTGAGAATGTTTTTTTCCTCGAAGTTTCCCGCCGGCGTCACACCGTAGTAGCGACAGAAGGTACCGGCCTTCTCGTCGCCGAGAACGCGGAAGATCTCCTCTTCGGTAAAGAGATAGTAGAGGCCCTCCTCCCCTTCGCTGTCCGCGTCCTGCGCCGCGGCAAAGCCGCCTTCCGGCTCCCGCATCTCCCGGAGAAGATAATCGGCCGTCTCTTTGGCCGTATCCAGAAAGATTTCGTCCTTTGTCAGCGCGAAGGCCGCCGAATAGGCCAGAATCAGAAGGGCGTTGTCGTAAAGCATCTTCTCAAAGTGCGGCACGAGAAAGGCATCGTCAACCGCGTAGCGCGAAAATCCGCCTCCGATCTGGTCGTAAATGCCGCCTCTTCGCATCGAGAGCAGCGTGTGAAGCGCCATCGCGGCGATCCGGCCTTCCCGGTTCACGCTTCCGTAGTATAAAAGAAAGAGAAGCGTGGGAGGCGAGGGAAACTTGGGCGCCCCTCCGAAGCCGCCGTGCAGCGGATCAAAAAGGCGAAAGAGCTGGGCGACCGCCTTTTGCGGCAGGTTGTCAAAAACGCCTTTGCGCGGCGGCGCAGGACGCTCCTTTATGGCGCCGACGATGCGGTCGGCCGTCTCGAGAAGGCCTTGGCGGTCGGTTTGCCAGCGCTCGGCAATGAGTCGGAGCAGCTCGGAAAAGCCGATCATCCCCGGACGGGAGTCGGGCGGGAAATAGGTACCGGCGAAGAAGGGCTTTTTGTCGGGCGTCAGAAAGAGGCTGGCCGGCCAGCCTCCGCTTCCGGTCATCGCCTGACAGACCGAAAGATAGACGCCGTCGACGTCCGGCCTTTCCTCCCGATCCACCTTGACCGGGACGAAAAAACGGTTCAGAAGGGTGGCCAGCGCGGGATTTTCGAAGCTTTCCTTTTCCATGACGTGGCACCAGTGGCAGGTGCTGTATCCGATGCTGAGAAAGACCGGCTTGTCCTCCCGGACGGCCTTCTGAAAGGCTTCCTCACCCCAGGGATACCAGTCCACGGGGTTATCCTTGTGCTGTAGAAGATACGGGCTGTTCTCATATTGCAGTCGATTGGCCATTCTATTTTTCCTCCGAAACAATGCATTCCTCGGGCAGTTTGTCTTCTCTGAGGCCCTTGAAGACCGGCTGGCGCAGACTGCCGTTCGGATGTTTGGTCATATATTGGACGGTGCATACGAGCGAGGGGGCGACCCAGACGGCCGCCTCCTTCTCCCGGTCGGCCCCGAAGGGACAGGCGCCCGGCGGCAGAAGGAGTATCCTCCGAAGGCTTTTCCGGTCGACACCGAGTGCGACATGCCCGCAGAAGATCGGTTTTTCTTCCCGGTAGAGGCCGAGCGCCAGGCTCGCGCCTTTTTCCCGAAGGGTATAGCCGCAGATCACAAAATCTTCGTCCTTCAGGTTTTTGCATTTGATCCAGTCTTTGGTCCGCTTGCCGAAGGTATAGAGGCTGTCTTTGCGTTTGGCCACGATACCCTCAAGATCTTCCCGTTCGGTCAGGCTGTAGAAGGCGCGGCCCTTTCCCTCGATCGAAAGGACGCGGAAAAGATGCTCCGAATCGGCGGGCAGAACTTCTTCCAAAATCCTTTTCCGCTCGGTCAGCGGCAAAAGATTTACTTCTTTCTCCCGGCAATAGAGAATGTCAAAGGCGGCGAAGCAGGCGGGCTCCTTTTTTGAGGCGAGCTCGATCTTATAGGGATTGCTCAGAAGAGTTCGGCGCTGGATCGCGGAAAAATCCGGCTTTTTTCCGCGCAGCACGATCAGCTCGCCGTCGAGAACGCACCGGCAGGCGACCTTCTCGTGGATTGCGGAAAGCTCCGGAAGCTGAGGGAGCATCCTTTTGTTCTTTTTGTTGCGCAGATCGCTCCCGCTCTTCGGATCGAGATAACAAAGGCAGCGTTCGCCGTCCAGCTTTAATTCAAAGAGATAGTCCGGGCTGTCAAAGGCTTCCCCCTCTGCCCCGATCAGCATGGGCTGGGCGGCTCTGTCGGAAAAGAGGTCGTTCATTTCGCCGCAGCCTCTGCTTCCTCAAGGCTCTTTTTCAGCGCGTCCATGAGATTTCCCACATGGAATTCCGCTTCGTCGGGCGAGACGACAAAGCTTTTTCCCTGTATTTTGCTCTGAATGATGGCCCAGAGCTTTTCCCGGTACTCCTCTCGGTAGTTCTCCGGCTCAAACGGCCGGATCATCGCGCCGATCAGCGTTTTGGCCATTTGTAGCTCATCGGCCGTGACCTCGGCTTTTGCCGGCTCTTTCGGCGCGTCTTTTATTTCGTCGGCAAAATAAAGGGTCTCGGCCAGAATGCCGCTTTCGGTGGGAATCAGTGCGAGCAGCTTCTCTTTGGTTCCCATGACGGTGCGTGCGATGGCCACTTTTTTCTCTTCCCGCATCGCGCGGCGGAGCAGCTCGAAGGCCTTGTCGCCCCCCTTTTCGGGCAGGGCATGATAGGTT
>CALXKW010000038.1 GCA_944389045.1 uncultured Clostridia bacterium | reverse complement strand
CGTGCAGCGCTTCGCCCGCGGCGACAAAGCCCGCTCCACAAAGGGCAGCGGACTGGGCCTTGCCATCGCCCAGACCTATACCGAGTCGGTCGGCGGCGCCTTCCGGGTCCAAGTGGACGGCGATCAGTTCAGCGCCCTTGTGGAGCTGCCTAAGATGGATCAACACCCTTGCGGAACTGCCTAAGATGGATCAACACCCTTGTGGAACTGCCGAAAACTGAAAGAAACCTGTAAGAAAGATATCGTTTTTTTGAAAGACACCCCCTGTACCATTTGGGTAACAGGGGGTGCTGTTATGTCCAAGTCCAATCTGCGCATGCAGATTCAGAATCGCTTTTGTTTTCCCGGTCTTTTGGGAACTTTCCTTCTTTCGTGGCTTCTGGCCGTTGCGGCGGAATACCTGCTTCTGCCCGGCGAACTGAGGAATCTGGCAGGACTGGAAGGTCTGGCAGCGATGTCCTTAGGCCGGGTGATCGGTCTGACCGGTATGTTTGCCGTGCTGCTTCTGGTCCTTTCGTTCTTTGTAAACGCAGAGAAAATCCGGCGCTATAGGCGTTGGGGAATCGTCGCCGCCTTCGCTTCCCTCGCCCTTCCCGCCCTGATCTCCTCTTTTTCGTGGGCCCATCTTGCGCTCTCTCTTGTGATCCTTGCCGTACTTGTCGTCTTTGCCGTCTTCGGATGGGACGGCAGCCCACAGCAGCCCGCCGCCAAGCCCCGAAAAGCGCACAAAGCCCACCTTTTCGTCGTCGCAGGGGTATCGGCTTTCTTTTTCCTGTTCGTCAGCGCATGGACGGTCGGCCGGGTATACAGCTTCAGCTCCCCCACCTTCGATTTCGGAATTTTCTCGCAGATGTTTTACCATATGAAAGAGTCCGGCCTGCCGATGACCACCGTGGAGCGGGACGGCCTGCTCTCTCACTTTGCCGTCCATGTTTCTCCGATCTACTACCTGATGCTGCCGTTTTACTGGCTTGTTCCCACGCCCGCTACTCTGCAGGTGCTTCAGGCGGCGGTCCTTGTTTCGGCGGTGATCCCGCTTTGGAAGATCGGAGGGCACCACGGCCTGTCCGGCGCGCAGAGAATGCTGCTCTGTGCGGTCCTGCTTCTCTATCCGGCATACGCGGGCGGCGCAAGCTACGACCTTCACGAAAACTGCTTTTTGACGCCGCTGATCCTCTGGCTCTTCTACGGCATCGACAGAAAAAACACGATCCTCACGGCGGCCTCCGCGCTGCTTACGCTGACGGTCAAGGAGGATGCCGCCGTCTATGTGGCCGTGATCGCCCTGTGGCTGATCGTCAAAACGCTTCTGCAAAGCAGAAAAATCGACCGTCACGCTCTCATTACGGGAGCCGCCCTGCTGGCGGTGTCTCTGGGATGGTTCTTCCTAGTCACGAAGTACCTCTCGGAAAGCGGCGACGGCGTGATGACCTACCGCTATCAAAACTTTATGTATGACGGCTCGGCCTCGCTCTTCACCGTTGTCAAGTCGGTGATCCTAAACCCCATGAAAGCATTCTATGAATGCGTGGACGCGGAGAAGCTGAATTTCATTGCGCTGACCCTGCTTGCCCCTCTGCTGGCCCTCCCCCTGCTGACACGGCGGTATGAGCGGTACATTCTGCTGATCCCCTATCTCCTTGTGAACCTGATGCCCGATTACACCTACCAGCACAGCATTTTCTTTCAGTACACCTTTGGTTCCTTTGCTTTTCTCCTATATCTTACGGCCATCAACCTGGCGGATCTCAAAACGGAAAAGGAGCGCTTCACGGCCCTGATTTCGGCCGCCGCGGTCAGTGCCCTATGCTTTGGCCTCCTGGTCGCGCCGACCGCCTTGCATTATCCGACGCAGGCAATCCGATATTACGACTACTATCAGAGCATCCGCGACACGCTGGACACGATTCCGGAGGACGCCTCGGTAACGGCCACAACCTTTTATACCGCCCATCTTTCCGGGCGGGAAACACTCTATGACGTGCTCTACTCCTCAAAGGAACATCTTTTGGAAACCGAGTATGTTGTCCTTAGCCTGTCGGCTGACAGCGATTGCCGGAAATACGCGACAGACGGACAGGATAACGGACTGGAAAACCTGATCGGACTGCTGGAGAAGAACGGATACGAGGAATACCAAACCCTGGATTCCGTGCTGGTGATCTATCGAAAGACAGATTAGAAGAGACGGGTAAGACCGATCAAAAGAGATCGGCTGTCTTCACCGGCTGTACAGATCGCCCGCGATGCGGGAGGCTTCTTTCTTAAGACCCTCTCCCTAAGACCTTCTTCCTAAGACAGCCGAAAAGACGGCCGTAAAGACAGCAAGGCGGCCGCGGCAGCCGGTCAATAAAAATTTTTTCCGCCATGCCGGCCTCCCAATCGAACCGATTGTTCCTGAAATTTTACCACCCGGCCGCTTACAAACCCGAGGGGAGAGGTTTTATCGAAAAACCTCTCCCCTCGGCGGATTTCTAAAGGGCTTCGCCCGATGCTGTCCCGCAGATTTTCAAACAGGACTTCGCCCAGACTTATTCCGCAGAATTGTCCCCGTCGGTCTTAACGTCCTTTGCACCCGACGAAGGCCCGCTGGCGTTCGCATCCTCCGCGTCCGGCGAAGGGCTGTCGGAAGACGGCGTGCCGGCCCGGCCGGCAGTCATGTCTATGGTGTGGTTTCCGCCGTCCGAAGAGCCGGACGAGCCGGTCGGCTCCGTCCCCTCCATACGGCCGGAAAGACTCTCCGCTTCGGTCCTGGCCGCATCCGAGGCCGGCGCATCGCCGTCGCAGGCACCGGGCGCGGGCGTCACGGGCGCGCCGAAAGGAACACCGTAGGTAGTGGGGTTGGCCCCGCTGTAAGGCGGCATATTCTGGTTGGCGTAAGGGGACGCGGGCGTTCCGTAAGGCGTGTTCGGCGTGCCGTTCGGCGTGTTCGCATTCCCATAGGGAGAGCTTGTGTTATTATAGGGCGTATTGTTGCCGTAAGGCGGCGTCTGCCCTCCGTAAGGCGGATAGTTCGGATTTCCGTAGGGCGGCATTCCGTCATAAGACTGCCGCGCGGAGGAATAGTCGCGGTCAGAAGAAGCCAGAATCAGAATCCCGGCGATAAAGTTGCAGAAAAGCAGAGAAAGAATCCCTACCACCGTCACATCCTGCCGACAGGTTGCCGAAGAAAGTTTGGAAAGCGTAAAGCCGCCGACCACAACCGAGGCCGCGCCGAGAAGAATCTGACTCACGCCCCAGGCCGTTTCCGAATCGTTCGCGCTGTCGGTAAGGGTAAAAATACCATTAAAAAGATTTAACACCCCGACCACAATGCCAATGATAATAAAAACCTTTGCCGCTGTTTTCATGAAAAACCCTCCCTGTATGCAGTGTTTGGTTTCCGGTTCGTTCAAGAACGGATTCGGAAGAGAACCTTTATTAAAGTTAGTATAGCATAAAAACCAAACTTATGTCAACAAGCGCCGCAAAAAAATTAAAAATTCTCCGCAAAAAAGGCACTTCGTAAGGACGCTGTCTTCGGCTTTTGTAATCTGTCAAACGGCACCCTAATTTAAGGCGTGCCGGAAGCGGTACTTAAGCATTTTATTTTTGCATCTCTTTACAAAGATTTGATTGACAAATATATATCGCAGTGCTATATTGGAATTGACATATAGCAGTGCGACGCATCGCGCTACAGGTTTTCAGGGAAGGCGTTGGTGGAATGGATGTTCCTGCCCGTAAAGTGCATATACCGATGACAGAGGCAGTTTTTTATATCCTGCTTTGTCTCCGCGAAGAATCCCATGGCTATAACATCATCCGCAAAGTAGAAGAATTGACCGATCATGAAATCCGAATCAGCCCCGGAACGATGTACGGGAATCTGTCCAAGCTGGAAAAAGATGGCCTGATCCAATTTGTACGGGAAGAGAAAAAGCGGAGAATCTACTGCATTACGGACCTGGGAAAAGATGTCTTGGCGCTGGAGATGAAGCGGGTTGAGCGCTTATATCGGAACATGATGGAGGCGCGCTGAGATGAAAGGAATGAAAACAGAGCTGCATATATTTACAATAGCGGATTGGGAGAAAGAAGAACAGTATCTTCGGAAGCGTCACCGGGAAGGGTGGAAATTTGTGAAGGTAAACCTGCCGGGATTTTACCATTTTGAGAGGTGCAAGCCCGAGGATGTCGTTTATCAGCTGGATTATAACCAGGAGGGCCTGGAGCACAAGGAAGAGTATGTGCAGATGTTCAAGGATTGCGGCTGGGAATATGTTCAGGATCTCGGCGGGTACTGTTATTTCCGAAAGCCGGTTTCCGAGATGCAGGGAGAAGAGGAAATCTTTTGCGACGATGAATCCAGGCTCGACATGATGCGGAGGGTGTTCGCAGGCCGGTATTGGCCGTTTTTTATCCTCCTGATGCTGCTGATTTTGCCGAATCTATCTGCACAGTTCCAAAATTCGGATGCAGACGCCCCTGTGCTGTTGGTATTGTCCCTCATCCTGCTTGCGATTTATGTGTGGGTAGCCGCATCTTTCGGTTACCGTTACTGGAAAATAATAAAACGGCTGAGGAAATGACGCCGTGACCGCTTTGGCTGATCGTCAGGAAAAGCTGCGCCGCCCGGCCCGCAAAGACGCAAAGGTGAAGTGTCGGCATCAAGCGGCAGCTCAAGCATGCCCCCCCTCTCTCTCTCTGCCGGCAGCCGTGCAGAAATAATACAGCAAAAAGCTCCCCCTTTAAGCCGAAATTGTAAAACGGCTGAAGGGGGAGTTCTTCTATACGGCTGCGTTACATTCTTTTTTTCAGACCGCAGCACAGCATTGTTGTCTGCTTTTGTAAAATCTCAGAAAGAGCATCAAAAGGCTGCTTGCGTTCTCCATTTCTCCTCCTGATCGACTACAGCCCTGCGGCATTGCCGCGCCCGATTTTCAGAACCCCCTCAGAGCGTCTCGGAGAGGGTGGCGGCCATGACCGCCTTGATGGTGTGCATCCGGTTCTCGGCCTCGTCGAAGACGACCGAACGGGGCGACTCGATCACCTCGTGGGTGACCTCCATGCAGTCGAGTCCGAACTTCTCGTACACCTCCCGGCCGATCTCGGTCTCAAGGTCGTGAAAGGCGGGCAGACAGTGCATAAAACGGCAGTCCGCGCCGGCCCTGTCGAGAAGCGCCGTCGTGACGCGATAGGGAGAGAGCGCCTCAATGCGCTCCTTCCAGACGCCGTCGGGCTCTCCCATCGAGACCCAGACGTCGGTATAGATCACATGGGCGTTTTCGACGGCCTCTTCCGGGTTTTCGGAAAATTCGAGGATCGCGCCGGTCCCCCGGGCGATCTCCCGGCAGGTTTCGATCAGCGCGGGGGCGGGATGATAGGCTTTCGGCGCGCAGGCTACGAAATGCATTCCCATTTTGGCGCAGCCCACCATCAGCGAGTTGCCCATGTTGTAGCGCGCATCCCCCATGTAGACCAGCTTTTTTCCGGTCAGCGAGCCGAAAATCTCCCGTATGGTGAGAAAATCGGCGAGGATCTGCGTCGGATGGAATTCGTTGGTCAGGCCGTTCCAGACCGGAACGCCGGCCTCGGCGGCCAGCTTTTCCACCACCTCCTGTCCAAATCCCCGGTACTCGATGCCGTCAAACATGCGGCCGAGCACCCGGGCGGTATCGGCGATGCTCTCTTTTTTGCCGATCTGCGAACCTTTGGGATCGAGATAGACCGGGTGCATTCCGAGATCGGCCGCCGCCACCTCGAAGGCGCAGCGGGTGCGGGTGCTGGTTTTTTCGAAGATCAGCGCGATGTTTTTTCCCTCACAGAGCCGGTGAGGGATTCCCGCCTTCTTTTTCGCCTTCAGATCGGCGGAAAGATCGAGCAAAAAGCCGATCTCCTCGGGCGTGAAATCGAGAAGCTTCAGAAAACTTTTCCGATAGAGCGACATAGACTTTCTCCTTTTCGGCAGAATGGTTTTTCGGATGGCCCGGTCTTCTGTATTCCGGCCGGTGCCCTTTTCCCTCAATCGGGAATTTTTACGATTTCCTCTTTATCTAAAGATTTATTACGGCTTTGTAGTTTTTTCCTATGTATGCTTCCGGGCATGCTTCCGGACGGCCTTCTGCCCGCTACAGTTCCGGACGTCCGGGCTTTGTTCCGGGCGCAAGCGGCTTTTTGTCAGCCGGCAGCGGCTTCGCGGATGACTGCCGCCGCCTCTTCGAGAAGCGGAACGGGAATGTTCAGCGCGGGAAGCAGGCGCACCTTGTTTTTGGCCGTGAGCGGAAGAACCCCTTTCTGGATGCAGTCGGCCACCACCTCGGAGGCGGGGCGCTCGGTCTCCAGACCGAGCATAAGGCCCATGCCGCTGACCGAGCGGATGCCCTTCGCCCCATCAAAGGCCTGCTTCAGAAGCTCCCCCTTCTTTCGCACCTCGGAGAGAAATTCCTCGTTCAGCCGGGAGAGAATGCTGAGCGCCCCCGCCGCGGCGATGGGATTGCCGCCGAAGGTCGAGCCGTGGTCGCCGTACCCAAGGGTGTCGGCCGTCTTTTCGCCGAGAAGCGCGGCGCCGATCGGAAGTCCGCCCCCCAATCCCTTGGCGGTCGTAACCACATCGGGTCGGATGCCGTAATGCATGTAGGCGTATAGGGCGCCGGTGCGGCCGTTTCCGGTCTGCACCTCGTCCACAAGAAGAAGAATCTCCTTTTTTGCGGCAAGCTCCGCCGTCTTTTTTACAAAGTCGGCGTCAAGCGGCAGAACGCCCCCCTCTCCCTGCACGCACTCGATCATCACCGCCGCCGTGTCCGGCCGGGAAAGCGCCTTTTCCATGGCGGAAAAATCGTTTGCCGGCGTGTGGCAGAAGCCGGGCGTCAGGGGCGCGAAAAGCGTGTGAAAGCACGCCTGCCCCGTGGCGGCAAGCGTGGTGAGCGTCCGCCCGTGGAAGCTGTTTTCCAGCGTGACGATCACGGGATTCTCAATTCCCCGCTTCTCCTGTGCCCACTTGCGCGCCACCTTGATCGCGCACTCATTGGCCTCCGCGCCCGAATTGGCAAAGAAGACCTTTTTCATGCCGGTCCGTTCGCAGAGGGCGGCCGCCAGAGCGGCGCAGGGCTCGGTATAGTAAAGGTTGGAGGTGTGCTGGACCTTGTCGAGCTGGTCGATGACCGCCTTTTTCCAGGCCTCGTCCCCAATGCCGAAGGCCGTCACGCCGATGCCCGAACCCATGTCGATATAGCGCTTACCCTCGGCGTCAAAGAGATAAGAGCCCTTCCCCCGTACTACCTCGACGGGAAACCGCCGGTAGGTGTTGGCCACATAGCGCTCGTCAAGCGCGCGGATCTCGTTCATGCTTTCCTCCCGTCACCATGGTGCCGGCTCCCCCGTCGGTGAGAAGCTCCATCAGAATCGAGTGGGGCACCCGGCCGTCCATTATAATCACGTTTTTGACCCCGCGGCCGATCGCCTCGACACAGCATTCGACCTTGGGGATCATGCCGCCGGCGATCACGCCCTCGGCCTGAAGCCTGGCGGCCTCTTCGACCGTGACCTCGGCAATCAGCGTCGAAGGATCGTTCCGGTCGCGCAGAATCCCCGCGATGTCGGTCATCATGATCAGCCGCTCGGCCTGCAAGGAGCCGGCAATCCAGGCGGCCGCCGTGTCGCCGTTGATGTTGTAGGCGTTTCCCTCCCGGTCGCACCCCACCGTAGAGATCACGGGAATATAGCCCTTTTCGAGAAGATCGGTCACCGGGGAAGGATGAATCTTTGTGATCGCGCCCACATAGCCGAGGGCAGGATCCTTCATCGACGCCTCGATCAGGCGGCCGTCCATGCCCGAAATCCCCATCGCCCGGCCCCCCTTCATCTCCAGAAGGTTGACGAGGGTCTTGTTGACCTTGCCGGCCAGCACCATCTGCACGATGTCGACCGTCTCCTTGTCGGTGACCCGCAGGCCGTTGACAAAGGCCGGCTTTTTGCCGAGCCTTTCCATCGTCTCGCTGATCTCCGGCCCGCCGCCGTGGACCAGAACGACCTTCACGCCGATCAGCCAGAGGAGCACGATATCCTCCATGACCTGCTCTTTGAGCTGCTCGTTGATCATGGCGTTTCCGCCGTATTTCACGACCACGATTTTACCGGTATAGCGCTTGATATACGGCAGTGCCTGCGTCAGGACCTCCGCCCGCTGCGCGTTCGAAAAACAGTTTTCCAAAGCCGTCTTCCCCTTTCCCGCACCGCTTATGTGCGGTAATCTCCGTTGATTTTCACATAGTCATAGGTCAGATCGCAGCCCCAGGCCGTGGCCCTTCCTTCACCCTCATGAAGGGTGACGCGGATCTCGATTTCCTTTTCAAGCAGGATCTCCTTGGCCCGCTCTTCCGAAAAATCGATTCCGGCTCCCCGCTCGCAGACAGAAATCTCGCCCTTTGCCGAGGAAAAAGCCACATCGACCGCTCCGACGTCGACCGGCACGCCGCTGTAGCCGATGGCACAGAGCACGCGGCCCCAGTTCGCGTCCGCCCCGAACATCGCCGCCTTCAGAAGGCTCGAGCAGATCACGCTTTTCGCCACCGCCCGGGCCGCCCCCTCGTCGGCGGCGCCGCTCACCCGGCATTCCAAAAGCTTCGTTGCGCCCTCCCCGTCGCCGGCGATCATGCGGCAAAGCGCGACCGTCACGCTGTTCAGCGCGGCCATAAAAGCGGAAAAATCCTCCCCCTCTCCGGTTATCTCGGGATTTTCGGCCGCCCCGTTGGCAAGAAGAATCACCATGTCGTTGGTCGAGGTATCGCCGTCCACGCTCACCATGTTGAAGGTGGAGGCCACATCGCCCGAAAGGGCTTTTTGCAGCATCGCAGGCGAGATGGCCGCGTCGGTGGTCAGAAAGACCAGCATCGTGGCCATGTTGGGATGGATCATGCCGCTGCCCTTGGCGATGCCGCCCAAACGGCAGGTCTTCCCCCCCAGCACAAACTCCACCGCCACCTCCTTTTTTACGGTGTCGGTCGTCATGATGCCCTCGGCGGCCGCCGCGCTCCCCTCTCGGCTGAGTCCGGACGCCAGAGCCCCCATGCCCGCCGCGATCGGCTCGAGCGAGAGAGGCTGGCCGATCACGCCGGTGGAGGCCACCGCCACCTCCTCGGGCAAGATGTCCAGCGCCTCGGCGCAGAGGCGGCACATTCCCTCGGCGATCTCGAGTCCGTCGGCGTTGCAGGTGTTGGCGTTGCCGCTGTTGCAGATCACCGCCCGCGCCCTTCCGTCGGCCAGATGGGCCTTGGTAACGATAAGGGGCGCGCCCTTCACCAGGTTGGTCGTATAGACCGCCGCCGCGCCGGCGGGGCGGTCGCTGAAGATCAGGGAAAGATCCCGCTTGGCGCGGTTTTTGCGGATGCCCGCGTGGATCCCATTGGCAAAAAAGCCTTTGGCGGCCGTCACGCCGCCGGTAATCGTCTTCATATCTTCTTTTTCACCCCCGTGAAAAACTTATCTCCATGAAAAAAGCATCTCCGGAAAAGAGCTTTCTTCCTATGTAAAATTCTTAGAAAAAACCGATCCGGACAGCCGAAACCCGCCCGGTTTTCGAAAAAAATCCGCTGAAAAACCGTAAACCCGATTACGAGATTTTCAGATTCCGGACGGCGCCGGGCTTTTCCTACGTACTCCGTACCGGATTTTCTATTCTACAATCTGCTTTTTATTTTTCTATTCGGTTCCTGCATGTTGTGCGCCTCAACCCGGCTCTTCCCCGCCTTTTTCGTCAGAGTACAAGCCCCGTTGTCTCTTCGGCGCCCAGGATCAGGTTCATGTTCTGAATGGCCGCGCCCGACGCGCCCTTGCCCAGATTGTCAAAGCGCGCGACAAGAAGCAGCCGCTCGCAGTTTCCGAAGAGCGAGATCTGCATGTCGTCCCGCCCCGCGAAGGCGGCGGCCGAGAGAAAGCCCTCCTCGCCTTCGGTCTCATCGTAATGCACAAGGGGCCCCCGGTAGCGCTCGCGGTAGAGCGCCGCCACGTCGTCAAAACGGCCGGTGAGGTCGGAGGAAAAGAGCGGCACCGTCACCTCCATGCCGCAGTAATAGGGGGCGACGACCGGACAGAAGACCGGCGCCTCCGAAAGACCGGTCACCTTCTTCATTTCGGAAAGATGCTTGTGATTCTGGCCGAGGGCGTACTGCCGCGGGGCCGACAGGAGCGCGTCCCGCTTTTCGTCTTCGTAGGAAGCGATCATCTTCTTTCCCCCGCCCGAATAGCCGGTGAGCGAAAAGCAGGAGAGTCTTGCGTCTTTTTTGAGAAGTCCGGCCTCGGCCAGCGGGGCTACCAGCGCCGCAAAGCCGCTGGCGTGACAGCCGGGATTGGCCACGCGCCGGGAGGACGCCACGCGCTCTCTCCCCACAAGCTCCGGAAAGCCATAGGTCCAGCCCTGTGCGGTGCGGTGGGCGGTCGATGTGTCGATCAGAACCGTGCGCCGGTTTTCCACCATGGCCGCCGCCTCGCGGGCGGCGTCGTCAGGCAGACAGAGAAAGGCGATGTCGGCCTCGTTCAGCGCTTCGCGCCGTGCCTTTTGGTTCTTCCTCTCCCCGTCGGAAAGGGTCAGGAGCGCGATGTCGGCCCGCGCCGCCAAGCGCTCATGAATCCGCAGCCCGGTCGTGCCCGCGCTGCCGTCGATGAATACCTTCGTCATGCCTTCAGAAACTCCTTCACCGCCGCAATCTGTGCCTCGACCGAGGCCGGCGAGGTCCCGCCCTCGGAGGAGCGCTTCTCTACACAGGTTTTCAGAGAGATCGCCTCGTAAAGATCGTCGGCAAAAAGCTCGCTCTTCTCCCGATAGACCGCAAGCGGAAGGGTCTCGAGTACCTCGCCGGAGGCGATGCAGTGCGCCACCAGCTCGCCTGCGACTTTATAGGCCGAGCGGAAGGGCATCCCCTTCTTCACAAGATAATCGGCGAGGTCGGTGGCGTTGATAAAGCCCTTTTGGGCCGCCGCCAGCATGTTCTCGCGCAGAACCCTCATGGTGGCGATCATCGGCGTCATGACCGAAAGGCAGCTTTTCAGCGTATCGACCGCATCGAAAATGCTCTCCTTGTCCTCCTGCATATCCTTGTTGTAGGCGAGAGGCAGACCCTTGAGCGTGGTAAGAAGGGCCATCAGATCGCCGTACACCCGCCCGGTCTTGCCCCGGATCAGCTCCGCCATGTCGGGATTTTTCTTCTGCGGCATGATCGAAGAGCCGGTGGTATAGGCGTCCGAAAGCTCGACAAACTTAAACTCCCAGCTGGTCCAGAGGACAAGCTCCTCCGAAAGGCGGGAAAGGTGCATCATGAGAATCGACGCGGCCGCGAGGAATTCCACCCCGAAATCGCGGTCGGAAACCCCGTCGAGACTGTTCGGAGCCACCGCGGAAAAGCCGAGTTTTTCCGCCTCGAAGCGGCGGTCGATGTCGTAGGTGGTGCCGGCCAGCGCGCAGCAGCCGATCGGGCAGACGTCCATTCGCGCCGCCGTGTCGCGAAGGCGGCCGACGTCGCGCATCAGCATCATCGCATAGGCCAGAAGGTGGTGCGAAAAAAGGATCGGCTGCGCCCGCTGAAGATGGGTATAGCCGGGGAGAATCGCGTCGCGGTTTTTCTCGGCCTGCCCGGTCAGCGCCCCGATGAGAGAGCGGACGGCGTCGATCAGAGCGGCGATCTCATCCCGCAGATACAGCCTCAGATCGAGCGCCACCTGATCGTTGCGGCTCCGCGCGGTATGCAGCTTCTTTCCCAGATCCCCCAGCCGCGCGGTCAGCTCTCCCTCGACAAACATATGGATGTCCTCGGCGGCGGGATCGACAGCGAGCGCCCCGCTCTCAAGATCGCTTAGAATCGCGGAGAGCCCGGCAATGATCCGGTCCGCCTCGCTTGGGGTAAGGATGCCCTTCTCGCCCAGCATGGCGGCATGCGCCATGCTCCCGGTGATATCCTGCCGGTACAGGCGCGCGTCAAAGGCGATGGAGGAATTGAAATCGTCGGCCAAACGGTCGGTGATTCCGTCGGTCCTTCCCGCCCACATTTTTCCCTTCATAGATTGGTTTCCTCTCTTCGATTGGGTTCCTCTCTTCGCCGGAAAAGGAAGCACCGTCCGGCCGGGCCGGCAAAGCCGGCCTTCGGCGGGGGACGGTGACCGTTCGGCGATTTCTTTCGGTTTCGGATCCCTTGGACTTTTTCTGCCGTTGTACGTCCTGAATTCGTCTGTTTGTCTTATTGCTTGTTTTTGGCGTCGACCAGCGCCTGGACCTTGATGGGCAGCCCGTAAAGGTTGATGAAGCCTGCCGAATCCTTCTGGTCGTAGTCGCTTTCGCCGAAGGTGGCGATCTCCTCGCTGTAGAGCGAATAGGGGCTCCACACACCGGCGTTGATCATGTTGCCCTTATAGAGCTTGAGCCGCACCTTGCCGGTGACCTTTTCCTGCGTCTTGTCCACGAAGGCCGAAAGGGCCTCGCGCAGGGGCGTGAACCACTGCCCGTTATAGACCAGCTCGGCAAAGGTGATCGAGAGCTTCTGCTTTTCGTGGAGCGTCATCTTATCAAGACAGATCGACTCGAGCACGCTGTGCGCTTTGTAGAGGATGGTTCCTCCGGGCGTCTCGTAAACGCCGCGGCACTTCATGCCGACAAGACGGTTCTCCACAATGTCGAGAAGACCGATGCCGTTTTCGCCGCCCAGCTTATTGAGCGCCAGAATGATCTCCTTCGCGCTCTTTTTCTCCCCGTCGAGCGCGACCGGAATTCCCTTTTCGAATTCGATCTCCACATAGGTAGGCTTGTCGGGCGCCTGGAGCGGCGAGACCCCCATCTCCAGAAAACCGGGCTTCTCGTACTGCGGCTCGTTGCCGGTGTCCTCCAGATCGAGGCCCTCGTGGGAGAGGTGCCAGAGGTTTTTGTCCTTCGAATAGTTGGTCTCCCGGTTGATCTTCAGCGGGACGTTGTGCGCCTCGGCGTAGTCGATCTCCTCGTCCCGGGATTTGATTTCCCATTCGCGCCAGGGGGCGATGATCGGCATATCGGGCGCGAAGTGCTTGATGGCCAGCTCAAAGCGCACCTGATCGTTGCCCTTACCGGTGCAGCCATGGCAGATGGCGTCGGCTCCCTCCTTCAGCGCCACCTCCGCAAGGCCTTTGGCGATGCAGGGGCGGGCGTGGCTGGTGCCGAGAAGATATTCCTCGTAAACAGCGCCAGCCTTCATCGTGGGAATGATGTAATCGTTCACATATTCTTCGGTGAGGTCGAGCACATAGAGCTTGGAAGCGCCGGTCTTCAGCGCCTTTTCCTCAAGCCCCTCGAGCTCGTCGGCCTGTCCCACGTTGCCCGAGACGGCGATGACCTCGCAGTTGTTGTAATTTTCCTTGAGCCACGGAATAATGATCGAAGTATCCAAACCGCCCGAGTAGGCCAGCACGACCTTTTTGATATTCTCTTTCTTCATAAATATTCTTGCCTCCGTGCATAAATATTCTGCTTCTATTTTCAACATGGCCTATTATACATAAGCATTTCCGCTTTGTCAAGAGTTTCCTCAAACTTTTTTCAGTTTTTTTGGCCTTAATTGCATATTTATTCAATTATGACAAAATATTTGAATTTTTATTCATTTTATTTCTTGTCCCGTTCACGCCTTCCGTGCGCAAGAGTATATTTTTTTACTCCGCCGATTTTTTATTATGGATTTCTTATTTTCTCCGCGATAACACTGCCGGAAAAAGAAAAAAACTTTTCCATAAATAACTCTATAAATAACATAGAAAAAACGGATAAAGGAAAAGCCGCTCCGAAGAACGGCCGGGCGGCCCCTTTTGGGTCCCGCCCGGCCGAAGACAAAACCGGTTTTTTCGTCGTTCAGACCAGAGTCGTTCAGGCCGGCCTGCTCATTTTTTTGCGCCATCTCTTCCGCGGCCCCGGCAGAGCCGCTCCTTAAAAACGCTCAAAGAGCGCCTTTCCGCGTTTTTGCAGCCAGAGATAGACCAGCGCGGAGAGCAGAAGAAGGATCGCCAGAACAAGCGTCAGATAGAGTGCCGCCGAAACATACGCCCGCACGAGATAGAAGAGGATTGCGAAAAGGATCACGATCCCCATGTTGAAAAAAACGGCAATCACCGTGGAAAAGCTTTGCTTTACCGCCACCGCCTCGCTGATCCAGTCAAATTTCGGAAAGAGGAGATTGAACGCAAGACCGGAAAGGGCGAAGAAAAGCGTTGCGGCAAGA
>CALXKW010000037.1 GCA_944389045.1 uncultured Clostridia bacterium | reverse complement strand
GACAAAGTCGGCCACGGCGGGGATCTTGATGCTGAGCAGATGGAGAAGGAGCGCGGCCGGGGTGAGAAAGGACATGACGATGGCGAAGACCGGGCAGTACGCGTGCCAGCGGCGAAAGAAGTTTTTTACTTTTTTCATAAATCGAGATTTCATAAATTGAGAAGAAAAAAGGTGAACGGCAAGAATTTTTGTCATTCACCTTTTGGGTCCGTATGGAGGTTGGGGGTGATTTTCCGGCCGCCGGATTCGGGTTTCGATAAGAGGCCGGAGGATTCGGGCCGGCTTCCAAAGATCAAGTAAGCAAAAGAAAGACCGAATAGGGATTTTTCGCCTTTTGCACAGGAAGAGGATTGCTTTGTGCCTCCGCCAAAGGCCGGATCGAAACTTTTCTCAAACCGACCCAAGCAAGGCCTGGGGTTTGCAAGTCTTGCGCGGCGCACCGTTTGGCGGGCTTTCTTTTCGGATAATACCGAGGGAAAAGCGGGGAGAGCACGGCAAAACCCTGAGTTCGGGGCAAAACTCCGGAATCGGGCCGGGACAAACGCGGGCTTTCGGGCAAAATCCGGCGGGTCGGGGGGATTTTTATTTTACCTTGACGGTCCAGCCGAAGTCGTCGCGGACGCTTCCCCACTGAATGCCGGTGAGCGTGTCGTAGAGGCGTTTGGCCACCGGGCCGATCTCGCCCTTGTTGATGATATGCTTCACGCCCTCGTCGTTGAGCTCGCCGATGGGAGAGATGACGGCGGCGGTGCCGGTGCCGAAGGCCTCGTTCAGCCGTCCGCTTTCGGCGGCGGCGAGCACCTCGTCGACCGCCAGCCGGCGCTCGGTGACCTTCACGCCCCAGGAGCGGAGAAGCTCGATGGCCGAGGCGCGGGTGACGCCGGGGAGAATGCTTCCCTCGTCGAGGGCGGGCGTGATCACCTCGCCGTCGATCACGAAGAAGACGTTCATCGCGCCGACCTCGTCGATATACTTATGCTCTACGCCGTCCAGCCAGAGAACCTGCGCGTAGCCCATCGATTCGGCCTTTTCCTGTCCTTTCAGAGAGGCGGCATAGTTGCCGCCCACCTTGGCAAAGCCGGTTCCGCCCCGGACGGCGCGGACATATTCCCGCTCGATATAGATCTTGACGGGATTGATCCCGCTGGCATAGTATGCGCCGACCGGCGAAAGAATAATCGCAAACAGATAGGTATGCGAGGGATGGACTCCGAGTTTGGGGTCGGTGGCGATGATGAAGGGTCGGATATAGAGCGATTTCCCCTCCTCGTCGGGCACCCAGTCGGCGTCGGTCTCCACGATTGCGCGGATGGCCTCGAGCGCGTCGGCGGGGTCGATCTTCGGAATGCACATTCTCTCGTTGGTGCGGTTCATGCGCTCGATGTTCTTGTCGGGGCGGAAGAGCTGGATGCTGCCGTCGGCCGTTTTATAGGCCTTTAAGCCCTCGAACATCTCCTGCGCGTAATGAAAGACGGCGGAGGCGGGGTCAAGCGAAAGCGGGCCGTAGGGGACGATGCGGGCGTCGTGCCAGCCCTTTCCCTCGGTATAGTCCATCAGAAACATGTGATCGGTAAAGTACTGACCGAAGCCGAGGGAGTTGTAGTCGGGCTTTGTCTTTTTATTTCGGGTGAGTTCGTAGCGGATATTGAGCATGGGAGTCGGTCCTTTCTGTTTTTTGCCGGATGCCTTGGGCATCGGATTTTAATTTTCTTTCGTTATTTATAGCACTCATTATAGTACATCTTTTTGTCAATTGCAAGACGGTGCCGAAATTTTTTCATGAATTTTTCGTTTTAAACAAGATTTTTTCGGAGAATGCGGATTTTCGTCAAGTGTGATGCATTCTTCTGAACGCTTTGCAAAAAGGTCAATCAAAGAAGAAGGAGAGCGCCCGGCGGATCTGAACGTCCCAGCAGTCCCAGCTGTGGCTTCCCGCGCTTTCGCTGTAGGCCGGGGCAAGGCCGAGGGCATCGAGGTGCTCCTTCATGCGGCGGTTGGCGGAAAGGAGCGGATCCTCGGTTCCGCACCAGAGATAGAGGGAGGGGTGCAGAGAAACGGCCGCGTTCTGCTCGGCCAGACGGAAGAGATCGTTCCGGCTTCCCTCCACCTTGTCGAAATCGCCGAGCACCGAATACCAGCCGGGCTCGTTTTCCTCCTTTTTGCCGTGGACATAGGCGGCGATGTCGAGCGCGCCCGAAAACGAGGCGGCGGCCCGGTAGCGGTCGGGGTATGTGAGGGCGGCCTTCAGCGCGCCGTAGCCTCCCATCGAGAGGCCGGCGATGACGTTGTACTCGCGGTCGGCGCTCATGCCGCGAAAGAAGGAACGGCAGAGGGCGGGAAGCTCCTCGGTGATGTAGGTGAAGAAGGCGCCGCCGTACTTCATATCGCAGTACCAGCTCTTATGGGCGGCGGGCATGACTACGGCGATGCCGCGCTCGGCGGCGTAGCGCTCGATCGAGGTGCGGCGCTGCCAGATGGTGTGATCGTCCGAAAGACCGTGGAGCAGCCACAGGGTGGAAAAGTGCTCGGAGGTCTCGGTCCGCATTCCGATGAGCGAGGTGTTTTTCTGGGGAAGAATGACGTCGGCGCTCATCGCCATGCCGAGAACGTCGGAATGAAAATGAAGGTGAAGCAAAGCCATGCCGCATGTCTCCTTTGTTTTTCGTAAGTTTCCTTATAAGTTTTGTATGTAAGGTTACTTGATAAGTTTTGTATGTAAGGTTACTTGTGAGTTTTCTTGTAAGTCTTACTTGTAAGTCTTACTTGTAAGTCGCCGCTTTCTGACCGGATGTAGGGCCCGCTTTTTTTCGTCGGGCGGCGGCTCGGCCGGACAGCGCATCAGCCGGACAACGGTATTTTATTTTACCATAGAAAAGAGAAAAAAACAATTCCCCGTATGGGGAAAAGCGAGAATTTTCGCCGACTAAAAGGCTCCCGGTTGGCGGCTTTTGCGGGATAAGCCGGTTTTGTTTAAAAAGCGAAGAAATTTTCGGGCGAACATTGCAATTCGTCTTTTTTTATGCTATAATCTTTCTGTATGCGTTTTCGTATGCGCTGTATGCGGGAATTCGCGGCATCGGGGAGCGGGGAGCTTGGGGAAATCCCGCCTCCTGCGTCGGGTATGCCTGCGATATCTTCTCTCATCTTGCTGATACCGGCCGGTAAGGTTTTGGCGATCTTCATGACGCCGGGGAAAGGGGCTTTTCTGATATGACAGTTTGCGATATGACAGAATTAAAAGAAAAAATTGCCGAAAACGTGGCGGCTCTTACCGAAGGCGTGCTTTCGGCCGGGGAAATCGCCGCCCTGCTGGAATATCCGCCCGACGCCGCGATGGGAGATCTGGCGCTGCCCTGCTTCCGCTTTGCGAAAGGCATGCGGAAGGCCCCCGCACAGATTGCCGCCATGCTGGCCGAGAGGCTCTCGCTCGAGGAGATCGGTCGGGCCCAGGCGGTGAACGGCTATCTGAATCTCTTTGTCGCGCCGGCCTTTTGGGAACGCTTGATTCCCGAAATTGTCGCGCTCGGCGAGAAGTACGGACGAAGCGAAGAGGGCTGCGGCAGGACCGTCGTTTTCGACTACTCCTCCCCCAACGTGGCCAAGCCCTTTCACATCGGGCATCTCGGCACAACGGTGATCGGCCACTCGCTGAAAAAGCTCCACGAATTTCTCGGCTATACCTGTGTGGGCATCAACTATCTGGGCGACTGGGGCACCCAGTTCGGCAAGGAGATCTCGGCTTTCCGCCGCTGGGGAAGCAAAGAGGCGGTCGAAGCGGGCGGGGTGGACGAGCTTGTCCGTCTCTATGTGCGCTTTCACGAAGAGGCCGAGGCCGACCCTTCGCTCAACGACGAGGCGCGGGCCGAATTTCACAAGCTTGAGAGCGGCGACGAAGAAAATACCGCGCTTTGGAAATGGTTCGTCGAAATCTCGCTCGCCGAGTATAAAAAGACCTACGATCTTTTGGGAATCGAGTTTGATTCCTACCTCGGGGAATCCTTCTATACCGACAAGATGCAGGAGCAGATCGATCTTCTCCGGGAAAAAGGGCTTCTGAAATTGGACGACGGGGCCACCATCGTGGATCTCTCCGCCTATTCCATGCCGCCCTGCCTGATTCTGAAGCGGGACGGCTCCACCCTCTATCCCACCCGGGACATCGCCGCCGCCGTCTACCGCCAGCGCACCTATCATTTTGACAAGGCCGTCTATGTCACCTCTTCGGCCCAGAGCCTGCACTTTGCGCAGTGGTTCAAGGTGGTGGAGCTCATGGGGTACGACTGGTACGACAGGCTGGTGCATGTGCCCTACGGCACGCTTTCGATCGGCGGGGCCAAGCTGGCCACCCGCACCGGAAACGTGATTCTGCTCCGCGACCTCTTCTCCGCCGCCATTGAGAAATGCCTTGCGGTCATCAACGAGAAGAACCCCGGCCTCGCCGAAAAGGAAAAAACCGCAGAGGCGGTGGGCGTCGGCGCGGTGATCTTCCATTATCTGCTCAACAGCCGCATCAAGGACAGCGACTTCAACATGGAGGACGCGCTTTCTTTCGAGGGCAATACCGGGCCTTACGCGCAGTATACTTACGCCCGCTGCTGCTCGATTCTGGAAAAGGCGGGAAGCGCCGCCGCGCCCGGCCGCTGTACGATCGAGGAGCCGGCCGAGCGGATCTTGGCCAAGACGCTTTCGCGCTTTTATGAGGTGGTGAAAAGCGCCGTGCGCGAGTACGAGCCTTCTTTCGTGACCCGCTACATTCTCGACGTGGCCGCCGCCTTCAACAAATTCTATCAGGAGTGCCGCATCCTCGGCGCGGACGGACAGGCCAATCTCTCGCGCCTGCAGCTCGTCCGGGCGACGAAGGCCGTCCTGGGTAGCGCTCTCGGTCTGATCTGCCTGAAGACCCCCGAAAAGATCTGATCTCCCCGCCGTTTTCCCATCGTCCGGATGCGTTCGGTTTTTCGGATCTCGTGATCATTTATTAAGAAAATCATTCATAATACCAAAGAAAAATAAAAAGAAATAACGCCGGACCGCCGCGCGACCGCAGAAAAGCGCCGCTTTGCCGAACGGCATTCATAAAGGAGAACAATCCATGTCAGGACACAGCAAATGGAAAAACATCATGCATAAAAAAGAGAAGACAGACGCCCAGCGGGCCAAGGTCTTCACCAAGATCGGCAAGGAAATGGCCATAGCCATCCGCGACGGCGGCCCCGACCCGGTCTCCAACAGCAAGCTGGCTGACCTCATCGTCAAGGCCAAGGGTCTGAACGTCCCGAACGACAACATCGAGCGCATCATCAAGAAGTTCTCGGGCAACGACGCCGCGAATTACGACGAAATCACCTACGAGGGCTACGGGCCGTCGGGCGTGGCGGTGATCGTGACGACCGCCACCGACAACCGCAACCGCACGGCCGGCGCCATCCGCCATTATTTTGACAAGTTCGGGGGCAATCTCGGCTCGAGCGGCTGCGTTTCCTACATGTTTTCCGACGCGGGCATCATCCTTGTGGAGGGCGCCGGAGTGAAGGACGCCGACAAGCTGATGGAGGACGCGCTCGAGGCGGGCGCCTCCGATTTCGCCGAGGAGGAGGGCGTCTTCGAGATCACCACCGAGGTGGCCGATCTGTCCGCCGTCCGCGACGCGCTGGCCGCCAAGGGCTATACGATTCTTTCGGCCGACGAGGACAAGGTGCCGACCTCCTACATCGAGCTGACCGACGAGGACGCCATTAAAAACATGACGCTTCTTCTGGAGCATCTTGAGGACGATGACGACGTGCAAAACGTCTTCCACAACTGGTCGAACTGCGACTGAGGCTTCGTTTGGCCGTCCGCGCTTTTCCCTTCATTCTTATTGTTTCATCGTTTTTTGCCTTTTTCCCGCTTTCCGCCCCAAGTGCCGCGTTTTTTGGCCGCAGTGCTTTGGGCGGGGCGTTTTTTTTCGAATACACTCCGGAACCGGCTGCCGTCTGTCGGCGACCGGCCTTGCAGGCGAACGGGCTTGGGAATGCGGGAGGACAGAGGCCGCCGGAATCGGCATAGGGCGGAAGGCAGAAAAAGGCCGAGCGAAGCGGCGCGGGGAAAGCGCGGGCTGGCAGAGAGAGAGAAGGCCCTAAAAATATGCGGGCCGATGAAAGGGTCCTAAAAAGTGCGGGCCGGTAGAAGGGTATAAAAGCGCAGAGAGAGAGAGAGAGAGAAGCCGATAGAGGCGCGGAGAAAGCGCAAGCGGGTTAAGAACAAAAAACCTCCCGCATGGCACGGAAAATGCGAAATTTTTTCTCAAAAGCCCGCCATAGATGCGAAAAAGCGCTTGACAGATCTTCCGATCTGTGCTATACTTGTAAAGCTGTTTGCTTGCATGCAAGTATTTTGCTTTACAGGAGGGACGCCGATGGAGCCCGAGGAGATGCGGCGGATGTCGCTGCTGTTCGATTTTTACGGCGGTCTTCTCTCCGAAAGACAGCGGGAACTCTGTGAACTCTGCTACAACGACGATCTTTCGCTTTCCGAAATCGCCGAAAACACGGGCATTACCCGTCAGGGAGTCCGGGACGGTCTGAAAAAGGCCGGAGAGATTCTTCGCGGCGCAGAGGAAAGGCTCGGGTTCTGCGCGGCCTGGCGCGCCCGGGTGAGTTTAGTGGATGAGATCGAGAAACGCCTTGCCGAGCTGGGCGTTTCGGACGAGGCGCTCAGGGAAAGGCTGAGGGCGCTTCGGGCATAGCTCGGTCATCGGGAAAGAGAGGTATTCATGTTCGGAAATCTCACCGAAAAGCTTTCCGAGGCTTTCAGGAAGTTCAAAAACAAAGGCAAGCTGTCGGCATCCGATGTGAAAGAGGGTATGCGGGAGGTCAAGCTGGCGCTCCTTGAGGCCGACGTCAACTTCATGGTGGTGAAGGAGTTTGTCCGCACCGTCACCGAGCGTGCCGTGGGCGCCGAGGTTCTCGAGAGTCTGGTTCCCGCCCAGCAGGTCATCAAGATCGTCAATGAGGAGCTCTGCTCGCTCATGGGAGGCGAGGTCGCCAAGCTGAACGTCGCGCCCAAGCCCCCCACCGTCGTGGTGATGGCCGGTCTTCAGGGCGCGGGCAAGACGACGCACGCCGGCAAGCTGGCCGGTATGCTGAAAAAGCAGGGCAAGCGCCCGCTCCTGGTCGCCTGCGACGTTTATCGTCCCGCCGCCATCCGTCAGCTCGAAGTGGTGGGCGAGAAGCTCGGGGTTCCGGTTTTCACGATGGGCGACAAAACCAACCCCGTGAAGATCGCGAAGGAGGGCGTGAAGCAGGCCGAAAAGCAGGGCTTTGACGTGGTCTTCATCGACACCGCCGGCCGGCTTCAGATCGACGAGGCGATGATGGACGAGCTGCGCGAGATCAAGAAGGCGGTGAATCCCGACGAGATCCTTCTGGTGGTCGACGCGATGACCGGACAGGTGGCGGTGGATGTGGCCAAGACCTTCAACGAGGCGCTCGACATCACCGGCGTGATCCTCACCAAGCTGGACGGCGATACCCGCGGCGGCGCCGCGCTCAGCGTCCGCTATATCACCGGCAAACCGATCAAGTTCGTGGGCGTGGGCGAAAAGCTCGACGAGATCGAGCCCTTCTATCCCGACCGGATGGCCTCCCGGATCCTCGGAATGGGCGACATGCTCTCGCTGATCGAAAAGGCCGAGCAGGCCTATGACGAGAAAAAGGCGGCGGAGCTTGAAAAGAAAATGCGCGAGGCTGCCTTCACGCTCGACGACTATCTCGAACAGTTCGGTCAGATCAAAAAGATGGGCTCGCTCGACCGGCTTCTCGGCATGATCCCCGGCGTGAAGCCGCAGGCACTGAAAGACGCGAAGATCGACGAGAGCGTTCTGGCGCGCACCGAGGCGATCATCCGCTCGATGACGCCCGCTGAGCGGTTCAATCCCGACATTCTGAACGGCTCCCGCAAGAAGCGCATCGCGGCGGGAAGCGGAACCAGCGTCGAGGCGGTCAACAAGCTTCTCAAGCAGTTTGAACAGACCAAAAAGATGATGAAGCAGTTCTCCTCCGGCAAATTCGGAAAGAGGGGCATGCCTTTTCCGATGGGCGGCTAAACCGCGTTCCGGCCTTCGGAAAATCCTTTCGGCGGTCTGTAAGGAGGGCCCTCCGAGCCCGTTTTTAGCATACAGATCTAAAGACCGAAAAAGGCCTTTTGCAGAGCCGAAGAAACGAATCAGAAAAAATAAATTAAAATAAAACTCATTTAAGGAGGAAAAAACCAATGGCAGTAAAAATCAGACTCAGAAGAATGGGTGCGAAGAAGGCTCCCTTCTATCGTGTTGTGGTCGCCGATTCCCGTTTTCCCCGTGACGGACGCTTCATCGAGGAGATCGGTACCTACAACCCCATGACCGAGCCCGCTGAGGTGAAGATCGACGCTGAAAAGGCGAAGACCTGGCTCAAGAACGGCGCTCAGCCTACCGATACCGTCAAGTCGCTGCTGAAGAAGACCGGTATCACCGAGTGAGGCTTCGCGGATGGCAGATTACAAGAAGATTCTTTCACAGATCGCCTGCTCGCTGGTAGACAGTCCGGACCAAGTCGAAGTCCTTCTCGTCGAGGAGGAGGGAAACAACGTCACGCTTGAACTGTCGGTGGCGTCCGAGGATATGGGAAAGGTGATCGGAAAACACGGCAGGATCGCCAAAGCGATCCGCACCGTCATGAAGGCGGTGGCCAACGCCGACGGAAAACGGATTTTTGTCGACATTAAGTGAGCGGGAGCCCAAAGCTCCCGCTTCGGCGTTTTACCGGATAGCTTTTGATCTACCTCATTCCACGCGGCGGAGGGGAAAATCCTCCTTTTGTTTCGCATCTGTCCCAGTTTGTTCACCCCTGTGCGCTCCTTTGCCTTCCGTCCGCGCTCCGTTTTTTATCCGCGGCCGGGCGGAAAGGGCGTTGCGGGGTCGGCCGGTTTCCGGCGCTTTTTTGTGAATGGATATGTCAAGCTCGCGCCGAATGGATAGATCACGCATACTCTTCCGATATTCGTATTTTCTTTAGAAAAAAGCGGCCTCCCAGAGGGTTTTCGCCCTCCGGGAGGCTTTTGTTGTTTGGGTTTTATTGGGCCCGGCGTCTTATTCTTCGATCGAGGGCATGGTGGCGAAGCCGCGCTCCAGATCCTCGTCGGAGGGAATATAGTCGGACATCGTGCCGCTGTTGTAGGACATATAGGCGGTCATGTCGAAGTAGCCGGTTCCGGTCAGGCCGAAGAGAATGGTCTTTTGTTCGCCGGATTCCTTGCACTTCAGCGCCTCGTCGATGGCCACGCGGATGGCGTGGGCGCTCTCGGGGGCGGGAAGGATGCCCTCTACCCGGGCAAACTGTTTGGCGGCGGCGAAGACGTCGGTCTGCGTGACCGAGCGCGCCTCGTCGAGATAGCCGTCGTGATAGAGCTGCGAGAGAATCGAACTCATGCCGTGATAACGCAGGCCGCCCGCATGGGAGGAGGAGGGGATAAAGCCGTTGCCCAGCGTGTACATCTTGGCCAGGGGCGTCACATGGCCGGTATCGCAGAAATCGTATCCGAAGCGTCCGCGGGTGAGGGAGGGGCAGGAGGCCGGTTCAACAGCGATGAAATAGGGGTTTCTTCTGCCGTTGATGCGGTCGGAGATGAAGGGGGCCATCAGACCGCCGAGGTTCGAGCCGCCGCCGGCACAGCCGATGACGATATCGGGATATTCCCCGATCTTTTCAAGGGCTTTTCCCGCCTCGAGGCCGATGATCGTCTGATGGAGAAGAACCTGGTTGAGGACACTTCCCAGCGCGTAGCGGGTTCCCTCGGAGGTGACGGCGACCTCCACCGCCTCGGAAATGGCGGTGCCGAGGCTTCCGGTGCTGTTGGGATACATTTTGTTGATCTGCCGTCCCACCTCGGTTTCCATCGAGGGCGAGGGGGTCACAGAGGCGCCGTAGGTTTCCATCACCGCTTTGCGGAAGGGTTTCTGCTCGGCCGAGCACTTGACCATGAAGACCTTCAGCGAAAGACCGAAATAGCCGCAGGCCATGGCGAGTGCGGTGCCCCACTGGCCGGCTCCGGTCTCGGTGGTGAGGCCTTTCAGCCCCTGCTTTTTGGCGTAGTAGGCCTGTGCGATGGCGGAATTGAGTTTATGACTGCCCGAGGTGTTTCCGCCTTCATATTTATAATAGATATGCGCGGGAGTATCGAGCGCCTTTTCCAGACAGTAGGCCCGAACCAGAGGGGAGGGACGGTACATTTTATAGAAGTTCCGGACTTCCTCGGGGATCTCAATAAACTTGTCGGTGTTGTTGAGCTCCTGTTTGGCAAGTTCGGTGCAGAAGACCGGCTCCAGATCGGAGAGGGTGACCGGCTTCTTCGTTCCGGGGTTCAGCATCGGGGCGATGTCGTTTTTCATCTCGGCGCGGACGTTATACCAGGCGGCGGGAATCTCGCTCTCCGAAAGATAGATTTTGTAGGGAATTTGACTCATGACGGTTACCTCCGTTTTCTTTTTTTCGGGGAGAAGGGAAATAAAAAACGCCCTCGTCCCCAGATTTCTTTCTGCAGGGACAAGAGCATACACTCCTGCGGTACCACCTTGCTTGACGATTACTCGCCCACCTCACGGATGCCGACACATCCTACGGCTTTAACGCGCCGACACGTCCCGAAATACTCGCAATCTTTCTTCCGGGCCCTCGTGAGTCCATTTGGAATATCGCTTTCCGCCGGCATCTCAGCCCCGCCGGCTCTCTGTGGGTGCGCTTACTCTTTTACTTCTCACTCAACGGTTTACTGCATTATACACTTCTTTTTCTTTTTTGTCAAGAGGGAGAAGAAAAAAATTTTTCTTTTTTCAAAAAGGGAGGAAACGCGGGCAGGCTTTTTAATTTACGGTCAGAAAAAACGACGATAAAATGACGGTCAGGAAAAGAAAAAGTGACGATAAGGAAAAAAGAGGAAGGAAAAAATTTTCCCGCGCAAGAAAAAGCACCGACAATGGCATTGACTTTTTTTTCGCAAGATGCTATACTATATACGAAACCATCGGCGGGGACGGAGGGTCGCCCGCTCCAAACAGAACAATTGGGAAAGGATTAAAAGACATGAAAAGAGTTTTTGCATCGGTTCTGGCATTGGCGCTTCTTCTGACTATGGTGTTCACCTTAGCCTCCTGCGGCAGCAAGCCCAAGGGCAAATACGGCCACGAGAAGATCTACCTTGAATTTGACGGGAACAACGTGTCGGTGACCGTCAACTTTCTCGGCGAGTTCACCAGCAAGGGCACTTTCGAAATGGGGGACGACAACAGCATCAACATTACTTACGAGGATGAGGACAGTTCGGGCACGCTTCCGACCGGCCTTGTCTATAACGAGGAAGACGACACCATCGAGTGCAGTCTCGGCATTCTCGGCAAGATCACGCTGGAAAAGGTTGACTGAGTTTCTCGGCACAATGCGGTATAGTCTCTAAGAAAAAAGGAGTTTCGTGAACAACGAAGCTCCTTTTTGTATTGGATCAATGCGTTTGAATATTACAGTGCATGGGTTTCCAGCTTATTGAAAACTGACCTAAAAAGCGGAAAAGACAGATCAAAGAATGGATTGTCGGGGCGTGGGGAGCGAACGAACGGGAAGCGAGGCGGCGGAGAGGATTGGATGGATGAAAAGAGATTCCGGTTTTGGCCGGACGGAGAAAAGGACGCACAAAACGGCGGGTCTTGTACCCATAGAGAACGGATCATACGGGAACCGCCTCCGGAAAGCGGGAAGCACGGATAGACCTGGTTTTAAGGGCGTTTTACTCTCCGTCGGAGGAGGTTGTGTCCTTTCCGGCCTCGCCGCGGCCCTCCCGGTCGGCAGCGTCGGCCGATCCGCCCAGATCGGATGCACTCGTTTTGTCGTCGCTGTTGTCGCCGTCGCTGTTGTCGCCGTCGCTGTTGTCGCCGCCGTCGCTGTCATCGCCGTCATGGTCGCCACCGTCGCTGTTGTCGCCGTCATGGTCGCCGCCGTCATGGTCGCCGCCGTCGCCTGAGCCGTTGGCGTTGTCGGCTTCGACAGGCTCTTTTCCGGCTTTGTCCTCGCTTTGGCCTCCCTTTTCCGCGCTATCGTTTTTCTTCTTTTTCCGGACAGCGAGGAAGAAAAAGAGCGCGAGCATAAGGGCGAGCAGCGGGAAAAAGACCGAAAGCTGAATCGCGGCCGAAAAGCGCAGCGACAGGAGAAAGGCGGCCGCGGACGAGAGAAGGGGCGCGAGCAGATATTTCTTTCGGAGAAGGAGAAGCAGAACCAGCGCGACAAGGACAAGCACCAGCCAGACAAGGGGCAGGATATAGGGAAGCAGGCTCTCGTCTTCTTTATCGGCAGGGTCTCCCTGAATCTGATAGTAGGAGACCGCGTTGATCGTGACCCTTCCGCTCTTGTCGGTAAGAAGGGTCACGATCTGGGGAAGCACGTCCTCGTCCACGATGTCCCGGCGAAAGCTGCCATCGTTGCGGAAAATCTTATAGCGAACCGCAAAGGTTGTAAGCGTACAGCCGAGATAGGCGGCGTCCTCCTCGGTGTCCGCGGCCGTGATCGTCTGCGGATCGGTGAGGCGTTCCACCTCGATGTCATAGACCATCTGGGGAGAGAAGGCGGGAAAGGGACTGTTTCGCCGGAAATAAACCGCGCTGTAGAAGGCGTTGAAGCCGCTTTGCGTATCCCCGCCGGAAAATCCCTGCTGAAGGGCGGAAAAGTAAGAGAGGAAGAAACGGTCGAAGGGGGAATCGGGCAGCCAGGTCTCGGAGATCTCGTGCGATTCGCCGCCGAAGGTATATTCGATCGTGCGGTCGAGGGCCAGATACTCCGGAAGGGTGAAAATGTCGCCCTCGGGCGGGTCGTAGAAGTTCTGGGGGGGATGGGTGACGGGCGTGAAAGCGGTCTCGTCGGCGCCGGTGTCGGACGGGGAGGGAATTTCTAAAGTACTCAGAAAAACGAGCACCAGAAGAACGCCGAGGACGGCGGCAACAAAAAGGATCTTTTTTTTGCGGGTGAGAGGGGCTTTGGGCCGGTTGGACTTATGGGTTTCGGTCATACCGTATCCGCCTTTTTTCTGTTCTTTCGGAATTTTTCATGTCTATTCTATCACAGCTTTCCCTCTTTTTCAAGAAAAAGTAAAAAAACTCTTGACAAAACAGGGGCCTTCCTGTATAATAATGAGGCTGTAGATGGGGCAGAGCGCCGTTCGGCGGTTTCCCCGGTCTCTCTACCGCGAAAAAAACAATCCTTCGCGGTCAAATGTCCATAGGGAGGTGTAAAAAGAATATGGAAAAGACGATGCAGAATTACGAAACCCTGTTTATGCTCGACGTTACGCTCGGCGAGGAAGCGGTGCGCGCTCTGGTCGACAAATTCACGGCGCTGATCGCCGAGAACGGCGAGATCACCGAGACCAACGAGTGGGGCAAGCGCAAGCTGGCCTACGAGATCGACTACAAGTCCGAAGGGTATTACGTTCTGATCAACTTCAAGTCCGGCGCGGAATTCCCGTCCGAGCTGGAAAGAGTCTTCAACATTACCGAAGGCGTCATGCGTTCGATCGTTCTGAAGAAGGCCGCATAACCGGGAATAAAGAAAGAGGATCTAAGTGGCAAACTTCAACTTCAACAAGGTTATTCTCGGCGGACGTCTGACAGCCGATCCCGAGCTTCGTCAGAATCCCAGCGGGATTGCCGTCACATCCTTTTCAATTGCGGTCAACCGCCGGTTTTCCAAGAATGCCGAGCAGCAGACCGACTTTTTCAACATCGTTGCCTGGCGGCAGAACGCCGAGTTTATTTCGCGCTACTTCCGCAAGGGAAGTTCGATCTGTGTGGTGGGTACGGTGCAGAACCGTTCCTGGACCGATCAGCAGGGACAGAAGCGCTATACGACCGAGATCATCGTGGACGAGGCGCATTTTGTCGATTCCAAGGGAGAAGGCCCCGCCGCTGGCGGAGCGCCTTATACGCCAGACAGCTATCAGACTCCCAGCTTTGCGTCCGACGCGTCGGCCCCGAAGTTTGAGGAGATGTCGAACGACGACGATCTTCCGTTCTGAGGAAGGTCAGAAGATTTTCAGAGAGGTTTTAACGTAAATTATGGATAACGAAAAAGAAATCACAAACGCCGCGCCGGCCTCTCCTGCGGAAACTGCGCAGGAAGCGCCCGCGGCCGCCAATACGCCGGCGGGAACGCCGGCGGCTCCCGCAGCCTCCGCTCCCGCCGGCGCCGCGCCGGCCGCAAGACCCGCTTTCCGGCAGAACGGCGTCAACCGCAAGAAGAAAA
>CALXKW010000036.1 GCA_944389045.1 uncultured Clostridia bacterium | reverse complement strand
GTCCCGCCATAGCTTGTCCGTCCGCTCGTCGTCCGCTCCGTCCCCTCGCCCGTGCTGCCGTGCGCTCGCCTCCCGTTTTCCGTTCCGCCCGGCCGCGCTCTCACTCGGGACGCTTTTCGCCCTTATCCGCCTTTTCTTCGCTTTCGCCGGAGGGCTTTTGGCGCGGCGACCGGTTGAACACCCGGCGATAGGCCCGGTAAAAAGAGGAATAGTCGTTATAGCCGCAGGCGAAGGCCGCCTGCGTCGCCGATTCGCCTTCGGCGATCATCTGGTCGGCCAGAACGACGCGCTTGGTGATGATGTAGTTCCAGACCGTGGTCCCGGTCGCGTTTTTGAAGCGCTTGTTCAGCACCGGCCGGCTGATGAAAAAGCGCTTTTCCAGCTCGTTCAGCGACTGCTCGGAGCAGAGGTTCTGATTGATGTACTGGATGATCTCATAAATTTCCTGATCGTATCCCGGCCGGACGTCGATCCAGTGCTTTTGCTCGAACCGCGCCGCGATCTCCCGCATGATCAGATAGAGTCCGTGCAGAAGAGGCGCGCGGTCGTCGGGCGTTTCCTCCAAAAAACGCCCGCACTTCTGCAGGACCGACCAGATAAAGCCCGTATCGGTGCGCCCCGGCTCGTAAAAATTCTTCTGGCCGATCAGGCGGTCGTTGAAGGGGCGGAGCAGCCCGCCCGAGCGGGCGAGCTGCCAGAGCAGCTCCTCCGGAAAGTGCAGGAACGCGCGCTCGTATTCGCCGCCCGACGCGATCTCGGCCCGGTGCATCTCCCCCGGCCGCAGAAGCACGAGACAGTTCGGCGAAATCGGATATTTATGCCCCTCCACCACAAAAAAGCCGCTCCCCTTGATCAGATAGAAGATTTCGCAGCAGGTGTGGGTGTGGATCCGGAAATAGTCGGGGGACATATTCCGGCTGGCCTCGTGTTTGTAAATAATCTCCATCTTGTTTCTTCCTTCTTCCTGTTTCCGCTTTGATTATAGCACGAAAGCTCCGTTTTGGCAAGCCCCATTTCCGTGCCCGTCTTTTGCCCGCCGACAAAACCGTTCCGGCCTTCCTTTGTTATTTTTCTCTGTTTTTCCGAATGTTTCCTTCCAATCCATCTTTCTTTTTGTAAATTTTGCCCATGCCGTTTCGCTCTCCTCCGCGAACCTCTGCGCGCGGGGCTGCGCCGGCCGGGCGGGCCGGCCGAGGCGGCCGAGCCGAAAAAAACCAATAAAAAATTTCTTTTTTGCAATGTTATACTGCGGTTTTGTATAGCGCCCCCGGCACTCTTCTGCTACAATAAAATAAACATCCCTCCCGCCGCTGAACTGCGGAAGCGCTTGCAGGCAGGATTGCGGGCTCACTTGCAAAGACATGTCTGTGGAAGCGGCGCCGGCCCCGCCGGCAGCACGCGCTGTCGGTGCTCGCTGTCAGCATCCGCCGGCAGCTCCCGCCGGCAAGACCCCCGGCAGAGAGCCGGCCGTCCTCTATAGACGCTTGTCTTCTCTGCTCTGAGACGCTTTTTGGCATCAACATAACGGGAAGGGAAAGGAAACCCACCGACCAAGGAGGTACCTATGAAAACAACCATACCGACCGCCGCGGGAACGGGACTGCGCTCCTCCTCACGCGCACTCTCCCTTCTTCTCGCGCTCTTCCTGCTGCTCTCGGCCGTGCCCTCGGTATTCGCCGAGATGATCGCCGAGGCCGCCGACACCGGCGTGACCCTCGACGGCACCGACACGACCGTCGAGCTGGAAGACCAGACGCTGAACGGCGGGACTGCCGACACCAAAATCCCCGCTTACACCGGAAGCGGCTATGCGACCGGCTTTACGGCCGAGGGAAGCGGCGTTTCCTTCGACGTGAACGTCACCAAGGCGGGGATCTACGGCCTTTCGCTCCGCTCCGCCCTTCCCATCGAAAACCTCGCGCTGGGGAAACCGCAGACCGCGAGCCACACGCAGACCTCCGGCAGCGTGACCGACGGCAATCCGGAGAGAGGCTCCTACTGGGGCTCCGGACAGCCGGTCAGCGAAGAGGAGCCCAAGTGGATCCAGATCGACCTCGGAAGGGCGATGCCGATCCACATGGTCCGGGTCCGCGTGGTCACCGACTGGGGCCCCCGCACCGAGACCTTCTCGGTACTCGGCAGCCTGGACAACGAGGAATTCTTCACGCTGAAGGATACCGAAACCTACAGCTTCACGTCGGCGGGCAAGGGAAACCTTGCGGGCAACTATGTCGACGCGGTCTTTGAGCCGACCGAGGTCCGCTATGTCCGCCTTTACTTCACCGCCATCAGCGACACCGGCTCCAACGGCGCCCAGGTGGGCGAGTTCGAGGTCTATTCGCCGGTCCGCAGCGCGGCGCTCTACCTTGACGGCGACCTCATGAGCAGCTTTACGCTCGATACCGACCCGGAGAATCTTGTCGGCGCCGACTGGGAAGATGAGATCGTCAGCTGGCTGGAAAAGGAGATCGGCGATCTGCTCCTCTCTCCCGGAAGCCATACCGTCGCCATCCGCTATGGCGGGAGCATGCCGGGCACGCTCAATCTGGACAGCCTGACGTTTCGCTTCAAGAGCGAATTGAACGACGAAGAGGTGCTCGATCTGATCGACCGCATCGGCGCGCTGAAGCCGATCTGGCAGATCACGGCCGCCGACTCTGAGGAAATTCTTGCGCTTGTGGAGGACTACAACGCGCTTGACGACAGCCAAAAAGCCTTTATCCTCCCGACGACTCTGGATAAGCTCGTGCAGGCGGCAAGACGCCTGACCCTGCTCGGCGAGAGCCCCGCGCTTTACGACCTCGTCTGCTACGACGGCCAGAACACCGGCGGCTGGAGCATCGAGACCGGGCTGCAGGTGGGCGACATCTCCCACGGCGACCGCACCTTCACCTTCAATCACGTTCCGCCCGAGCTCTGGGGCTGCGACTGGATCCGCCCCGCCATGGAGTCGAAGCGCTGGAACGAGGGAGATACGCTCGTGAGCTTCACCGTCGGAATCGACACCAACCTCTATGTCGCCTGGGACAGCGCCGCACCGGTCCCCGCCTGGCTGGAGCAGGACGGCTTTGAGAGAACCGATCTGACGCTCACCATCAACAACACGGACCAGACGGTCTTTGTCCTCTACCGCCGCCCGGTTTCGGAGGGCGAGGAGGTTTCGCTCGGCACGCTCGGAATGGATAAGGCGACCTATCTCGTCCTGCTCGAGCACTTCACCGCCGAAGAGGCGCCGACGCCTCCCGAGGACACCACCGAATATCCGGTCTTCGACAAGCTTCATGTCTACGACGAGGAGAACGCGTCGAAATGGAGCATCGGAGAAGCCCTCGCCGACGGGGTCGCCGCCTACGGCGACAAGGAGGTCTTCTTCAGCGAGGTCCCCGACTTTCTTCAGGGCTCGGTCTTTTTGAGACCGGCCACCGCCTCGGGCCTTTATGCGGGAGAAGCGCTTCTCGACGTCACGGTCAACCGCGACGGCTGGCTCTATCTCGCCCTTCCCGCCGCCGACGCGGAGAATTCCCCCGCGTTCCTCGACGGCTTCGAAGAGACGGCCGCCTCCCTCCGGGTCGGCGAAGAGGACTATGCCCTCTTCCGCCGCTATGCGGACGCGGGCTCCGTTATCTCCCTGCCCGCACAAAACAACGAAAGCGACTGTTATATCCCGATTATGAAAAGCAACACCGTTTCCTCCTCCCCCGACCGCCCCGCCATCAGCCGGTTTCTCGCTCCGTTTGACACCGACGGCTGGTATTTTGTCCGGGAAAATCTCGATATCGGCTCCCGCCTCTTCACCAACACCGAAGACACCGTGACCGCGCTGCCCGAGCTCTATCGCGGCTGCGACTACATCGAGACCTACCGGGACGACAAAAAAGCGGTCTACTTCTACGCCGAACGGGAAATCGAGGTGGCCGTGACGGTCGATACCCGTCTGTCGCCCACTCCCTCCTGGCTGATGATGTGGGAGGACACCGGGCTGACCATGGAAAGCGGCGACCGCAGCTACGCCATCTACGCCAAGACCTACGCGGCGGGCAGCTTCATCACGGTTCCGCAGCTGGCCGACACCCCCTATGACAACTACATCGTCATCGTCCGTCCGGTGGACGAGGGAAAGGCGCCGACCGACAATCCTCTTGTCGAAAAGGGCGAGGACAACACGACCGAACCCTCCTACTCCTACTACGTCAACGACGTTTTCAATCAGCTGATCGACGCTCTGCCCGAGGGCTACCGGCTTGAGGGCGGAAGCCTTACCGTCTCTTCCGACGACGAGGACAAACTTCTCGACTTCGCCTACCGCCGTCCCTATACCTGCAGCAGCTCGACGAACGAGCAGTTCGGCGACGCCACCGACGGCCATGTCGATACCTACTGGGAGGCGGCGGCCGACGACGCGAACTCCTTCCTCGCCGTTTCGTTCGGACAGGTGCGGACGATCGACACGCTGGTCGTCAAGGTGCGTCCTCACTGGGGCGCGCGCGTGCAGACCTTCTCGGTCGAGGGAAGCCTCGACGGGACGACCTACACCGAGCTTCTCCCCGCGGCTGACTACGAATTCCATCCCGACCGGGAGAACACGGTCACCATCACGCTGGCCGAGCCGGTCGAGGCCGCCTATATCCGTCTCTCCTTCTCGGGAAATACCGGCGCTCCCGGCGCTCAGGTCTCGGAGCTTCAGGTTTACGGAGAACAGACCGAGGGCGTGAACCGCTACCTGACCCTTCAGCCGAACGGCTCCTCGGCCTGGCTCGAAAGAGAGATTCCGGGGAACCCCGACGATCAGATCGTTCTGGAATTCCAGCTTCGTTCCTCGATGCCCGACCGGGAGATGCGGGCCGTTCTGGCCGACACGGAGGGCGGCGAGATCCTGACGCTCCTCTTCGACCGCGACGGCCATCTCCGCTCAAGCGACGGCGACGGCTGGCAGGACCTCGGCGCCTACATGCCCGACACCTGGTACAGCTTCAAGCTGATCGTCGACCTGAAAAACGGCGGCTATGAGATCTGGCTGGATCACCTGCGCGCGGCCGAGAATCTGAAAACCGGCACCACCGGCGCGGCCGCCGCGCTCTCCTTCGGGGTCCTCGAGGAGCTCGGAAGCCTTTCGATCGATACGCTGCGCATCTACGACAATTCCGAGCGCTATCTCTTCACCGAAGAGTTTGACGAAGGGGATAATATTCCCGACGGATGGACCTTCTCGGGAACCGATCAGGGCGCGATTGCCGACGTCCCCTTCGCCTCGGATAAGAGCCTCTCCTTCACGGCCGACGGTTCGGCCGCCAAGGCGATCCGCGAGCTGCCCGCGGTGGCAGGCCTCTTCACCTTCAAGGTCAAAATCCGCGTGACCGGAATCGGATTTGCCGCCATGCCGATGCTGACCGACAGCGAAAACCGCGTCGCCGCCGGCGTCGCCTTCTACCACAACAGCCTCTTCGCCGTAAACGGCGACAACTGGGTCAAGGTCATGGACGGCGCTTCGCCCTACGCCTACTACCCGGCTGACAACTGGTACGAGATCCGCCTTGTGGTCAACACCGACACGCGGCGCTATGACCTCTACGTGGACGGCGCTCTGCGCATGACCGATCTTTCCTTTGCCGAAGAGGTTTCCGAAGTCAGCCGCGTGAGCTTCACCCTCGGCACCGACAACACGGCCTACATCGATTCTCTCGCGATCTATGAGGGCAGCTCGCTCTCGGGCGGCCTGATCGACTGGGACAACGTGATCGACGTCAAGGACGAGGCCTACGGCGCCAAGGGCGACGGTGTCACCGACGATACCGAGGCGATCCAGCACGCGCTCGACGACGCCGCGTTCACCGGGAAAACCGTTCTTCTTGCAGACGGCGTCTTCCTCGCCAGCACCCTTCAGGTCAGAAGCGACACCACCCTCTTTATCGCGCCTACGGCGAGAATCCTCGGCGTCATGGCGAAGAATCATTATCCGCTCATCGAGTCCTGCGAAGGACTGATCAACTACCGGCAGATCGGGCGCGGCCTGATTCTGACCGAGAACGCCACGAACGTCCGGATCGAGGGCGGCGGCACCATAGACGGCAACGGCTTCTACGGCTACCGCGTCAACGACCCGGCAACCAACCGGAGACTTCAGGACGCGCGCCCCTGCGTGATTCTCTCGATTCTCTCCGAAAACGTGACGATCCAGAACGTCAATCTCGTCAACAGCGCCTTCTGGACGCTGGTTCCGATGGAGTCGCGCAACGTGACGATACGGAACGTCAACGTCAACAGTATGAACACCCCCAACCGGGACGGCATCGACCCCTGCGACGTCATCAACCTGACGATCGAGAACTGCAACATTCTGGCGGGCGACGACGGACTCTGCTTCAAATCCTCCAGCCTGTTCGGCTGCGCGAACATCGAAGTCCGCAATCTCACGATCCAGTCGCGCTCGAACGGCATCAAGTTCGGCTCCGACACCTACGGTTCGCTGAAAAACCTCTCGGTCTCCGACATCACCATGAAGAACGTGGTCAAGGCGGGCATCACCATGCAGTCCGCCGACGGCGCCGAGATCGAAAACCTGCTCTTCGAGCGGGTCACCATGTGCGAGGTCGACGCCCCGATCTTCTTCTCGGTCGGAAACAGAGGCCGCCAGCCGGTCGATAACCCCGGCATGCGCATCGGCTATATCCGCGACGTGGTCTTCCGCGACATCTCCTTTGTCAAAGCCATGATGCCTCCGCACAGCTACGACGCGGACGTCCACGAGGTGCTGCTGATCGGCCTTGACGAGGAGCACAAGATCGAAAACGTCCTCTTCGAGAACGTCTATCTCGAAATGCCCGGCGGCTACACCACAGTTCCCGACTTCCCGAACGGCGTGGGAAGCGGCTATCCGGAGCACTATTCGGCGGGAGGCCGCTCCAATGCCTGGGCTTACTGCATCAAATACGCCGACAATATCCAGTTTGTCAACTGTCAGAACGTCCTGATCGAGGAGGACGCGCGGCCCGAGATCGCCTACTATGAGGGCTACAGCGACGAGCCGGCTCTCTACGACAGCCCGGTCCGCTATGTCCTTCCCACGCGCGTCGTCGCCGAGCCGGGAACGCCCGAGAGCGAGCTTTCTCTTCCGGACGCGGTCGAAGCGGTTGTGGGACTCGGAAAAATCGCGCTGCTTCCGGTCGTGTGGGAAGCGGACGAATCCTACGATCCCCTGACGCCCGGCGTCTATCGCTTCACCGGCACGCTCTCTAACCCCGAAGGGGTCTGCGGTGCGGAGGACTTTACCGCGTCGGCGACCGTGACCGTAAGCGGAGATTACACCATCATCACTTCGGTCGAAACGCCCGACCCGATCACCGTTCCGTTCGGCACCGCGGCGGGAGCGCTTCCGCTTCCCGAAACCGTGACGGTCGCGCTTTCCGACGGCACGAAGAAGGATGTCGGCGTGACCTGGAACACCGATTCCTACCGTTCTGACGTCCCCGGCAGCTATACGCTGACCGGTACGCTCTCGGTATCGGCCGGCGAAAATCCCGGCGCTCTGACGGCCGCCCTCTCGGTCACCGTCGAGAAGGCCCCCGACCCGACGATCACCGCGGTCGAAACGCCCGACCCGATCACCGTCGCGGCCGGCACCGCGGCGGGAGCGCTTCCGCTTCCGAAGACCGTGACGGTCGCGCTCTCCGACGGCACGAAGAAGGATGTCGCCGTGACCTGGAACACCGATTCCTACCGTACCGAAGCCGGCACCTATACGCTGACCGGCACGCTCTCGGCCTCGGCCGAGGAGAACCCCGACGGTCTGACGGTCATCCTCTCGGTCACCGTCAAGGAGGCGGAGGTCACGACACCCGATACGACCGAGCCGTCCACGCCCGATACGTCCACCCCGTCCACACCCGATACGACTGCACCTGAGACCGAAGCGCCCTCTACCGAGCCCGGAACTCCCGGCACTCAGCCCGAGACCCCCGGCACGACCGCGCCGGACGACAAAGATTCTTCCGGCAAGACGAGCGTCGGAAAAGTACTGCTTTGGGTTCTCATCCCGCTGGTCGTTGTGGCGGCCGCCGTTGTCGGAGGCGTCTTCTTCTACCGCAAGCGCAAAAAGATGAAATAAGCTGTCAGGATAATTTGTCCAAAAGAAAACGCAGACGGATGTTTCGTCTGCGTTTTCTTTCCTATATAATATATAAGAAAAAACGGCCCGTTCTCTTATGCGATAAAAACCGCTCTTTTGCTGAAAGAGCGGTTTTGGTAGTCTAACTTTCGAAGTCTTACTTTCGAAGTTTTACTTTCGAAGTTTTACTTTCGTCTTCGCTTTTTAAGAGGAGTGTGCGGAGTCTTTGTTTTTTTTCTTTTCCCCGTCTTTTTCCCCTTCCGCTTCCGCGGTCCGGAAAGCGCCGGGATCCGCGGCCCGGGAAGGGCGGTCCCCGCCGTTCGAAGGGCTTTTGCCGCACGGCCGGTTTTCTTCGCCGCCGCTCTTGCGGTTCGGAAGGTCCCCGTCGCCGCTCTTGCGGTTCGGAAGGTCTCCGTCGCCGCCCCCGCTGCTCGGAAGGTTCTCGCTGCTCACGCGGCTTTCCCTGTGCGGGGAGCCTTCGCCGTTCGCGCCGTTTGAAGAGCCTTTCCTTCCCGGACAGCTTTCCCCGTTCGGGCAGAAGGAACAGCCCGTGCAGCCCGCGCCGCAGGAGCAGCCTCCGCAGCCTTTTCCGGCCTTCCTGCGCCGCAGAAGATAAACGACGGCCAGCAGGGCAAGAAAAAGAATAACGCCGAGAATGGTATAATCCAGCCAAGTCATGGACAAATTTTCCTTTTCGGGATGTGTACTCTGCCGCCTGCCGGCTCCGCCCGCCGCCAGTGGGGGCGGAGAAAGAGGGAAGGAAACGGCGGGCAAAGAGGCGTGCAAGATGCGGGCGGATGCGGACGGAATGTGCGAATGCGGGCGGATGCGGACGGAATGTGCGAATACGGGCAAGATGCGGACGGAATGTGCGAATGCGGGCAAGATGCGGACGGAACGCGCGAGTGCGGGTAAATTATTTTATGCAGCGGACTCGTGCAGCGGACTCGTGCAAATCGACAAGCGCGGCGCAGAAACGCGGCGCGGCAAACGCGCGGCGTTTGTCAGCCGGCGATCAGCGAAGCCACGCTGAAGAAGGCGAAGGAGACCAGCCACGCCACCGCGCACTGCGTCAGCACTACAAGCGCCGTCTTGCCGGTGGAGCCGAGCTCCCGGCGGATGGTCGCCACGGCGGCGACGCAGGGGGTATAGAGCAGGGTGAAGAGCAGAAAGCTGAAGGCCGAAAGGGGGGTGAAGAGATCCCCCGCGGAGAGGAAGGCCGAGAGGCCGGACACGTTGGTCCCCACCAGCACCGCCAGCGTGCTGACCACCGCCTCCTTGGCGGAAAAGCCGCTGAAGAGGGCGGTCACCGCCCGCCAGTCCCCGAAGCCGAGCGGCGCGAAGAGCGGCGCGATGAACTTGCCGATGAGGGCGAGCATCGAGGCGGAGGAATCCTCCACCACGTTGAAGCGGAAATCGAAGGTCTGCAAAAACCAGATGATCAGCGTCGCCAAGAAAATCACGGTGAAGGCGCGCTGGAGAAAGTCCTTGGCCTTATCCCACATGAGCATAAAGACGCTCTTTGCCGAGGGCATCCGGTAGTTGGGAAGCTCCATGACAAAGGGAACCGGCTTGCCCCGGAAGAGGGTGGATTTGAGAAGAAGCGCCATCAGGATTCCGAGAAGGATGCCGATCACATAAAGCCCGATCATCACAAGCGCGGCGTAGCGCGGAAAAAAGGCGGCGCAGAAAACCGCATAGATCGGGATTTTGGCCGAGCAGCTCATGAAGGGCGTGAGAAGAATCGTCATCTTCCGGTCGCGCTCGGAGGAGAGCGTGCGGGTCGCCATGATGGCCGGTACGCTGCACCCGAAGCCGAGCAGCATCGGCACGAAGCTTCGGCCCGAAAGGCCGATCTTGCGCAGAAGCTTATCCATGACGAAGGCCACGCGGGCCATGTAGCCGGTGTCCTCGAGAATCGAGAGAAAGAAGAAGAGCACGAGGATGATCGGCAGAAAGCTGAGCACCGAGCCCACGCCGGCAAAAACGCCGTCGAGGATCAGGCTTTTCACCACCGGATTGATGCCGTAGGCGTCAAGGCCGCGCCCGGCCAGGGCCGCCAGCGCGTCGATTCCCTTTGTCAGAAGGTCGGACAGCCGTCCGCCCACGACGTCGAAGGTCAGCCAGAAGACGAAGAAGAGAATGCCGAGAAAAAGCGGGATGGCCAGATATTTGTTGGTGAGGACCCGGTCGATCTTCACGCTGCGGCGGTGCTCGCGGCTCTCGTGGCATTTGATGACCGCCTCGCTCGCGACCGCCTCGATGAAGCGATAGCGCATGTCGGCCAGTGCCTCGTTGCGGTCAAGCCCGGTCTCGGCCTCCATCTCGGTGATCGAATGCTCGATCAGCTCCACTTCGTTGGGCGACAGGGCCAGAAGCTCTTCGAAGCCGTGGTCGCCCTCGATCATTTTGGAGGCGGCGAAGCGTGCCGAGATTCCCGCCCGCTTGGCGTGGTCCTCGATCTGAAGGGTCACCGAGTGGATGCAGCGGTGAACCGCCGAATCCTCGCGGCAGAAATCGGTGACCTTGGGGCGGATTCCTTCCTTCACCACGCGCAGAGCCGCCTCGACCACCTCCCCGATGCCCTCGTTTTTGGCGGCGCTGATCGGGATCACCGGGATGCCCAGCGCCTCCGACAGCTTTTTGATGTCGATGGTGCCGCCGTTGGCCCGCACCTCATCCATCATGTTCAGCACCAGCACCATCGGAAGGCGCAGCTCGATGAGCTGAAGGGTCAGGTAAAGATTGCGCTCGATGTTGGTGGCGTCGACGATGTTGATGATGCCGTCCGGCTTTTGGCGGATGATGAAATCGCGGGTGACGATCTCCTCCCCCGTGTAGGGGCGGATCGAGTAGATGCCGGGGAGATCGACCACCGAGGCGTCCTTCGTCCCCCGGATGGTTCCCATTTTCTGATCGACCGTCACGCCGGGGAAGTTTCCCACCCGCTGGTTGGAGCCGGTCAGACAGTTGAAGAGGGTAGTCTTGCCGCAGTTCTGGTTGCCTACAAGCGCGTAAATCATCGGCGGCCACGCCCCTTTCTGCCGCCTCTGCCGCCCTTTTGGGAAGCGGAGGCGCTGTCCGAGGAGGGGGCGTCATTTTCGGTTTCTTCAGCCGCGCCGATGCTTTTCGAACAGGAACCGTTATTCCCGGTTTCTTCAGCCGCGCCGGCGTGCTTCGAACAGGAGCCGGAATTCTCGGTTCGTTTGGCCCCCCCGGCGTGTTTCGTAGAGGAGCCGGCGCTTTTTTCGGAGCGGTCGGCCTTTTGTTCGGTGCCGCTCTCGGCCGCGGCCTGCCGCACCGCCACCACAGCGACCTCGATGCAGGCGGCGTCCTCGCGGCGAAGGGTCAGCTCATAGCCCCGCAGGCGAAATTCCATGGGGTCGCCCAGCGGCGCGGTTTTGATGAGCGTCACCTCGGTGCGGGGGATCAGGCCCATATCGAGAAGGCGCAGGCGCAGGGGGCCCTCGCCGCCCACGCGGGTAATGACCGCCGATTCCCCGATTTTAATTTTGTCCAGAGTCATTCTGCCACATACCTTTCGCAAATACCTTTCGCAAATACCTTTCGCAAGTACCTTTTGCATGCAGGCGTCTTTTTGGGAAAGACGCTTTTACGGTTATTTTACGGTATTATGTTAGCACAAAGGCTTTTTTTTGTAAAGTGCTTTCGACAAAAAAGAAGAAAAAGGAGCGGCGAGACCGCGCTGCGCCCCTCGCACCGCGCCCGCCCCGCCGCTCCGGTTGGGTTTCCTGCTCCGCGCTCCTGCTGACGCCCGCCGCCCGTGTTGTTCGTTCGCCGTTCGTTGTCGTGTAGCCGTTCGTTGTCGTGTAGCCGTTCGCCGTGCGCGTCCGTCCCCGTCCCGGCAAATGGCGGAAGCGTTTCGGCCGGGATAGGCTCTTTCACCCCGCCGCCTCGGCCGGGTTTCCCGCTCGTGCCCGTGTCGCCGTGCGCTGGACGTGTGGACGTGCGGCTGTACGTGCCGCCGTTCGAAAAAAGAAAAACGATCGCCCGGCACGGATTTTGCCAGACAAAATTCCGAAAATGCCTATCTGCCCGTATGGGGATCTCTTGACAGGCAAAAATATTTATGATAAAATAAAGTAAACTTTAGATTTTCATAAAAATAAAAATAGGGAGGCGAAGGGATGGCGTATATCCGGCGCGAACTCGAAAGAAAGTTTTTGAAGATGAACGGCTTTTTCAAAGCCGTTCTGATAACCGGAGCAAGGCAGGTCGGAAAAACCACGATGCTGAAGCATTTGGCCGAGGGGACGAACCGAACCTATGTATCTCTGGATAACGCGCAGGCAAGAGAGCTTGCCCAAAGCGATCCGGTTTTGTTCTTTCAGACCTATAAGCCGCCCGTTCTGATCGACGAGGTGCAGAAAGCGCCCGAGCTGTTCGAGCAGATTAAGCTTCTGTGCGACGAGACCGACGAAAAGGGCTTGATTTGGCTGACGGGCTCACAGCAGTATGCCATGATGAAGAGAGTGCGGGAGACCCTGGCCGGAAGAATCGGGATCCTGGAATTGTTCGGCCTCTCGCAGAGAGAGAAGGGCGGCCTTGTTTGGGAAGGGGAACTGGACTTTTCGCTCGCGGCCTTGCAGGAAAGACAGCGCCTGGTGCCGAAGAACGACGTCGTAAAGGTGTTTGAGCAGATTTGGGAGGGCGGCATGCCTGCGGTTCTGGGCGTGGACGATGAGCTTCGGCAGGAGTATTATAACTCTTATATCGACACCTACCTTATGCGGGATGTGGCCGAGGCCGGCGGCATTACCGACACGGTTCGTTTCAGAAAGTTTCTGACGGGGTGCGCCGCGCTTGTTGCCGAGCCGGTCAGCTACAGAACCCTGGCCGAGACGGCGGATATCACCCCGCCTACTGCCAAGGAATGGCTGAGGATGCTCGAGGGACTGCATATCGTATATCTGCTTCAGCCCTATTCCAACAACCTTTTGAAGCGGCTCTCCAAGACGCCCAAGCTCTATTTTTGCGATACCGGCCTCTGCGCCAATCTGTCTATGTGGCTGACGCCCGAGGTTTTGAGAATGGGGGCGGCCAGCGGGCATTATTATGAAAATTATGTGGTAATGGAGCTGGTAAAGAATTATGCCTACTCCAGAGCCAAGGCGAACATCACCTATTACCGGGATTCCAATGCGAAAGAAATCGACGTTTTTATTGAGGAAAACAACAGGATTCATCCGCTGGAGATCAAGAAATCGGCCAATCCGGACAAACGGGAAGTAAAGAAATACGAGCTGTTGGATAAGGCGCGGCTGACAAGAGGAAACGGTGGGATTGTCTGTATGTGCGAGGAGCCGATTCCGATCGACACGAGGAACTGTTTGATTCCGAGCAATCTGATATAGGGACGGGAAACGGAAAAAGGAGAAGCTCCGCTCCGGTTGGGTTTCCTGCTCCGCGCTCCTGCTGACGCCCGCCGCCCGTGTCGCCGTGCGCTGGACGTGTGGACGTGCGGCTGTACGTGCCGCCGTTTGTTGTCTATGCCGCCGCTCGCTGTCTGTGTTGTCGTGTAGCCGTTCGCCGTGCGCGTCCGTCCCCGTCCCGGCAAATGGCGGAAGCGTTTCGGCCGGGATAGGCTCTTTCACCCCGCCGCCCTGGCCGGGGTAAATTCTCTCGTCCCGCCGCCCCAGTCGGCATTATGAAAAAATAAAGTACACTTTATATTTTCATAAATTTAAGCCTTCTCGTTTATAAAGCTCGTTTATAAAGTAAGAAGCAAAAAAAGGCGGTCTGTCATACTGGAATATGACAGACCTGCACAGGCGTTCTAGGTACGTCCATACAACCGGATGACCGGCGCCCGGGGATAGAATAGCACAGTTTTCGGGATTTTGCAAGAGATTTTCGGAAAACTTTTCGCGAAAAGCGCCGAAAGAGGGCTTTATATAGACAGATATTTTTCATGAAAGGCTTTTCTTGAAAAACTCGTTGAAAAAATTTTTTCAAAAAACCGAAATAATTTTCGAAAACCGGTTGACAAAAGTGTTTTTTTAAGCTATAATGAGAGCGTAAAAAAAAGGCGGTCTGCCATACAGCAATATGACAGACCTGCATAAGTGTCCGTGGTACACCTATACAACCGGATAACCGGCGCCCGAAGACAGTATAGCATATTTCTTCGGATTTTGCAAGAGTTATCCAGAAAAAGTAGGTTTTTTTACAGCGCCGTTTTTCAGAAAATGGAGAAAACGCGCGGTCAGACGATGCGGAATCGGAAGACGAGACCGCAATGCGGAAGCAATGCAGAAGCAATGCGGAATCGGAATGCGAAATCCTTCGGCTTTTCACATGGCCGGGATTTTGCCGGAGGC
>CALXKW010000035.1 GCA_944389045.1 uncultured Clostridia bacterium | reverse complement strand
CCGCTCCTCTCTTGTTCGTCAAAATTTTCCTGAAAATCAAGGGCCGGGCGCGTGAGGCGCCCGGCCCTTTTTCGAACGTATAAAAAATTATCGGGTTTATGTATATCTTGTATTATGCCGGGTCTTGTGCCGTTCGGCGGCCAGTAAGAGGAGAAATCCGGAAGCCTCTTGTCCGGCGGACGCTCAAAGCCCCAAGGAGACGACTTTTCCGGTTCTGCGGGATTTCTCGGCGGCAAAAATCGCCAGATGGCCGTTCAAAGAGTCTGAGAGTTCGGAGCAGGAGAGCGACGGCTTTTCTCCCGACAGATAATCGCAGAAATCGAGAACCAGAGCCTCATCCCCTCCGCCGTGCTTATCGTAGGCCGAGATATTTTCCTCCACGGTCTTCTCCATATAGACCTTTGTTTCATCGTGGCGGCGGATCACAAAGCGGTTCTCTTCGAAAACGCCGGTGATCGAGCCTTCGGTCCCCACGATCTGAATCCGTCTCTCATCCCGCGGAGCACCTCCCGTCAGCGTAAAAACCCCCAGCGCGCCGTCGGCAAAGCCGATCGTCACGCTCTGATGATCCACCCCCTGATGACCGCACTTCCAAACGCAGCGCCCGTAGGGGTTGTCCTTCCGCAGAGAAGCCTCTTTTTCCGCCTCGGTCATACCGGGGCGCGGCCAGATATAAAAATCGTGACAGTTTTTCCGTAAAAGATAATGTTTTCTCGCCGAGTAGGGACATTCCTTTTCCCTCGGACAATCGAGAAGACAGCGGCTGCCCGCGTCGGCGGGAGCCTTGTCCGCGTCAAAAACATAATCGCCGCCGAGAGAATAGACGGTACGCGGTGGATTGTCTCCCATCAGCCAAAGCATCAGATCGATGTCATGACAGCTCTTCGCCAGCAGAAGCGGGGTACCGGTCGTCTCATTATTCCACATTCCCCGGACGTAGGAGACCACCATATGAGGGTAAGAAATGTCTTCCGCCATGTTGATGGTGATGATCTTTCCGATCGCTCCCTCGGCCAGAGCGCGCCGAATCCCGAGATAAAAAGAAGAGTACCGCAGGACGTGACAGACAAACACGCGGCAGCCCTTTCCGCATGCCGCCACATAGAGCGCGGCCAGCTCACGGGGGCTGGTGGCAAAGGGCTTTTCGAGCAGCATGTCGTAGCCGAGAGCGAGCAGCGGCAGAGAGGTGGGCACATGCTGGGCGTCCATCGTCCCGTTGATCACCGCGTCGGCAAGACGACCGGCGGCGACAAGCGATTCCAAATCGGAAAAGACGCGCGACGAAGGAATGTTGTAACGCGCCGCCGCCAGGGAGCGCCTTTCTTCCGACGGGTCGGCCACCGCCACAATTTTCAATTTATCCGGTCGGGACAGCGACACATCCCCGTAGATGGTCGCGCGGTGCCCCGCTCCTAAAATGACGGCCGTAACCGGTTTCTTTTCCATGACAATCGACTCCTCAAAAAGCAATCCGGTTTTATTATATTCATTTCCCCGTTCTTGTCAAGATTTTTCTCCCACTTTGTCGAAAAGAAGGAAACGCACTCCGGCGGAAGGAAGCTTTTTCTTCTGGAAATCTTTCGAAAAAAAGAAAGCTGTTCACGCAGTGTTCATAGTTGCGGTGTATAATCGAACCAAACAGAAAAAAAGAAAGGCGACCCATGTCAGAAAAAAAGCTGAAAGACAACCACGAACCCTCCTGCCCCATAACCGGGAAAAAGACTTCCATCGGCGGGCAGGCTCTGATGGAAGGCATTATGATGCGCGGGCCGGAGAAGACCGCCATGGCGATCCGAAACGCCAAGGGAGAGATTCTGCTCGAGACCTTCGACACGCCCGTCACCACCTCCCGTTTCAAAAAGCTTCCCTTTATCCGGGGAATTTTCGGCATGATCTCTTCCCTGACGCTGGGATACAAATGTCTGATGCGCTCGGCGGACGTGGCTCTGGCTGACGCCGAGGAGTCCGACCGGAAAGCCAAAGAGAAAAAAGAAGCCTCCGCCGCACCGGAGGACTCCGTCAGTACAGAGAAAGAAGCAGTCGAGGCGGAGGAAAAAAAAGAGGCCGCCGGCAGCGCGCCCGCAGGTAGCGCGGCGGAAAACCAAACCGAAACCGAACCGGCCTCCGACGCTTTTCACCCCGAACAGGAAAAAGACGAAAGCACTTTAACGGATGCTGTTTACGCGAGCGCGGGAAACAGCGGGGCAAACGGCATCCCCAAAGGGGAAGATTCCCCTATCCAGTCCTTTGAAACTACACCGTCGGCCGACGCCGGGACAAGCGCGGAAAGCGCGCGGACGCAGCACGGTACGCAAAGGGCCGATGCGGCCGAAGCAGAGATCTTCGATTCCGTAGCGGACATCGCAGATACTTCGTCCTCTGCCGAAACTGAGACAGGCGCGCCGACAATCCGGCGTACTCAGGGGGAGACCAAAGCCGAAAAAAGCGGAGGCGCCGCCACCACAATCGTCATGATTCTCGGCGTGGCGCTCGGCCTTCTGTTGGCCGTCGGACTTTTCATCGCCGCCCCCGCCTATCTTTTTAAACTCTTCGCCAACCTGACCAATATCAACCTGACGACCAATTCCTACGGCATCAGCCTTCTGCGCTCGGTATTTGAAGGCGTTCTGAAAATTCTGATTCTGATTCTCTACATGTTTCTGGTCTCGCGGATGAAAGAGATCCGGCGGGTTTTCATGTATCACGGCGCCGAACACAAAACGATTTTCTGTTATGAGCACGGACTGCCTCTCACCGTCGAGAACATCCGCATCCAGCGCCGCTTTCACCCCCGCTGCGGCACCTCTTTTCTCATTCTGGTGCTCTTGGTCAGCATGGTTCTCGGTTTCTTCATTCCCGCCTTTCTCGACACCTGGCTTCGTGTGCTGATCAAGCTTCTTCTCCTTCCTCTCACGGTCGGCATCGGTTATGAGCTGATCAAGCTGGCGGGACGCAAGGACAACCTCTTCACCCGTATCACCTCCGCTCCCGGTCTCTGGCTTCAGCGCATCACCACCGTGGAGCCCGATGACGGCATGATAGAATGCGCCATTGCGGCCATGAACGAAGTCATTCCCGAAGACAAAACCAAAGACAACTGGTGAGTAAAAACGCAAAAAGCGTTCCCGCAGGAGCAACCACAGGTTGCTCCCGCGGGAACGAACTTGCATTCCAAGGCGCTTTGATAGGAAGAACGCTCCGAAGTAAAATGCCGGGAATGCTCTGCCCTCGCTTTTTACGCCATCCGCATGCTCTTTTTTATCCGGTCCCCTCTCCACCCTCTGCGCGGCCCTCTTTTCAGAAAGAGGGCCGCCTTTTTGTTTGTTTTCTTTGTTCGGCTCAGTCTTTTGTGTTTTATAAACCGGTTTTGTTCCTCTGTTTGAGGGCTCTGTTTTACCCCTTTTCATCCCGCGTTCCTCATTTTATTCCATAATAAGGCACCGCTCCGTCCGCATAAAAGCCGTCCACCGTCGGCAATACTTTCTAACGTGGGAGGAATCTCCCAAGTCCGAAAGAAACCGAGGGGCTTTATGTATTATAACAAAGTGGAGATCTGCGGGGTGAACACCGCCAAGCTGAAAACACTGAGCGATGAGGAAAAGAAGGTTTTGCTCGAACGCACCAAGCAGGGCGACAAGAAGGCGCGGCAGGAGCTGATCGACGGCAATCTGCGGCTGGTACTCAGCATCATCCAGCGGTTTACCGGCCGGGGCGAAAACATGGACGATCTGTTTCAGGTGGGCTGTATCGGGCTCATCAAGGCGGTGGACAATTTCAACACCGATCTCGATGTAAAATTTTCGACCTATGCCGTCCCCATGATCATCGGGGAAATCCGCCGCTATCTGCGGGACAACAACGCCATCCGCGTATCGCGTTCGATGCGGGACACGGCCTACAAAGCCCTTCAGGCGCGGGATCGCCTGATGCGGAACATGGCCTCAGAGCCCTCGATCGAAGAAATTGCCGCCGAATTGGAAAAACAGGGAGAACACCGCACCCCCGAGGAAATCGCCGAAGCACTGGAAGCGATCGTGGAACCGATCTCCCTCTTTGAACCGGTCTATTCCGACGGCTCTTCGGGCGACGCCATCTATATCATGGACCAGCTGAGCGATCTCTCCTGCTGCGACGAGGCGCTTTTGGAAGATATTTCACTCAGCGAGGCCCTGCGTCACCTGAACGAACGGGAACGCAAGATCATCGACATGCGCTTTTTCAAGGGAAAAACCCAAATGGAAATCGCCGCCGAGATCGGCATTTCTCAGGCGCAGGTCTCGCGTCTGGAAAAAGGCGCTCTTGAACGTATGAAAAAGCAGTTCTGACCCCTCTTCCCGTTTTCCTTCGCTTTTTTCTCCCGCCTCCCGCGAGATTTGGGGCACGGGCAAATGGACGGCTGAAAACAGTTAAAAACGGCTGCATACCGCTTGGACCTTTTTTAGACAACCACGAAAAACTACACGCTGCAAAGGAGAAGCATATGCACCGAATCCTTTCCGCAAAAACCGAAAGCAAAAAATTTCCTTTCAAAAAAGAGAGGAGCAGCCGCCACCGTTTGGGTGTCCCTTACAGCGGCATTTTGAATGATATAGCAATCTTAAAAATTTTTGTTTTTTTTAGAAGACGAAAACAGACCGCTTCTCAACAGCAAAGCATCCGATCTGACCCGATCGGATGCTTTGTGTTTTAACCTGCCCGCCGAAGCGCCGGCCCGGGTCGGTTTATTTTGTCACATAAGCCTTGCAATAGGCGGCGATTCCCTCCGCGATGGCCTGCGCGTAGCGGGTCTGCCAGGCGGCGTCTACCAGCTGGGCAAGGTCGCCGGGATTTGTGAGAAAGCCGCATTCCAAAAGCACCGAGGGCAGTCCGTTTTTCAGGACCGCCAGATCCTGGCGCGCCCAGGAGGGCTCTTTGGACAGCCCGAAGGCCGTTTTCACCGACTGCAGAAGTTTGGTCATCAGGGTATAGGAACGGCTGTTATAGCCCTCATCGTCGGTGCGAAGTATGTAATAGCGGGAACCGCTGGGTGTCGGCGTCGAATAGGTATTGCAGTGTACCGAGATCACAAGATCGATGCTGTCCTTGCGGTCAAGAATCCACTTGCGGCGATTGTTCACGTTATACCGCGGCGAAGTCTCGCTGAGATACTCCTCATCGGGCAGATTGACGCCATCATGGGTTAGAATCACATTATAGCCCATCTTTTCAAGGCTTTCCTTCAGGTGCAGGGAGATTTCGAGGTTTATCGTGCTCTCGTAAACCTCCTTCCCGTTCAGCTTTGCCACAGCCCCCGGATCGGTGAAGCCGTGGCCGGGATCGATGCAGATCGTGGGGGCATCGGGGTCATAGGGACGCTCGGTCGTAACGGAGGGCGGCTCGGTGGTCTCGGGGACCGTTGTCGTTTCAGGCACCTCGGTGGTTGGCACGGGAGTGGTTACGGGAGGGCGAATGCTCGTCACGGGCGGATCGGTTTCGGGTGTTTCGGTGCCGGTCAAAACCGGGGAAGTATAGGTTATGGGGGCAGTATCTGTGGCAAACGCATTTACCGCGGTCGTATCGGTGGAGGACGAGTTTCCTGCCGGCGTCGAAACCAAACCGTTCTGACCCCCGGAAAAGTCGATGTCAAGATAGAGACAGACCGAGAGCAGAACGATAATGACGAAAAGAAGCAGAATGACAGTCCATTTCATTGCCGTTTGACTCATACCATTCCTCCTCTTCGCAAATTATGCGATACTCCATTATATAACAGAGCCCAAAAAAAAAGCATGAACGCACTGTTAAAAGTGAGAAGAATCTTTTTGTCAAGACCGGAAGCTTTCTCTATCTATGGAAGGAACGAGCAGAAATCATGTCGAAAAAAAGCAAAATGACAGGACAGAAAGAATGAAAAAACAGGGCCCAAGAGAGGGTGCCCCGGAGATGGACGGACGATTAGCCTGTGTGACGAGACGCCGAAGGGCGGGAGTTCTCTTTCTGAATTTAGGAGGGATTTTGGCTTTTGCGGCGCCGACGGCCTTGACTTTGCGCTTTTTCTCTGCTATCATAAAAGAAAAAGGAGGAAAAAGCCATGATTATCGGCGCTCAGATGTATACCCTGCGCGATCAGTGCCGCACGCTTCCCGATCTGTTTGAAGCTCTGAAAAAGGTGGCCGACATCGGCTACCGTTCGGTTCAGCTCTCCGGAGTCTGCTCCTATGAAGCGGAAGAGATGGCCGACATGCTGGCAGCCACCGGTCTCACAGCCGATCTGACCCATTTCGACTACCGGCGCATCATCGGCGACCCCCAAGGAACCGCCGCCTTTCACGATCGTTTCGATTGCCGTTATGTCGGGCTCGGCTCCACGCCCTATTCCGCCACCTTTGACGGACTTTCCCGTCTGGTCGAGGAATTGAGAGAGCCGGTCCAAAAACTGGCTGCGGCCAACCACCCCCTTCTCTATCACAACCACGACAAGGAATTTGTCCTTTTTGACCGGGAGGGAAAGCCCGGCCGGCGGAGCGAAGGGGCAAAAACCTATCTCGAGCTGCTCTTAGAAGCCTTTCCCGAAAAAGAAGTCGGCGTGACGCTCGACGCCTATTGGGCCCAGCTCGGCGGCGCCGACCCTATCGCACTTCTTCACCGTCTGAAGAGCCGCGTCCTCTGTGTCCATCTGAAAGACCTGTTCTATTCGTCCATCGATCACGCCCCCCGCATGGCGCCCGTCGGAGAAGGAAACATGAATTACGAGGGCTTTCTGGAAGCCTGCCTGGACGAAGGCGTTGCCTACGCTTTTGTCGAACAGGATCACTGCTACGGAGAGGACCCCTTCGACTGCCTGCGCCGCAGCTATGAGAATCTCCGTGTCCTTTTGGGTATCCCCCGCCCTTAAACTACTACCCTGGAATCCTCTCCCCTATCATAAAGTCCTCTTTCGCTCTTGGCCGCATTTCCGCCTTCTCGTTTACCACGGACTTTCGCTTTCTTTGTCCGACAGGCAGGCCGAGGAGCGGAGGCGGAACGCCCGGATCGGGCATAGCGCTCCCTGAGATTACTCAATATGTACAAATTTAATAGATTCTAAATGGTTTTTTTGTTCAAAAAGAAAAATTGAAGAAAAACGGAAGAAACTTCTTGACAAAGGAGTCTTTCCCTGTTACAATAGGAGTGGTTAGCGAGAGCTAACCACTCCTATTGTCGTTCGGTTAGCCAAGAGCAACTGAGTGAAACGGAGCCGTATATCCCTGGGGCGTACCCAAAGCGGCCGGACGAAAAAATCGCTCGCACCCTTTTGTTCGCCATACGCAGAAAACGAGCGTCGAGTCGGGAACAGAAGAGCGGCAGATACTTGGCAGAAAGGCGGGCAATAGGAAAAACGAAAAATCCGAAGAAGAAGGTGAAGCTGTGATGCCTCTGACCCTTGCCGCTGTCGGTCAGGAAAACATCATCCGAAAGGTCGGCGGAAACCCGCAGGTCAAAAAGCATCTGGAAAATTTGGGATTTGTTCCCGGCGGGTCGGTTACCATCCTTACCACGATCGGCGGAAACCTGATCGTCAGCGTAAAAGAAGCCCGCATTGCGGTCAGCCGCGAGATGGCACAGAAAATCATGATCTGACAGAGAAAGGAGGAAAGTGATGAAGACACTGAAAGAAACGAAAATCGGCGACGAGGTCCGTGTGGTAAAGCTTCATGGAGAAGGGGCGGTCAAACGCCGCATCATGGACATGGGCATTACCCGCGGGGTGACGGTCAAAGTCCGGAAGGTGGCCCCTCTGGGCGATCCGGTGGAAATCACGGTGCGCGGGTACGAGCTCTCGCTTCGCCGCGCTGACGCCGCAATGATCGAAGTGGAGTGACCGATTCCGAACGTCTCTTTTTTTATCGCAGAGTTAGCAGAAACTAACTTAAATCCGAACATACGAAAGGAAAAGGCAGCATGAGCTTACGCATCGCCCTTGCGGGCAATCCGAACTGCGGAAAAACCACCCTGTTCAACGCCCTGACGGGCGCCAACCAGTTCGTAGGAAACTGGCCCGGCGTGACCGTGGAAAAGAAGGAAGGCAAGCTGAAAAAGCAAAGCGGAGTGACAATCACCGACCTTCCCGGTATTTATTCCCTCTCCCCCTACACGCTGGAGGAGGTTGTGGCACGAAATTATCTGGTCGAGGAACGGCCCGACGTCATTCTCAACATTCTGGACGGCACCAATCTCGAGCGAAATCTTTATCTCACCACGCAGCTCACCGAACTGGGCATTCCCGTTGTCGTTGCGATCAACATGATCGACGTGGTCAAAAAGAACGGCGACAAAATACAGCTCGACGAGCTTTCCCGTGCCCTCGGCTGTCCGGTCGTCGCCATCTCCGCCCTCAAGGGCACCGGCGTAATGGAAGCGGCCGACGAAGCCATTCGTGCCGCCAAGAAAGGAGCCGCCGCTCCCATGCACAGGTTCTCAGGACCGGTGGAGCACGCCATTGCCCATATCGAAGAGGCGGCCGTACATAATCTTCCAGAAGAGCAGCAGCGCTGGTATGCCATCAAAATTTTTGAGCGGGACGAAAAGATTCTGAAAAAGCTTTCTCTTGCGCCCGATCTTCTCGCCCACATCGAACAGGACATTCAGGCGGCAGAGAAAGAGCTGGACGACGACGCGGAGAGCATCATCACCAACGAACGCTATATCTACATCGGAACGCTGGTAAAAAGCTGCTATAAAAAGAAAAGCGCAGGTCAGCTCACTCTTTCGGATAAAATCGACCGCGTGGTGACCAACCGCTTTGCCGCGCTCCCGATCTTCGCCGTCATCATGTTCTTGGTCTATTACATCTCGGTATCCACGGTCGGCGCCTGGGTGACCGACTGGACGAACGACAATCTCTTCGGCGACGGGTTCCACCTCCTCGGAATCGGCCAGAAGGCCTATGAGGAAAAGAGCGAGGAATACGGCTCTGCCGCTGAGGTCATCAACGGATTCCTTGAATACGCGGAGGAAAAAGGGACCGACACCGACGCTCTCCGCGAGGCGCTGGACAGCGAGGCCGAGGGCTTTGACCCCGCCGCCGCCAAAGAGGCCCTGTCCGCTTACGCGGCAGGACTTTCCGACGACGAAAAGGCGACCTACATCGTCTACGACGAAGAGACCATGAAGGACGAAACGGTCACGGCGACCAAGGCCGACCTTCTGGCCGCCATCGAAACCGCGTTTACCTACGGCTATACCGACCCTGACCCCGCCGATGACGGCGTATGGGTGCCCGGAATCCCGGTGCTCATCGAAAAGGGGTTGGATGCCGCCGGAGCTGCGGCGCCGCTCAAGGGCCTGATTCTCGACGGCATTGTGGCCGGCGTGGGCGCGGTGCTCGGCTTTGTTCCCCAGATGCTGATTCTTTTCCTGCTTTTGGCGTTTCTGGAGGCCTGCGGCTATATGGCCCGTATCGCTTTTGTTCTTGACCGCATCTTCCGGAAGTTTGGCCTTTCGGGTAAATCCTTTATTCCGATGCTTATCGGCACCGGCTGCGGCGTCCCCGGAATCATGGCCAGCCGCACGATTGAGAACGAGCGCGACCGCCGCATGACGGTCATGACCACCACCTTCATTCCCTGCGGCGCCAAGCTGCCCTTTATCGCCATGATCGCGGGCGCCCTCTTCAACGACGCTTGGTGGGTGGCTCCCTCGGCCTATTTCCTCGGTATGTTTGCCATCATCCTTTCGGGCATCATGCTGAAGAAGACCCGTCCCTTTTCCGGCGATCCCGCTCCCTTTGTCATGGAGCTTCCCGCCTATCATCTGCCTACCGTTCCGAATCTCCTTCGCTCCATGTGGGAACGCGGCTGGTCTTTCATCAAAAAAGCGGGCACCATCATTCTCCTCTCCACGATTGTGATCTGGTTCACGACCTATTTCGGCTTTGTCGACGGCAGCTTCCGTATGCTGGCGGAGGATGAGGTGGATAAGAGCATTCTGGCCGTCATCGGCAGTGTCTTCGCCTTCCTCTTTAGGCCCCTCGGCTTCGGCACCTGGCAGGCCGCCGTGGCTTCGATCACCGGTCTTGTGGCGAAAGAAAACATCGTCGGCACCATGGGCATTCTCTATGGCGGAACCGGAACGGTCTACGCCAATCTGGCCGCCGCTTTTACGACGGTCAGCGGATACGCCTTCTTAGTCTTCAACCTGCTCTGCGCTCCCTGCTTCGCCGCCATGGGCGCGATCAAGCGGGAAATGAACAGCGGGAAATGGACCGCCTTCGCCATTCTCTATCAGTGTAGCTTCGCTTACGTCATCGCACTGATCGTCAACCAGCTGGGAAATCTCTTCATCGGAAAAGGCAATGTACTGGGCGTCATCGTGGCCCTTCTCCTTGTGGCTCTGCTTGTCTTCCTGACGGTGCGGCCGGCTAAGAAAAAGAACGCACAGCAAAAACAAAACGAGCGTACGCCCCAGATGGTTCCTTAAACCGATTTTTCCCTTCTTTTCAACTGCTTCCGAATTTATATTTCGGAAAAAAAGGAGTTCCTATGACTTGGCTTCTGAATCATCTTGCCACCATTCTGATCTCGGTCGGTCTGGCCGCCATCGTCGCATGCATCGTCTACCGTCTGGTCAAGGCCAGAAAAAGCGGGAAGTCGTCCTGCGGCGCGGGATGCGCCCACTGCGCTATGTGCGGAAGCTGCCGCAGTGCCGCTGCGGCAAAAAAACAGCCGTCCGCCGCCCCGACCGATAAAACAGATGGATAGCGGCCGAAACCAACCGCCGCAAGAAACGCGAAAGGTTTCGCCGGCATGAAAACGCACTTCCATGCCGGCGAAATTCCCGGCGCAGAATCGATAACTTCCCGCGAAAAAGAAGAGTTCTGAAAAGAATACCTCCCCTCTCTTTTCAGATTCAACCGCTTCTTTTTCCATACATCCGTTCCTGAGAAGCGCGCCCCGCCCTCCCGTTGAAAGCCCGGGAGAGCGGGGTGTCGTTTTATCTAAAAAATTTTTCCGGAATACTGGTTTGAACATCGCTTCGGGCTTCGAAGACTTCATTCAAAGATGCAAGCAGCGCTTTTTCTTTGAACCGCCTTTTTTACTTGTCCCCGCTTTCCAACAGAAACATACAAAATCCGCCTGCCCGATGGGCAGGCGGATCGACGGAATAAGCGCGAAACGAATGTGCGCGATTTTACTTGCCGAGCGTCACCGTAGGCGTATAGTCATTTCCGGGAACCTCGGTCACAACCCAACCGAAGACCACGGTCTCCCCGACGGCTTCGTAAAGATCGACGCACGCATCGGTGGTCGCCGAAACCGTTTTGAATGCCTCCGCGGGCGTGTCGGTAAGGGATTTTCCCTCGGCAAAGGAAACCTCAAAGCCCTTTGTATAGTTGGTCTTCAGCCAATCGGTGTTAGCCACAACCACGACGCGGTAATCGTATAGGGTCTCGTCGTAAGCGTTGACGCGATACTGATAATACGCAGCCCAGTCCTTGCCCGCATCAAGCGTCAGCGAAGTACGCACGGTCAGTCCTTCGGTGTTGACGGCACTGTTGCCCTCGCCCACGCCGGGCGCGGTCGTCTCGGCCGTCAGCGTGGAATTCGCGATCTCGTTGCCGGTCAGCACGACCTCGTCGCTCCCTTCGGTAAAGGCGACAACGCCGACCGCCAGATCGACGGCTTTGATGCTGCTGTTCTCCACCTTGCAGTTCAGGATGTGGCCGTCCGAGATTCCCCAGCAGGCGCGCGCGGCCAGTCCCGCCGCCGCGTAGCCGTCGCTTTCGAGCGTGCAGTTCTTCACAACGACGCCTGTAAGATTGGCGCGGTCAACCGAACCCGCCACCATGCCGGCGTAAACAAAGTTGGCGCCCGAGGTTTTCACCGTAAAGCTGCAGTTTTCAAAGGTCAGATTGCGGATGCGGCCGTTGGCGTTGTTGTTGGCCAGATCGGTCACGAACATACCGACATACTGGTTTCCGGAAGAGGAATCGACCGAAGCGGTATAGGAAAGATTTTTGATCGTGTGTCCGTTGCCCTCGATGGTTCCGATGAAGCGATTGATCGGCGTCCAGGTCTTGCCGCTCATATCGATGTCGGCGTTGATGCTGACAACCTGCCCCTTGCCCGCCTCGGGATCGGCGTTCACCGAAGCCACATAGGAGAGAAGCTGATCGGCGGTGGAGATTCCCGTCACCACCTGCTTATAAGCGGAAGTGTCGGCCTTGGTGACATACAGGCTCATATCGAAGGCGTAACCGCCGTGGCCCTGCACCAGGCTGGCCGCAATGGTGTTCTTGCCGGTCTTCAGAAGAGAAGAAGCTTCTTCAGCCAGCTTATAGGTGGTATAGCCGTCGTTCCAGGTGGCGTGGATAAAGACGGGATTGCCGTTGATGTAGACGTGGATGTTGTCGTCGAAGAACATCTCGGTCATGATCGCCCAGTCGGCGATGGCGTTGACATTCTCCACGGTGAATTCCTTCACAGCCCAGATCGACTGATTTCGCGAAGCCGCATCGTCGGTGTCCCAGACATTCGAACCATTCTCGCCGAGGTCGGCGTTCGCCGTCTCCCAGCTGCCGTAAACAGCAGCATCGGTCATCCAGCCCTCCGCGGGTGCGGCGTCGTTTTCCTCGCCGGAGGTCATGTAGTACCATTCGGCGCCCCGCTCAAAATAGGTCACCGTATTGGCGCTCACGGGAGACGTGGGCTTCTCGGTGGTGAAGACCAGACCGGAGCCGTTCAGATCGGTCTCGGTGCCGTTCACTTTATAGCGGGTATCCACGCCCTGCCCGCCGTTGATCTCCAGAAAAACGGCGTGAATCCGGTAGGCCTTGTCTTTTTCAAGCTCAATGGTCTTGCCATAGTAGGTGGTCCCGTTGTCGTTCCAGACATTTCTGGCCCAGAACTCATAGACCGTAGTCGCCTGATTGGTATCGGGATCGATGATTTCGACAAACAGGCAGTTATCGACAACACGGGTGCCGAACTCGTAGGTCCCGCCCTTGGAGGAGGTGACCCAGCCGTTGTATTCGATGAGGAAATCTTCTTCGGTCATTCCGAAGGGAAGGCCGTAAGCAAAGGAAGCGGTCTCATAATTGGGGACCGTGGCGCTGCCCATTTTGGTCATCAGCTTTTTGATCGCGTCGATCGATTCGCTGTAGTGATGATTTCCTTCCATATTGGCCTGGCAGCCGTTGTCGTCCACCGCGTCCGCGCCGTCGGCCGTGACGCCGTTGGGAAGCAGGTTGCGGATCCGGTCATGGCCTTCATCCCCGCTCATCAGATTGGTATAGTAGAGCGTTTCGGTAAAATTGAAGGTAAAAACGTCCGAAAGATTCTTCAGCGCATCGTCGCCCTCGGAGGTCACGCCGAGCTCCAGCACCTGGCCGCCGTTGGTCTCAAGATACCAGAACTCCACCTCGGTCGGCGTGTTGGCGGTCAGAGTAAAGCTGCCGAGATTCGAAGGCAGGGTCAGGCCGTCGGCATCGAACCAATGTCTTCCGGCCCAATACTCATAGACCTTTTTCTTCTCGCCGTTCTGCTCGACAAAAGCGACAAAGCCGTTATCGACCTTCCGGCCGACCAGCGTGTATGTACCCGATTCCTTGGCCGTGATGGTGCCGGTCCATTTGATCATATAGCCGTCGCGGTCAAGAGGTTCGCCGGTCTGCCATCCCGGCAGCACGGGCGGGAAAGAAGTGACATTTTGACGGGTGCTTTCCACGACCGACAATTCCAGAAGCCGCTCGATCGACTGATCAAATCGCTGCGTGTCGTTGTAGTCGGCCTGCGCTCCTTCGCCGGTATCGGTGCCGATGACATTGCGGTAGGTATCGGATTGGTTTCCCTTCCCGCTCAGCTGATAGAAATCCGCGTTCAAGCCATACTTCACATCGTCGGCAGCCGCAGAGACCAGCGAAAAGGCCGGAACCATACAGACGAGCATGGCGAAAACAAGGATGAGGGAAAGTGTTCTCTTCATGATAACCTCCATTAAAAAATTTTCATGGTTTATCCTGCCTTTCATTTTACAGGAAATTGTTTTGAAAGTCAAGGCTTTATTCATAAATCACGAAAAAAAATATATCTTCCGCCTTTTTTTTATAATTTTTGCCCACTGGCTCTTTTCCCCTCGTTTTGAAAACAAGGCAGCCTGACGCCCGCTTCCCTTCTTTCCGACCGCCGCAGCGTACGTGCAGCATATCCGCCTTTCTCCTACCTGCTCTGATTTTCTGTGTTTTGCTCGGTGTACAGATCATTATTACGTAAAAAAGTGCTTGACATTCCCCCGCCCTTTGCTACAATGCAGACGGGGGAACCGTCCCGGGGCTTTCGCCCCGGGACGGTCCGCGCGGTGTTTGATCCCCTTCGACGGCTTCTCGGTCGGCTGCGTACTCGACGCCCGATGCGGGATCAAGCCAACCGTAGCCAGTATCGATCAGTTCCACAGTTTACCCCTTTCTGCTCTGCAAGGCGGTGCGACGCCTTGCAGAGCTGTTTTAATTGGTCCGCTGGTAAAAACGATACCGGCCGCGCCGTTTGGTAACTCGTCCTTCCTTCGCCGGGTTTCTGTTCAGTCAGTACAATACAGATTATGAAAAAGGGCGGCGAGCGGAACCATGCAGAGAAAAAGCTAAGGGAGAAAGAAGAATCGAGTAGGAGGCGGTGATTAGCCGCCGTCCTCTCACACCACCGTGCGTACCGTTCGGTACACGGCGGTTTCAAT
>CALXKW010000034.1 GCA_944389045.1 uncultured Clostridia bacterium | reverse complement strand
AGATCCCCGCCGTGGCCGACTTTGTCAATCGCACGATTTCGGCCGGGGTGCGCTTTCTTCTCGCCAAAATCACCGGCATCTTTCCCTTTTCGCTGGCCGAAATGCTGGTCTATCTGATTCTGCCCGCCGCGGTCGTCGCCATAATTTTTGCCGTCAAGCTCGCCAAAAAGCCCGATCCGAAGCCCTCGCGCTATATGCTCTCCTACCTTCTGGCCGGCGTGGCGACGCTCTATACGCTCTTTGTCTTCACGCTGGGGACCTCGTATTTCGGCACGCCGATCCATGAGGAGATGGGCCTTGACCGGAAGGACGTCTCGGCCGAGGAGCTGTTCGAGACCGCCAAGCTTCTGCTCGAAAAGACCGACGCCCTGCTCGACGAGATCGAATTTGACGAAAACGGCGCTTCGGTCATGCCGTATGATCTGAGCGAGCTGAACCGCAGGCTCAACGAAGTTTATAAAGAAGCCGGAAAGGAGTACGCCTTTCTCTCGACGCTCACCTCCCGGGTCAAGCCGGTTCTGGCCAGCGAGCCTCTGACCTACACCCATCTGTCGGGCATCTACTCCTATATGACCGGAGAGGCCAACATCAACACCAACTTCCCGGACGGGACCATACCCCAGACCATGGCCCACGAGATGGCCCATCAACGGGGCATTGCCAAAGAGGACGAGGCCAACTTCGTGGCCTTTCTGATCTGCTCCGCCAGCGACGACCCCTTCATCCGCTACAGCGGCTATGTCGAAACCTTCAAATATTTTGTCAACGCTCTGGCCGCGGCCGACAAGGATCTCTTTCAGGAGATCTACGCGATCGCCGACGACCGCATCGTAGGCGAAATCCTGGCCTTCAATGAATTTTTCGAAAAATACGAGGACAATGCCGCCGCTTCGGTCTCAGAGGCGGTCAACAACGCCTACCAGCAGATACAGGGCGTGAAAGAGGGCATCCAAAGCTACGGGCTTGTCGTCGATCTGACCGTGGCGTATTTCAAGGCCAATCCGGAAGCCGACTGACCGTCCGGCCTATCACAACCGCCGGGGAAGTCTTTCCAAGAGCAACAAAAAGCCAAAGGGGCGCCGGGAATCCCGGCGCCCCTTTTTTTCGAAACAACAGTCGATCCCCGGCTTTTCCGCACAGAGCCTCTCAATAGACTTGTGCGAAAGGCCGGTCGATTTTTAATTATATTTTAATATTTAATTAAATGTTGCCGCAACTTTAAATGTTACCGTAACTTGTCTTTGTCACTGCTCCCGCATAACGTTTTTTTATAGCTGCTCCTGGGAGTATCTTGCCAAAAACTGCCTGGTACGCTCCGCCGCGGGGGTATCAATCACCTGCCGGGCCGGGCCTTCTTCCACCACGACGCCCTCGTCCATGAAGATCACGCGGTCCGCCACATCGCGGGCAAAGGCCATTTCGTGGGTAACGATGATCATGGTGGCCTTTTTTTCCGCCAAAGAGCGGATGACCTTCAGCACCTCGCCGGTCAGTTCCGGGTCCAGGGCGGAGGTCGGCTCGTCGAAGCAGAGAATCTCGGGGTGCAGAGCCAGGGCACGGGCGATGGCCACACGCTGGCACTGCCCGCCGGACAGTTGATGGGGGTAGAGCGCGGTCTTTTCCCTGAGACCCACCTGCGCCAGCAGCTCCTCGGCCTCCTCCTCAATCTCCTTAAGGATGGCTTTTTTGCGGCTGCGGTAGTCCTCCCGCTCCTTCGCCAGAAGCCGGCTGGCCAGCATGACGTTTTCCTTGGCGGTATACTGGGGAAAAAGGTTGAAATTCTGGAACACCAGACCGAAGTGCAGGCGCTTTCTGCGGATTTGGCTTTCCTTTTGGGTACTGGGGTCGGCGGCATTGAAAATCATCTCGCCGCTCACCCAAATTTCGCCCTCGCCGGGGCGCTCGAGAAAATTGAGACAGCGCAGAAGCGTGGTTTTGCCGCTGCCGGACGAGCCGATAACGGCCACGCTCTCCCCCTTCTCCAGAGAAAAGCTGATGCCGTCCAGCACATGCTTTTTCCCGTCAAAGGATTTACGGATATTCTTTACTTCCAAAACAGACACGACAGATCCCCTCCTCAGGCGCGGAAATAGCTGAGCTTCCGTTCGATCCAGCCAAAGAAAAGGGTGAGAATGCCCACAAAGGCCAGAAAGAAGAGAGCGGTGGAAAACAGAGGCCAGATGAGTCCTTTGGAGGTGTACTCCTTGGCGGTCATGATGATCTCCATAACCGATATGTAGTTGGCAAGGGCGGTATCCTTGACCAGGGTGATGATCTCGTTGGACATAGGAGGTACGATGCGCTTGACCATCTGCAGGAGCGTGACCCTGAAGAAGATCTGGGTCCTGGTCATGCCCAGCACCTCGCCGGCCTCCCTCTGCCCCGCAGGGATCCCCTCGATGCCTCCGCGGTAGATCTCGGAGGACTAGCAGGCGTAGTTCAGGGAGAAGGCCACGACGGCAGCCGTCATGCGGCCGGAGGAACCGCCGCCCCACCCGAAGGCCAGATTCAGAAGACCCGGACCGAAATAGATGATCAGGATCTGCAGCATAAGCGGAGTACCGCGCACGATCCAAACCACGGTTTTCACCAATGCGCTGACGGGACGGAAATCGGCCAGGCGCTTCTGAATGCCCTTGGCCCCGTTCTGCCGATCCAAAAAACGAAAAGGCGCCCACCTGCTCATAGAGCCGAAGGAAATGAGAAGTCCCAGGGGAAGCGCAAAGAGCAGGGTGAAGAAGAACAGGCGAACGTTATTGAGCAAAAACGCCTGCGTCAGGCGGGAATAAATGACATCCATGGAAAAACCTCAAAAAACAAATTCCGTAAAGCACAGGTATTGGGACAGAGGGCAAGCCCCCTGTCCCAAAAAAATTTCCCGCTGTTTGATTTTACTCCGCATCAGCCAGTTCCAGACCGTACTTGTCGGCCAAAGCCTTCATGGAGCCGTCGGCGACCATTTCGGCAAAGATCTTGTTGACTTCGTCACGGATATCGCTTCCCTTGCGGAACGCCACGCCGTAATTCTCTTCCGCCAGATGATCCACGATGACCAAGTCGGCATAATCGGTGCCCTCACCGACCATGGAGTTGGCCAGGGTCATATCCAGAATAGCGGCCTGTGCGGTACCGGCCTTGACTTCCAAAAGGCAGTCGGTCTGCACCTCCTTGCCGACATAGTCTGCCTTTGCGAGATTTTCTTCGGGAGGGGTGACATTGCCCTTGCCGTCGTCGCTGCCCTTGATCAGGGTCTCACCGGCAGAGCCGATCTCGGCACAGACGGTCTTTCCGATCAGGGAGGAGGTGTCGGTATACGCGAAATCCTTCTTCACAACGACGACCTGCGCGTTCTTGACATAGGGATCGGTACAGGCCATGTTGGCTTCACGCTCGGCATCCAGAGTCAGACCGTTCCAGATGCAGTCGATGTCCTTTCCGTTGAGGGCGACCTCCTTGGTGCCCCAGTTGATGATAACGAATTCGGCGTCCACGCCCAGCTTCGCGCAGACGGCCTTAGCCAGCTCGGTATCAAACCCAGTGAAGTTTCCGTCCTTGTCGGTGTAGTTCATGGGCTCGTAAACGGTGTAGCCGATGATCATCTTGCCGTTCTTCTTGACGTATTCCAAATCGCTGCCGGTGTCGGAGGCACAGGCGGCCAAAGCGAATACCAGGATAAGAGCCATAAGGAGGAGCGATAATTTTTTCATAAAAGATTTCCTTCTTTCCGATGTCGTTTACTGTCTTCGTTCTGTTTAGCATTTTACCATGCTAAAGCGATAATGTAAAGAAGCAAAATAGAACAAATAGTTCCTGTTTTGTTCTCCGTTTTTTGTTTAATTTTCACATTTTTTGTTTTTACTAAGAACTACTTATAAACACACCGCCGACCGGCAGCAGACCGGTCTTTCCACCACGCCTCCAACCGGACTTTTTCTTAAGGAAAATGCGGTTTCGGAGGAAGTCGCCGGCGCGGCAAAAGGAGGGGGTAGCGTCTCGGAGCGCCGGGCGGCGGTGAGCCGGATCTTCCTTTGCCGATATTCTCATAGTCAGAACCGCCGTCGGACAGAGAGTGCCCCTTCTGGCCGGATAAAAACTGACGTCCGACACCGGAACCGCTCTTTTCTCCGGCCGCCCGGAAAAGCGCCGGCCTCTTCTCTTGACAGGGGAAAACCCGCCCCGGACCGGGCGGAACCGGACCGACCGCGCCCGCGCTGCATATACTGAAAACGGAAAAGACTGCCGACCTTTCCCGTCGGCAAAGGACATGGAAATATTTCGGTTTCCCGGCATTTGTTTACAGTCTGTTCACATTCCTGTGTTATACTGACGAAGGTGGTAAGGCGACCTTCTTTTTGTGTTGCAGTGACACAGAAAACCGCCTCCCACTATCGGGTCCCGCCGGCCGAAAAGCCGCCGTTCTGGGCGAATCCGAAAAGCGACAAGCCGGAACCGTCCGTCTTTTCCCGTAAAGTACTATGATGAAGGAGCTTCGCAGAGAGCCTGTAACGGAAATGCGATCATACATCCATGGACAAAATTGTGATTTGCGGAAAAAAACCGCTGTACGGTACCATCGACGTCTCGGGCATGAAGAACGCGGCCCTGCCGATTCTTTTTGCCACCGTCCTGGTCGGCGGCAAATTCGTCCTTGAAAATCTGCCCGATGTCAACGACATAAACCTCACCCTGAAGATTCTCACCCTCTTGGGCGCGCCCTGCGTCCGGCGGGGCAGCGCGACCGAGATCGACACGACCCATCTCGACGAAAACGCGGAAATTCCTCTCTCGCTCGTAAAGAAAATGCGCGCCTCCTATTACTTAGTGGGCGCCAAGCTGGGCCGCTACGGAAAGGCCCATGTGGGCTATCCCGGCGGCTGCGACTTCGGCACCCGCCCCATCGACCAGCACTTAAAGAGCTTCCGCACGCTGGGGGCCTCCGCCGAGGTCAACGGCGGCTATATCGACGCTGAGGCCAAGGACGGCCTTTACGGCAGCCACATCTTTTTCGACATGGTGTCGGTCGGGGCCACGATCAACGCCATTCTGGCCGCCACCCGCGCCGAGGGCATGACGATCATCGAAAGCGCGGCGCGCGAGCCGCATATCGTCGACCTTGCCAACTTCCTGAACACCTGCGGCGCCCACATCACCGGCGCCGGCACCGATACCATCAAGATCCGCGGGGAAAAGAACCTGCACGGCTGCTCCTACGACATCATTCCCGACATGATCGAGGCCGGCACCTACATGACCGCCGCGGCAGCTGCCGGAGGCCGCGTCGTCGTGCGCGGCGTCATCCCCAAGCATATCGAGTCGGTCACCGCCAAGCTTCTGGAAATGGGCGTGACGGTAAACGTAGCCGACGACAGCGTGGAAATTGTCCGGGAGCCGGACAAAGAGCTTACGCGCATCATGGTCAAGGCCGTGCCCTACCCCGGGTTTCCCACCGACATGCAGCCCCAGATCTGCGCGCTGGTCTGCGGAGCCAAGGGAACCAGCTATGTCTCCGAGGGCGTCTGGGACAACCGTTTCCGCTATGTGGAGGAGCTTGTCCGGATGGGGGCGCATATCCTGGTCGAGGGCAAGACCGCCATTGTCGAGGGAGGCGCTCCCATGAAAGGAACACAGGTCAGCGCCGTCGACCTGCGGGGCGGCGCGGCGGTGGTCATCGCGGCCCTTGCCGCCGAGGGCATCACCGTGATCGACAACATCGAGCTCATTGAGCGGGGCTACGACGACCTTGTCGGCAAGCTCGCCGGCGTCGGCGCCGACATCCGACGGGTCAGCTTCCCCGACTGAATCATATTCGCCCGCCATAGCGCAGGAAAGGCCGCTTTTTCCCGAAAGCTTTTTCCGGAAAGCCGGCTTTTTTCCTGCGGGCGTCCGCGCGGCTTCTTTTTCCAAGGGATTTCTTCCCGCCCTTTTTTGCAAAAGTTTTCTCCGCGCTTCTCTCTCTCCCCTCCCCGCACAAATTCCCGTAGGGCTTACACCCCAAAAGCCCCGCCGCCAAAACGACGCCAAAAGAGGATGGTCGAATGCAAAGCTTTACAATCCGGAAAAACGACGCCGGACAGCGAATCGACAAGTTTCTGACCAAGGCGATGCCGGCCCTGCCTCCGTCGCTTCTCTATAAATTCATCCGCACGAAAAAAATCAAATGCAACCGCCGGCGCTGCGAACCGGACACCCGGCTTGCCGAAGGCGATATCCTCGATCTCTACATTCCCGACGAATTCTTCGCCCGGGATAACAAAGAGGCCTTTCGGATCCTCGCGCCCCGGCTGGAGGTCGTCTACGAGGACGAAAATCTGCTGTTGGTCAACAAGCGGGCCGGGCTTCTTGTCCACGAGGACGAGGGCGAGGACAGAAACACGCTGATCTCTCACATCAAGGCCTATCTTTACCGCAAGGGCGAATACCGCCCCGACGAGGAGAACAGCTTCGCCCCGGCGCTCTGCAACCGCATCGACCGCAACACCTGCGGCATTGTGATCGCCGCGAAAAACGCCGCCGCCCTGCGGGTTCTCAACGAGAAAATCAAAGAGCGGGAGATTCACAAAGAATATTTGGCTGCCGCGCACGGAATTTTTGTCCCGAAAGAAGGGAGCCTCTCGGGCTTTCTTGTCAAGGATGAAGCGAAAAATCAGGTTTACGTCTACGACAAAAAAATCTCTCCGAACGCCAAAGCCATCCTCACCCGCTACCGGGTTCTCTGTGAAAAAAACGGACTCTCCCTGCTTTCGGTCGAGCTTGTCACCGGCCGGACGCACCAGATCCGTGCGCACCTTTCCTCGATCGGACACCCGCTCGTGGGGGACGGCAAGTACGGCGTCAACAAAAGCGACCGCCTGAAGGGCTATAAATATCAGGCCCTCTGCTCCTACAGGGTCACCTTCGCGTTTGCGCCCGAAGGTCCCTTGGCTTATCTTGCCGGAAAAAGCTTCGCGCTCTCCGCCGACAGCATATGGTTTGTCCGGGAGCTTTTCGGAGCCCTGCCCGGCTTCGAAAGAGCGGCCGATCCCAATCCGAAATAACCGGAGTCGGTGCCGCCGGCCGCTTCTCTCGAACGCAAAAAAGCCGGCCCGTGTCCGTGTCCGGCATAATTAGCCAAACGCCGCAGAGAAAAGTCAAACGCCCCGTTTTCAAAAGAAAACGGGGCGTTTTTGGCCTCTTTGGCGATTCTCAGAGGCAATTTCCAGCAGCCTTTCTCGGAAAAACCGGTCAGCCCTTCACGATCCGGGCGCTCTCCCGGAAGAAGTCGGTATCGTTGGCCAAAACCGGCTTGAGCGCAAAGGAGAATTCGAACTCCTTCTCGGCCAGCCGGTACTTTTCGGCCAGGGCGGGCCCGCAGGAATTGGAGCCGCAGCCGCTCTGCTTGTAATCGAGATAGACAAAGGTCCTCTCGTCGGGCACAAGCTCGTAGTCATGCCGGGCGGCGGTCAGCTGCTCGGCGGAATAGTGCTGAGCGTTGAAGGTAAAGGTCGCGTCGGCGGCAAAGAGGATGCCCTGCCCTGCCGTCGACCAGACGGCGGCCCACTCGGTATCGGCGTGCGCGGAGTTCTCCTGCGGCATCACATAGTGCTCGAAATTGTCCCGGACATTCCCGCAGAAAAGCCCCATCCGCGAGGCGAGCCGCTTATCGGCGTAGGCCTCCATCGGGCCGCGGCCGAAGTAGGCCATCCGCTCGCTGCCCTGCGGCAGAACGAAGCGCATCCCATAGCGGGGCAGGAAGGGGAAGCGGGGATCGACCTTCACCTTCTGATAAAGGCGAAGCTCCCCGGTGGCCGCCACGGTGTAGACGATCCGCGTTTCGAGCGCCGGACGGACCGAGTGGCCTCCCAGCGAGAGAAGCGCTTCGATCACCGCCTCGTCGCCGTCCACCTTGACCACGCGCACCGAACGGCACTTCACCGCCGCGCGCTCGTAGCCGGCGCGATACCACTGTCCGACGACATTGCGGTCGTTGTCGATCGGGGCACGCCAGATCACCGGAACTGCCGGCTCGGTCAGGAGGACCTTGCCGTTGCTCTGCAAAGAGGAGAGCAGGCCGCGGCGCTTATCGAAGGTATAGACTGTCTCGCCGGCCGTAATCACGAGCGCCGCCTCGTCCTCGTCCACCAGAATATCGCCCTCCTTCGGCGCCTTTTCTACCGGCTCCTCTTCGGTGGGGATTTCGAACTGATAGCGGCAGACCTCCTGCCCGGCACTTCCCCAGGCGGTCGACAAGGCAAGGCGCGCCACAAAGGAGAGGAAGACACGTCCCTTTTCGAGAGCGGGATATTCCACGCGGAGCGCCTTCTCTTCTCCGGGACCGAGATCGGTCTGCCAAAGCCTTCCCTCGGCCACCGTCTTTCCGTTTCTCTCGAGAATATAGAAGAGCTCAAGATCGGACAGCCGGGTGAAGAAACGGCGGCTCTTCAGTACAAAGCGGCCCTCGGCGGCGTTTTCCGCCGTGATGAGAAGAGGCGCGTAGGCCTGCCGGACCTCCAGCATGCCGGTATGAAGACGGCGGTCGGGGTAGACAAGCCCGTCCACGCAGAAGTTTCCGTCGTTGGGGTGATCCTGAAAATCGCCTCCGTAGGTAAAGCGATAGCCCCCCTTCCCGTCGGGAAGGGCCACCGAGTGGTCGAGCATCTCCCAGACACAGCCGCCGGCGAAGCGGTCGCTTTTATAGATCAGATCCCAGTAATCGGCGAGGTCGCCCGGACCGTTGCCCATGGCGTGGGAATACTCGCACTGGAAGAAGGGGAGCGTGTTGCTCTTGTCCCGCAGATAATCCTCCATTTCGCCCACCGAGGCGTACATCCGGCTCTCCAGATCGAGAAGCCCCTCGCCCCGCTCCAGCTCCTCTTTCATGCCGCCGCGGTTGCAGCCCTCGTAGTGAATCAGACGGGTGGTGTCACGGCCCCGGACATACCGGGCCATGGCGCGGTGGTTCTCGCCCCAGCCCGATTCGTTGCCGAGCGACCAGATCAGAATCGAAGGATGGTTCTTGTCCCGCTCGACCATGCGGACCGCCCGGTCGACAAAGGCCTCCTCCCAATCGGGATTTTCGGCAAGGAAGCTCCAGTTCCCCATTTCATGGATGCCGTGGGTCTCAAGGTCCGCCTCGTCTATCAGATAGAGGCCGTATTCGTCGCAGAGCGAGGCGAAGCGCGGGTCGTTGGGATAGTGGGAGGTGCGCACCGCGTTCACGTTGTTCTGCTTGAGAATCCGAATGTCCTCGAGCATACTCTCCATCGGCGTGGCGGAGCCGAGAAGCGGATGGCTGTCGTGACGGTTCACGCCCTTCAGCTTGACCGGACGGCCGTTGACGAGAAAGACGCCGTCACGCACCGAAACCTCCCGGATGCCGATCTTCTGGCAGATATGCTCGCTGCCCGAGGAGAGGATTAGGGTGTAGAGATAGGGATCCTCGGCCGACCAAAGACGGGGCGACTCGATCCGGGCGGACACGGAGCCGAACCCGGCGGCGAGCGTCTCGCCCTCGGCGTCGGCCAGCATCCAGCGCAGATTCAGCCCCTCGCTCCCGGTCACCTCCGCCTCGACACGGGCGGAGGAATAGTCGGGCGAAAGGTAAGTGTGAACGAAGAAATCCTCGATGCGGATGCGGTCGCGGAAGAGGAGGTAGACCTCTCGGATGATGCCGGAGGAGCGCCACTTGTCCTGATCTTCGAGGTAGGAGCCGTCGCACCACTTGAAGACCAGCACCTTGATCTCGTTGACGCCGTCCACAAGATAGGGCGTGACGTTGATCTCGCTGGTCATATGGCTGACCTGACTGTAGGCGGCGAACTCGTTGTTCACATAGAGATAGAAGCAGGAGTCCACGCCCTCAAAATTCAGAAAGACCTCTTTTTCCGACAGAGTTCCGGCGGAAAGCGTAAAGGTCCGCCGATAGAGCGCGCAGGGATTGTCGTCCGGCACATGGGGAGGATCACAGGGGAAGGGATACGCGACGTTGGTGTAATTGGGCTTGTCGTAGCCGCGGTCGGTGAGATACTGCCAGCTCATGGGCACCGGCATTTTCTCATAGACCGGCGCGAACTCCTCCGCCGTAAAATCGGGAAGAGAAAGCGCGGAGGGAAAATAGCAGAAATCCCATTCGCCGCAGAGCGACTTGAAATAACGGCTCTCGGCCCGGTTTCCCGAAGCCGCCTCTTTGACGCTGTGGAAGGGAACGAAATACGCGCGGGGCGCCTCGCAGCCCCAATGAAGGATTTCGAGGCCCTTGTGGTAATTGAGTTTCTCGATCATAGCCTTGCCCTCTCTTTCACTTATAAGAAAAAAGAAAAAGTCGGATTTTCTGTCCTATTGTACCATTCTTCTCTCCTCATTGCAAGCCCTCTTTTCCTTTTTTTCCGGGATTTTCTCCCAAAAGGCTCAACAGCCTCGCCCTACTTTCGGCGAACAACCTAGACAAAAATATCGCGTTTGTTGTATAATGTAGGCGTTCACGAAGCGCCTGCTTTTTTATTGGCAGAGGAAATCCTTCGCATGACGGCAGGGGCTTTTGAGCTCGGCGTCAATTTTTTCGACGGCAGCGGGTTACAGAGGCGGAACAAGCGAGGCGTTTTTGGGCCTTGGTTTGCGGCTGTCTGCCGAGGCGCGATGAAGAAAGTGCAGAAATATCGTTTTTTGCTCTCGACACCTATGTTTCTATCCGGGCCAAGGACCGCGTCCGTTTCCTCTCACGGAAAACGGAGAAATGCACAAGGAAAAGGTTGACAAAAATAAAAATTTCGTGTAAAATAAATATAAAACAGATTCTTTGGAGGCACGTTACGTCATGAAAAAAAGCCGTTTATTTTTCCTTGTGATGCTCTTTGCGCTGACCGCCCTCCTGCTCGCCGCCTGCAAGGATCCGAGCAAAACCGATCCGCCGGACGGCAGCTCTTCCCCCTCCTCGTCGGACGACGCTCCGACAACCACGGGCGCCCCCGGGGAAATCGTCGATCCCTTCACCGAGGACAGCCCCTGGGACATCAATCTCGAAATACCGAAGGCCGTCCTTCTCACGCTATCCGACCGGGACAAAAAGCTTTTTTCCGGATTGGAATGGACCGGAAAGCTGAATTCGGCCGACGCCGACGGAAACAAGGTCAATCAGAGCGAGATCGTCTCGATCGGCGAGATCGACCATCACGCCTCCACCACCATCGTCTACAAATCCCCGGCAGAAGCCTACAGCGCCGCGCGCGCCTATTCTCCCGAGCTTTCTTCCTATTACAAGCTGCTCACCGGCAAGGACAATATCTGGCAGCTTGCGGTCTATAAGAACGAGAGCGCGGCGGAAAAGGCCGGCGTCATGGATTTTTACAAAACCGACTACGACATGTCCAAGGCCCCGGCTTACGAGGGCACGGGCGAAGTCTCGACGTATAAAAAAGCCTATTACGGCGGCTTCAAGGATGTCACCCTCCCCGCCTCCTGGCAGACCCAGGGCTTTGACTTTCCGATCTATTCCAACTCGACCTACCCCTGGTCGAACGACGCCTACGGCAACGGTCCGCACACCGTGCCCTTGGCCCCCACCGTCACCAATCCGGTGGGCTTTTACCGGACCTATGTCGACGTCGATCCCGAATGGATCGCCTCCGGACGCCGTGTCTATCTCTCCTTCCAGGGCGTCGAATCGGCCTACTATCTCTATGTGAACGGCTATGAGGTGGGCTACAGCGAAGACTCTTACGACGCTTCCGACTACGACATCACCGCCTATCTGAACCCCGACGGCAAGGACAATCTCATCGCCGTCCGGGTCTACCGCTGGTGCGACGGCTCCTACTTTGAAAATCAGGACTTTCTCCGTCTGGCCGGCATCTTCCGTGACGTCTTTCTCTATTCCCTGCCGGGCGTAAACATCGCCGACTACACCGTGACCACCGATCTGGACGATAAGTTCGTTGACGCTGAGCTCGGACTTTCGGCAGAGATCTTCAACTCCACCGCATCGGATGTCGAGGCCGGCTTCTATTCCCTCGACCTGCGTCTGGTCGACGCACAGGGCAATTCGATCTTTGCGTCTGCTCCTCTGCGTGCCGAGGTCCCTGCCGTTGCCTCGGGCAAGACGGTGACGGTCGATCTTTCGCGCAAAGTGACCGCACCGCACCTCTGGTCGGATGAGGATCCCTACCTCTACACGCTGGTCATCAGCCTCTACGACAAAAACGGCGTCTATTACGGAAGCCTTTCCCAGCAGCTCGGCTTCCGCGAGATCACCTTCACGAAGACAGCCTCCTCTTCAACCGCCAATTCGAATTACGGCACGATCCTTCTCAATGGCAAGCCCCTGCTCTTCAAGGGGGTAAACCGTCACGACAACGACCCCGCGACCGGGCGCTACATATCCAAAGAGCTGGCCGAAAAGGATATTCAGATCATGAAAAGCCTGAATATCAACGCTCTGCGCACCTCTCACTATCCCAACGACCGCTATCTCTACGACATGTGCGACAAATACGGCATTCTGGTCATGGCCGAATGCAACATCGAGACCCACTACGGGATCGATACCGCCGCCACCACCCGCTATTTCACCGAAGTGGTGCGCGACCGTGTGACCTCCTTCACCGAAGCGGCCAAAAACCGAACCTGCATCGTCATGTGGTCGATCGGAAACGAGACCAGCACCGGCGCTTCGGTCTATCCGTCGGTCATCGCGGCGCTGAAAAAAAGCGATCCGACCCGTCCGGTTCACTTCGAATCGCTCGGCAGCTCGGGCGGTGTGGACGTGGCCTCCGCCATGTACTCCTCGGTCTATGACGTGCGCTCGCGCGCCGACGCGTCCAACAAAATGCCCTTCGTTCTCTGCGAATACGCGCACGCCATGGGCAACTCGGTCGGCAACCTTTACGAGTACTGGGAAGTGATCCGCGCCCACGAAAATCTGATCGGCGGCTTCATCTGGGACTTCGTCGACCAGTCGCTCTGGACGCCCTTTACCCTGAAAACCGGCTACGACTACTACGAAAACGGACAGTATCTCGCTTACGGCGGCTCCTGGGGCGACAGCCCGAACAGCGGGAACTTCTGCCAGAACGGCATTGTCAGTGCAGTCCGCACGATCCAGCCCGAGGCCCAGGAGGTCAAGTACGTCTACCAGCCGGTCTGGTTCTCGGCAAACGTCCTCTCCCGGAGCAACCGGCTGATCTCGGTCTACAACGAGTACAACTTTACCGATCTGTCCGCGCTGACCTTCGATTACGAGCTCCTCTGCAACGGCGAAGTGATCGACAGCGGCAGCTTCACGGTCAAGGGTGCTCCGAAAGAGACCGTCAGCGTGGAAATCCCCTACCGTCTTCCCGATAAGACCGAGGCGGACGGCGAATATCTCCTCACCGTCTACGCCCGCCTGTCCGGGGATACCGGCTATGCCGAAAAGGGCCATGTGGTGGCTTCGGAGCAGTTTGTAATCTACACCGAGGTCGCCCACGTCGTCCCCCAGGAGTCCGAAATGCCGACGCTCTCCTATACCGAGACGTCCGACACCCTCACCGTCACCGGGCAGGACTTCACGCTGGTCTTTGATAAAGAAACCGGCGCCATCACAAGCTATGTCTACGGCGGCGAGACGATTCTGACCTCCGGCCCTGTCCCCAACTTCACAAGAGCCCATACCGACAACGACAAGAATTCCTTCGACTGGGATCTCGTCAAGGTCAAGGAGGCCAAGACCTTCTCGGCCGAAAAGGACGCGTCGGGAAAGACCCTCACGGTCGAGACCGAACTTTTGCTGAGCGCCTCGGGATGCAGCGAGAAGATCTCCTACAAGATCTACGGCAGCGGCGAGATCACCGTCACCTCCACGCTCCTTCCCTCCTCCACGATGGGAGAAATGTACAAATTCGGCTCGATCCTCACCCTGCCCGGCGATTACGAGAACATCACCTTCTACGGCAACGGACCGGCGGACACCTACTGCGACCGCCTGCGGGGAGCCCACGCGGCGATCTATACCACAACGGTCACCGACTCCTTCTTCCCCTATCCCAAGCCGCAGGATACCGGCAATAAAACCGGCGTCCGCTACTTCGCCCTCACCTCGGACGCCAAGAAGACCGGCCTTCTGGTCGTCTCCGACAGCGTGATGGAAGCCTCCGCCCTCCATGTCTCGCTTTCGCAGCTCCGGGCCGCCAAATACACCTATACCCTCCGGTACGATACAAACAATACCTATCTGAACCTTGACTACGGTTCGCGCGGGACCGGCGGCGCCTCCTGCGGGCCCGACACGCTCTCGGCCTACCGGCTTCTCAACGACGGACGCGACTACTCCTACACCTACACCCTCGTTCCCTACGACAAGGAAACCGAGGAGGCAGGCGAGCTCTCGGTTCTCTGGCGGGACGCGGTGAGCACGCCCGACTCCGAGCTCGACCGGCTCCTGGCCGAATCGGTCGAGAACGCCATTGCCGCCCTCGCCTCCGATCCCTCCAAGGCCGGGACGGTCCGCGCCGCCTACGACGCCTTGACGGCGGCCCAGAAGGCACTGGTCAAGAATCTGGACCTTCTCACCACCATCGAGAAAGGCGGAAGCATCACCGTCGTCTTCAAGGACAGCTCGCCCAACGCCAACACCGGTACGCTCAACAAAGGGGGACTGGTCATAGCCGACCCCACCTCCCCCAACGGCTACGCCATGATCGGCAATTTCAATTCCTCCGACAAGAACAGCAAAATCGCCTCCGCCCTTTCGGGAACCTCCCAGTTCACAATGGGCGCTTATGTAAAGCTTGACGATTTCGACTCCAACAACCTGATTCTGGCCAAGGGAGACTATCAGGTCGCCATCAAAACCAACAGCTCGGGACAGTTTGAGTTCTTCGTCTATCAGAACGGCTCCTGGAACGCGGCTGTCATCCCCGACGCCTCCTCCTACGGCGTGAAGCTGGGAGAATGGTTCTACATCGTGGGCGTCCGCGAGGCCAACGCTCTGAAATTCTACATCAACGGCAGGCTCGCCGCCACCAAGACGATCAGCGGATCGGTCAGCTCGAGCTCCACGCCCTTCGGTGTGGGCGTCGACACCAGTACCGGCCGCACGATCCGCGGCGCCTTCGCCGCCGCCCATGTGCTTCCCTTCGCCGCCACGGCGGAGCAGGTAGCCGCACAGTACCGCTTCTATACCGACGGAACCGATTCCGC
>CALXKW010000033.1 GCA_944389045.1 uncultured Clostridia bacterium | reverse complement strand
TGAGACCAGGGCACGAACTCCGAATCGCCGTGCTCTCCCATGACATAGGCGTGAACGTTGCGGGGATCCACGCCGAAGTAACTGCCGATCTGATAGCGGAGCCGGGCGGTGTCGAGCGTGGTTCCCGTACCGATGACGCGGCAGGCCGGAAATCCGGAACGCCTCCGGACGATTTCGGTCATGACGTCCACCGGGTTGGTGGCAATCAGGAAAATGCCGTCGAACCCGTTCTTGCAGGCGCTGTCGGTCACCGAGGCCAGAATGCGGGCGTTGCGCCGCAGAAGCGCGATGCGCGATTCTCCCGGCTTCTGAGCCACACCGGCGGCGATGACCAGAATATCGGCGTCCGAAACCGCGTCGTAATCCCCGGCGTAGATCTTCATATTGCCCCCGGAAAAGGCGAGTCCGTGATTCAGATCCATCGCCTCCCCTTCCGCCTTTTTGCGGTCGATGTCGAGAATCACAAGCTCGTCGCAGGCATGGCTGTAGACAAGAGCATAGGCGAAGGACATGCCCACCAACCCCGCTCCTACCACGGCAATTTTCCGCCGATCGGAATAGTAATTCATAAAAAATCCCTCCATGGCAACTGTCATTGGAAACAGTTTTCCAAAAAGGAGGAATTTTTATGCTTTTTTCTTTCCTTTTTCCCGGTAAAAAGCAAATTCTCTTCCCGAGGCCCTCCGCAAAAGCAGCTTAGGCCCCGGCCCGCCCGTTTCTCTCGCCTTATACGGACGGAGTTCTTTGGACCGGATCAGGTCTTCGGCCCCTTTTCAAAAAGGAAAAGATCCTGTGACGGGCAAGACCGCTCCGGCTCTCGGTTTTCGTGCTTATCCGCCTTTTCTCCCGAAAAGAGGGCCAGATTGCGAAGAAGAGGCTTTCTGCCGCGCCAGGAAAACGCCCGTTTTGAAAATTCCTCTTCGCTCATGGAGAGAAGGCCCTCCTCGGTCAGAACCGAAAGAAGGTCCTCCCGGAAGAAATCCACCGGCGTAATTTGAGCGTTTGCGGCATGCGGACAGACAAGCTGACAGGTATCGCACCCCCAGAGCAGACCTCCCTCCCGCACCCGTTCTTTCTCCTGTTCGCTCAGCTCCCCCTTTTTCTGCGTCAGGGCCGACAGACATTCCCCTTCCTTCCGCGGACAGGCGGAAAGACAGCGGCCGCAGCCCTCACAGCGGCGAATGCTAAAATCGTCTCGGGTTCCGATTTCGGAATAAGGCAGATCGGTCAGGATCTCCCCCAAAAAGACAAACGAAGCATACTTTTCGGTGATGAGGAGCGAATGCTCTCCGATCACACCGAGCCCCGCCCGGGCCGCCGCCTCCCTCTCGTCAAGGGGCGAGGCATCGGCAAAGAAGGCGAAGGAGGCGGCGGGCCACAGCGAAGCGAGCTCTTCTCTCAGCGCTTCGGAAAGCTTACGGAAATAAAGGTGGTAATCCTTCGCCAGCGCGTAGAGCGAGAGATTGCGTCCCGGAAATTGTCCGGCATAATAGGGAACGGCGAAAACAATAACGCTTTGCGGCTGGAAGGAAAGTCTCTCCAAACGGCGCGGGGAAAGGATTTTACAGACCGAGAAGGGGATCGCATCGGCATATTCCAGCCCCCGGCGGGAGAAGAGCGACCGGATCGCTTCGATCATAACCGGTCAGCGGCTCTTGGTGCGGATCTCCTCCGCCGCCTTTTCCAGAAAAGCATCGAGCGTCATGGCGCCGATATCCCCGTCCTTGCGCGAGCGCACCGAAACGGTTCCGCTCTCTTCCTCCTTGGCTCCGATAATCAGCATATACGGGATCTTGTTCAGCTGGGCCTCCCGGATCTTGTAGCCGATCTTTTCGTTGCGATCGTCAACCTCCACCCGCATTCCCTCGGCCTCGAGGCGGTCGGCATAGGCGTGGGCATAGGCGCTCTGCTCGTCGCCGATCGGAAGGAGCTTGACCTGCACGGGCGCCAGCCAGAGCGGGAAAGCGCCGGCGTATTTTTCGATCAGAAGGGCCAGCGTGCGCTCGTAGCAGCCGATCGAGGTGCGATGAATGATATAGGGATGCTTCTTGACCCCGTCGCGGTCGACATATTCCATGCCGAACTTTTCGGCCAGCATCTGGTCGATCTGAATCGTGATCAGCGTGTCCTCTTTGCCGAAAACGTTGCGGATCTGAATGTCGAGCTTGGGGCCATAGAAGGCTGCCTCGCCGATTCCGATTTTATAAGGGATCTTCAGCTCGTCCAGAATCTTTTTCATCATGCTCTGCGCCTCGTCCCATTGCTCGGGCGTCCCGATGTATTTGGCGCGGTCGTTCGGATCCCACTGGGAGAACCGGTAGCTCACGTCTTCATACAAACCGAGCGTCTTGAGCATGAAGGTGGTGAGGTCAAGGCAGGCGGCAAATTCCGATTCGAGCTGCTCGGGCGTACACATCAGGTGTCCTTCCGAGATGGTAAACTGGCGCAGACGGATCAGGCCGTGCATCTCGCCCGAAGCCTCGTTGCGGAAGAGCGTGGAGGTCTCGTTATAGCGCAGAGGCAGATCCCGATAGGAGCGGCCCTTGGCGAGATAGGCCTGATACTGGAAGGGACAGGTCATCGGACGGAGGGCGAAGACCTCCTTGTCCTTTTGGGGATCTCCCAGAACGAACATCCCGTCCAGATAATGGTCCCAATGCCCGGAAAGCTTGTAGATATCGCTTTTGGCCATATAGGGCGTTTTGGTCAGAAGCCAGCCGCGCTTCTGCTCCTCGTCCTCCACAAAGCGCTGCAGTACCTGAAGAATGCGGGCGCCCTTGGGAAGGAGAATGGGGAGCCCCTGCCCCACGAGGTCGACGGTGGTGAAGAGCTCCAGCTCGCGTCCCAGCTTGTTGTGGTCGCGCTTGCGCGCCTCCTCCAGCATCGAAAGATGCGCGTTCAGCTCCTCCTTGGAGGGGAAGGCCACGCCGTAAATCCGCTGGAGCATCTTGTTTTCGCTCTTTCCCTCCCAGTAAGCGCCGGTACACTGCGTCAGCTTGAAGGCCTTGACCGCACCGGTCGAAAAGAGGTGGGGCCCGGCGCAGAGATCGACAAACTCTCCCTGCCGGTAGAAGGAAATCTCCTCGCCCTCGGGAATGCGGCCGATGAGAAGCACCTTATACGGCTCGCCCTTTTCCTCCATCCGCGAAATCGCCTCCTCCCGGGGGAGAGTGAAGCGCTCGACGCGCAGGTTTTCCTTGACGATCTTCTTCATTTCGCCCTCTATTTTTTCAAGGGCCTCCTGCGTGAAGGGGGTGTCGCTGTCGAAGTCGTAATAAAAGCCCTCCTCGACTGCGGGACCGATCGTCAGTTTCACCGCGGGATAGAGGCGCTTCACCGCCTGGGCCATGATATGCGAGGCGGTGTGCCAGAACACCCGCTTTCCCGCCTCGTCCGCAAAGGTCAGCGGAGAAAGCGAAGCGCCCTCGGTCAGCGTTTCGGTCAGGGCGACGGGTGCGCCGTCGATCTCGGCGGCAATCACCTCCCGGGTCATGAGCCCCGCTTCCTTGAGAATGTCGTAGGCCGTCTTTTCGCTTTCCGCCTGATGGGGTTTTCCGCAAAGCATAATTTCCATTTCAATCACCTCTTAATAAGAATACCAAGATAACAAAAGAAAGAACACCAGGATAACAAAAGAAAACTTCTCCGATAGTCCTTTTCTTTTGCCGGATCTTTTTGAATCGGCAAAATTTTCCCGTACCCCGAAGAGCTCTGAAAAAGAAACACCCCGGACAAAATCTGTCCGGGGTGTGGATAACAGAATCCGCACGGTTCCACCCGAGCTTTCACTCTTCGATTCGATTGTACAGAACAAAATCGGTGGTACCCCTGACCCCGGCATAACGGCTTTTCAGCTTTCGCCGCTCTCTGCATATGCCCGTCGGGAAAAGGACAAGTCCGATTTCGGAGAAATCATTTTCTTTATAACACAGACAAACCGATTTGTCAAGACCTTTTCGTCCGATTTTCTTTTTTGGGGAGAAAAGATCCTTCCGGAAATGCCGAAATCTCCCGGAATCTATTTCTCTGGGCGTGACAAAGGCTCACCGAGAGCTCTGCCCCTTTGCCAAAAAGCGAGACTCCGTAACGGTAAAAATGAGATTCCGATTCCGGGACCGTTTCGGAAGGCGCGTGCCTTCCGTTCTGAAACTACTCGTACCGTTCAAGATGCTCGACAAATTTCGGCAGCCACCAGACCCGGTAGCCTTCGGCCGTGGGATGGATGGGATCGCTCATATATTTCTGATAGAGCTCATCGGAAATGCCGTTCATCTCTTCGTCGTTCCAGAGATCGATGATCCCGATATCCCATTTTTCCTTGAGGTCATAGAGCGCATCGACCATTTTGCCGTAGAGAGTATTGTCAAACCGGGTACCGGTATAAAAGGACACGGGACAGCCCCAGGTCTCTTTCGCATAACAGATGATATACTCCACGGCACCGATGATGGTCCCGGTGTCGAAATCCGCCAAATCCTTCGAATCGCTGATCCTGCCCAGCGGTTTGTTCTGCGTGGCGTCGTTGGTAGAAAGCTGACAGATAAAATGATCGACCTCCCGGTCCTTGGGAAGATTCTTGATCATACGCTGCACATAGGAGCTGTCTCCGTTGTCGACCAGCGTCGTTCCCGAAACCGCCTCCTTGATGGTGGTGCATTTCTCCTGCACGCGGAGATACTCCACAAAGGAGGTGCCGCCCGCAGCCGAGCCGTAGGTCACCGAGGAGCCGAGAAAAATCAGCGTCTTGCCTCTCAGCGGATAGACGGTCGGGGTATCCTCTCCGCTGCTCTCCGGCGCGGAGGAGGTATCCCCGGGATTTTCAGAAGAAGTTTCCTTCATAGACGTATCCTCCTTTGACGTCGTATCCCCGCTCGACGCAGCCGGACCGGTGTCGGCGGGATTCCCGCAGGCGGCTACCGTCACCGCCGTCAGAAGACAGAAAATCAGAAGTAGCAATTTTTTCATAGAAAACTCTCCTTTTTTTCTTGGTCGGCGTTATTTTCTAAGCTCTCTGCGGTATGCGCTTATTCTCAGAAAGCGCTCCCGTCTCACCGATTTATCATGACAAGCGCCCGAACGCCCGCGAAGCGGCTGTCCTGTCATCCCTCTGCACTCCCCTCTGTCCGATCGATATCCCCCCTATCAAAGGGTATACGCTCATCAGACGTTTTATGCCATCTCCCGTTCGACAAGCGCGGCAAGATCGGGCACAACCGCGCCGGCGACCTCTTTCACCCGTTCGATGGCGTTTTCCACCGCGTAGCTGCGGAAGGCTTCCAGCATGGCGAGATCGTTGTTGTTGTCCCCCACCGTGCAGACCTCCTCCCGATCGGCCTTGTAGAAAGAAAGAAGCTCCTCGACGCCTCGGGCCTTGTTCACCCCTGCCGGAACAATATCGATGCAGACCCCATTCTGAAAGGCCGTGACGCATTCTCCGAAATTATCGTTGAGCGCCTCGGTCAGACTCAAGGCCGAGGGCTCATCCCGACAGATGGTCGAGATCTGGGTAAACGCGATATCTCCCGAAAAATCCGAGAGGCCGCAAAAGCGCCTGTCCCCCGCGTAGCGGGTAAGCTTTTCCTCGTCGGAACAGAGAAAAAGGTCGCCGACAAGGTCGTTGAGACAGGCATACGCCCCGCCCCGCTCGATAAGGAACCGGGCAATGACCGCCGCTTTACCGGCGTCACCGGTATGAGAGAAAAGTACCCTTCCCGCCCCGTCGGCAATCACCGCCCCGTTATTGGCCACAAAAAAATCGCATTCCACGCCGTCGCGGCCGACGACCGCCAGTATGTTGTAAATCCCCCGGCCGCTGACGATGCCGAATTTATGGCCTGCGGCCCGCCAGCGCGCAAGGGCATCCCGGACATAGTCCGGGATGCCTCCGCGATTTAAGGTTCCGTCGTAATCGCTTGCAAGAATTTTCATGAAAATCTTCCTTTTCACTGCGTTTCGCTAATCGCGTTTCGCTAATCCGTACCGCCTGTTTTTTACCTTTCGGCTTGGGAGCGGGAAAGAAGAGCCAATCTTCCGGCCGAAGATTTTTCTGCGGATTTTGTGCGGCTTTTTCCGGAAGCTTTTCTCTTATCATTATTCTTTTCCCGCCCTCCGCCTTTTATTTCGTTTCCCGAAAATTTGTGTCAGGTTCCGGACGCACCGTCTTTTTCGCCGTTTTCCTGATTCGAAGCTTCCTTCGCATCCTTTCCCTTTTCCTCCGATCCGCCGTCCGTTTTGGCAAGATCGGTGCCGAGAATCTCAGGAAGCTTCATACCCGCCATGGCAAAGAGCTCCTGCATGGGAGGGACCGATTTCATCAGACCGGAGAGAAAGCCCGCCGTAGCAGTCTTGCCGTCCTGCCCCGAAGCGCCGCCGTCCCAGACGGTGACCTTGTCGATGCGGATATTCTTGATCGCCTCCACCTGGACCCGCATCAAAGCCTCCAGCTTGTCGGCTACCAGCATCTTCACGGCGTCGTCGGACGAGCCGCCCGCCGCCAGAACGATTTTGGCAAAACCTTCGGCCTGCCGGGAGAGAAGCTCCTCGGTACCCTTTGCCTCGGCCGCCATCTTCGCATAGATCGCATCGGCCTCGCCCTGTGCGCGGCGCCGGATCTGTTCGGCTTCGGCCTCGGCCTCGAGTTCTTTCTTTTTCTTGTCAATCTCTGTCTGCACCAGAACGTCGGCTTCAAGCGTCGCTTTCTCGCGAAGAGAACGGGCTTCCTCAGCCCTCTTCTCCGCCATATAAGAATCCTCCAGTGCCTTTGCCTGCTGAGTCTTCTCGGCAGTGAGCTCGATACGCTTGGCCTCGGCCTCTTTTTCGCGCAGCGCCGCATTGCTCATCGCGACCTCGGCGCGCGCGTCGTTCTCGCCGCGAATGGCCTCGGCATCGGCATGAGCCACTTCCACACGCTGTACCTTTCTCGCGTTGGCTTCGCCGATCGAGCCGTCACGGTTTTTCTCGGCAACGCTCTTTTTGGCGTCGTTGATGGCCTTTGCGGCCGCCTCTTTCCCGAGTGCGTCGATATAGCCCGACTCGTCGGTGATGTCGGTCAGGTTCACGTTAATCAGGCGAAGACCGATCTTTTTCAGTTCGACCTCCACATTGCGGCTCACCGCTTCGAGAAACTTGTCACGGTCGGTGTTGATCTCTTCGATCTCCATCGTCGCGATGATCAGACGAAGCTGACCGAAAATAATGTCGCGGGAGAGTTCCTGAATCTCGTTCAGACTGAGCTCGAGAATGCGTTCCGCTGCGTTCTGCATAATCACAGGGTCGGTCGAGACGCCCACCGTAAAACGCGAAGGAACGTCGATACGGATGTTCTGACGCGAAAGGGCGTTCTTCAGGTCGACCGAAATTGAGATCGGCGTAAGATCGAGATAGCGGTAGGACTGAATCACCGGCAGAACCAGCGTGGCGCCGCCGTGCAAGCACTTGGAAGAGCGCTTGGTTCCGTCCTTGTTCCGACCGAGTCCCGACCCGTATACCACAAGGATTTTATCGGACGGGCATCGTTTGTAGCGTGACAGGAGCGCGATCAGAAGGGAGAAGATGATAAGTACCACAACACAGATCACAATGATAATGCCGGTGCCCGATGCCAGGGCAAGTCTCGTTAGTGCCATTTGATTTCCTCCATATTGTTATTATTGGTACGGCTTCGCGCGGTACAAAGTTACGCATGACAGCCGATCATGCCTGAATGAAAACCTTTTTCATACCTATTTGTCTGCCTTCTTCGCCCGTCCCCTGCCTATCGGCACCGCTGCGGACGAAAGTTTGGACGCTTTCTTATTTACGTTTTACCAAAAGCGTATCCGGACCGGAAAGACCGATCACCACCACCTCGCAGCCGAAGGGAATGGCCTCCTCTTCGTCGGTAACGGCGTCGTATTCGCCGAATCTCTCCTGTACCACCAGGTTGACCTTTCCCTTCCCCGAACGCCGGGGCGGAATATTCAGATAAACCGATCCGCTCGTGCCCACGGCGTTCCGAATGTTCACGTTGCCGTTTGTCTGAAGTTTTGCAAAAAAGCGGTAGATCAGCGCCACGACCACCATCATGACTACGCCAGATGCAAACGCGACAAGGCAGGTGACCGGAATGCTCACGTCCGCGCCCGCCAGTACAAAGCCCATCCAGCCCATCACGGCAAAGAAAGCGATGAAGCCGCGCAGGGTGAAGAGACGAAAACCAATCCCATCGTTGAAGGGGTCGCTCTCGGGAGACGTATCGGGAATGCCGTCCCCGTCCAAATCCACGCCATCGACATCGAGATTCCCGTCGACGTCTCCGTCGGCGTTGCCGTCGATTCCCACGAGGGTCAGAATAAACTGAACCACCAGAAGAACGGTCGAAGGAATGGCGATACAGATAAAGATTTTTTCCATAAGGCTCAAAGCCTGCCACCACATATTCATACCTCTTTTCCCGACCGCATTTTATAAGATACCGCCCTCCCGTCGGACAAAGGACGGACTGTAGTAGTCTATGAGTCAGATTTGGTCAAGAGACGCCATCATCTGCGCGACGTTTCGCTGAAGCACCGTAGAAAAATAAGCGTAAACCATGATCGAGAGCACCTTGAAAAGCCGCCTTCGGCCGCCGGGAACAGGCTCCTTGTAATCGGCAATCGCGTTCTCGACGGCGGCCTTTACGTTCTCTTCCGAGAAAACCTCTACGGCTGCCACCGCCCGCACCAGATAGACATAAAGGCGGTCGTCGTCGATCATGTCGTCCCGCTCGTCGTTGAGATGCCCGTTGATGTAGGAGAGAAGACGCACAATTTCGCCGAGTGGGAGCGATTCCTTCAGCATATTGATCAGAATGATCCGGCAGAACTGCTTCTTTGTGTACTTTTTCGAAACGGGGGGCGTACAGAACCCCCGTTTTACCCAGTTCTGGACGTCATAGGGCTCAAGACCCGCCAATTGCGCCACCTGGGAAAGCACAAGCCCCCCCATGGAGAAAATACTTTTCAGGATGTATTCGGTATCGTCCCGGGACAGATCGGCCTCAATGGTCGTTCCGGGCAGGCGGGTTATCATCGCATCACCTTCTTCCTCGTTTTCTCGAGGCGGCATTCGGTGTTATTTATTTTAACACAGATTCCGACCTCTGTCAATTCAAAAAAGCGAATTTCAACTTCTCACGACAATTTTCTTCGGGATAACGGGATGTTCGGCGGCCGCTTATGTGATCGTTCCATACGCTTTCTTTATGGTTTACTAAATTATATCACAAGATCAATTGATTGTCAATAGATTTCAAAAGATTTTTTCAAAGGATCGAAATTGCGCGCAAAAAAAGAGGAGAGCCCGCGCGGCGCACTCCTCCTTCATGTTTTGATCCCGGTCAGACCGAACGAAATACACGAAACCTTTCACGCCTGTCGGCAGCGATTCCGCCCATTTCTCTGCCGTAAATTTCTCTTCCGATATGTTTCTCGAACAAAAAGGATTCAGGTGTCTTTATGCTCCCTTTCCTCCCTTTGTTGAATATACTTCCTTCGTGTGGCCTCCCCTCCCCGCATATGCCGCTCGGACTTATTGGTCTCCAGAAGCTCCTTTACCGTAAGAAACAGCGCGTGGTTTTCCCGCTCCAGCACCTTGGTGACATCTTTATGGACCGTTGATTTTGAAATTCCGAAAACGCCCGCCGCCGCGCGCACGGTCGCATTGTTGTCGATCATATATTTTGCAATGACCTCGCATCTCTTGCTGTCGGAATAAATCATAGCCGTACCTCTTCATAAAACTGTGACGCTACATCTATATGAAGGGCACGGGTATTTTAGGATAAAATCACGAATTTTCCTGAGTAAAAAACCAAATCGGCAACAGAATGCTCAAAGAAGAGGAATATAGGGGCGAAGAAAAAAGCGAAAGAGTGAAAAACGGCAGAGCGAACGGCAATCGTTCGGCGTAATTTCGCGGCAGACCCGAAAAGTCGTTCGGAAATCCTCCGCAATGTCGGAAAGACACGCCGCTCCATAAAGCCAGACCGCGCACTCAAACTGAAGATAGAGGGAACGAAAATCCAGATTGACGCTCCCCACCGCCGCCATTCGTCCGTCCGCCAGAATCACCTTGGAATGGATGAACCCCGGCGTGTATTCAAAGATCCGCACCCCGCCTGAGAGAAGCTTAAAATAGCAGGAGCGGGTCATGGCGTGAACAAATGCCTTGTCTCCGACACCGGGCGTGATGATCCTAACGTCCACCCCGCAGCCCGCGGCGGCCAAAAGCAGATTTTCGGTCGTGCTGTCGAGAATCAGGTAGGGCGTCATGATGTAGACCGAGCGTCTGGCGCGTCCGATCAGATTGCGGTATACCGTCGCGCCCACGCCCTCCCGCTCCACCGGAGTATCGCAATAGGGCTGCACCCAGCCCCGAAACATGTCGGTTTCCTCTGCCGCCGGCGGCAGAGAGGGAGAGAGAAAGCGCTCCGGCTCCCTCTCTTCCTCTCCGAAAAAGTTCCACATCGAAAGAAACATAGCGCTAAAACTCCGAACCGCCTCCCCCTCGAGCCGAAGGCCGGCATCCTTCCAGTGACAGTCCGGATTTCCCGCATTGATGTATTCATCGGCGATGTTGGCTCCTCCGGTAAAGGCTACGACCCCGTCTACCACCAGAATTTTTCGATGATCGCGTTTGTTGAGAGCTACCGAGAAAACCGGAACGGCCGGATTGAACACCCGGCACTGGATCCCCATGGCGCGAAGCCGGCGGTCGTATCCGGGGGAAAGCTTGGTGAGCGACCCCACCCCGTCGTAAAGCACGCGCACGTCCACGCCCTCTCCCCTCTTGCGGGAGAGAAGCGCAAGAAGGCGATCCCACATCACGCCGGCGCTGATGATGAAGAATTCCAGAAAGACAAAGCGCTCGGCTTTTTCCACCGCCTCGAGCATGGCGGCAAAGAGCGATTCTCCCGTGGAGAAATAGCTGGTTTTTGTCCTCAGCGACAACGGACATCCCGCGGTGCGGGCGATATAGCGCGCCTGCAAAAGCGCATCCTCATCCTCCGGCCGCCCCGGCGCCCGCCGGAGGCTCTGCATTTCATCCGAAAGTCCACGGGCGTCCCGGTTCTTCCGGGTGCCACCGCGATCTGTCAGCAACTCGCCGCGTCCCTCTTTTTCCCGGCCCTCTTTTGCCTTTTCGTTCTCAATTTCCTTCGTCACCTCCCGCTGCCCCTGCAAAACTCTTTCCGGACCGTCAAATTCGGCACGAGAAAAGGCCGAAAAGCGCCGGCGCTCTGATTCCACCGCGCGAAAACGCAGAAGACGGCGGCTTCCGAAGCTGTTTCTTCCGAAAAAAACATAGAGCACAAGGCCAAAAAGCGGAAAGGCCAGAAGCGGGATCAGCCAGGCGATCTTGTAAGCGGGGTCGACGTCGGCCGCCACGACCCCATGCGCCAGAAGAACTCCCGCCGCCGTCGTAAGGAAATAAAAATACGGAAAGGACTGGTCCAGCCGGATCAGCGAGACAACCAGAACCACGGCCTGAAGGCCGAGCGCCAGAAGCAGACAAAAGAGCCGCCAGAACAGAGCAGGATAACTTTTCTTCACCGAAATCACATCCCTTCCTCTCAAATAGGATTGACAAAAGGATGCACGCCTAATCCGCCCTGCCGGTAAACACAAGAAAGAAAACCGGCTTGAGCCGGACCTTCCCCGCCCTCTCTCCGATTCTATGCCATAGACACAATAAAACGGCAGCACGCCAAAAGCGGCAACACGGATTCGGCGCAAAAAGAGCGGCCGGACTTTATCGGAAAGACTTGCGTCTTTGGCGCCGCTGTGCTATACTGGATAAAAAACAAGCCACGCCCAAAAAGGAGGCCTGTATGAAACGCTTTCTCCCCCTGCTCGCTCTCATTCTTCTGACAACCCTTCTCCTCGGCGGCTGCAAGAAATATGCCGACAAAGTGTTTTCCGAAGGGGAGCTTTCCATCACGCTCACCGACGAGTTTTCCGAAAGTCCCCGCATCGCCTTCACTGCCGCCTACGAGTCCTACGACGTCGCGGTGCTGATCATCCGCGAAAGCGCCGAAACGATTCAGGCCGCCGCCGGAAGCGAGGAGGTCAGTCTCGATGCCTACGCCGAAATGCTCCTTGAAGTCAACCGCCTCTCCGCCGACATCGTGAAGGAAGAGGGCCTCACCACCTATACATACGCCAAGGAGGCAGATGGGATCGATTATACCTATTTCGTCACCCTGCACCGCTCGGATAAAGCCTATTGGATGGTTCAGTTTGTCACCCAAACCTCTCTTTTCGAAGAAAAAAAGCCAACGCTTTTCGAATATGCGCTCTCGGTTCGCTTCACCGAGAGCGCATGACAGCACGCCGGCCAGAACCGGAAAGCGCGGCATAAGGAAAAGAACAAATCACAGGAAAAAGACGCCCCGTTTGATCGGTAAAGACCAAACGGGACGTCGCTTATACCGCCGTAAACCGGCTTTCGATCACCTTTCCCGTTCCCACGGGAGAATATTTCCAATAATCGATATGCGCCCTATCGGGTTCCACAAAATAAGAAAACTTCGAGGCCGGCGTCTCCCCCTTGCAGGAATCGATGATCACCAGCTTGATTTTCATTCTCTCGGGAATGATGTTTTTGATGTAGACCGCCACGGTCTGCCCTACCGCTATGTCCGAGCGGTACTCCGACAGGCCGGCCAGATTGGGCGCCAGCTCGATGAAGACGCCGTACTCCTCGATGCTGCGCACAATCCCCATCACCGTCTGCCCGATTTTGAAGCGCTCCACATTCTCCTCCCAGGTGCCGAGAAGCTCCTTGTGTGTGACATAGATGCGGGAACAGGAGGGATCAATGCTCTTGACGACCGCTTTGATCATCATGCCGACGTAAAAACGGTCGCGGGGATGCGAGATGCGGGAAACCGAAATGCAGTCAATCGAAAGCAGCGAGGCGATGCCGCAGCCGATGTCCACAAAGGCGCCGAAATGTTCAAGATGCGTGATTTTAGCGGGAATGATGTCGCCGCTCACCAGAGTCGAAAGGTAATTGTTCATGCACTCGATCTGAGCCGCCCGACGGGAAAGAATCGCCAAGGGATTTCCGTTCTCGTCTTTCTCGATCGCAAGAACCCGGAAGGCCACGGCCTTCCCCACCCGGGAAATAATGGCGATGTCCTTGAGCGTCTCTCCCTTGGCCGTATAGCTCACCTCGTTTTTGCGGATGATCCCTTTCATACAGCCGAGATCGACGATGAGATTCAGAGCCCCGTCGCAGAGAACCGCGATCGCTTCGAGAATTCTCCCCTGCTGCATGGCGCGCTCCAGCGCGGCGGGAGAGGACAGGGCCTCGGCATTTTCTGCGCTTGCAAGCAAGCCGCCCTCCGGTAAGTAATGATTTTCCGACATATTCAATCCCTCTTTCTTTCACCCTGCGCCTTAGGGCGCAGGACAATACAAATTTCCTTTTATACAAATGTATTTTCGAGCGTCCTGAAATATTCCGCCCATTTCTTTACGCCCTATTATCTCACGAACCGAAGGGCGCTTGTTGTCAGATTTTGGTCGTTCGGAAGAAAAAAACATTTGTGAATTTTTCTGCTTGTTCAATGGTCAAAAGCAGAGAATAACATAGATAAAAAGATAAAAAAAGAGATTTTTCAATATTTTTTTATTTCCGAAGATTTTTTTGTTAAAAAAAGCTTGACAAAGAAAGAACAGTCTGCTATAATCACAGCGTTGAAAAAAAGTGACACAAGGAGAAACAAAATGGCATCGTCCTACATGGCAAAGCCCGAGACCGTCGAGCGCCGCTGGTTTATCATCGACGCGGCGAACAAGCCTCTCGGCAGAACAGCGGCCCTCGCCGCCACGATCCTGAACGGCAAACATCGTCCCGAATACACGCCTCATGTCGACTGCGGCGAATTCGTGATCATCATCAACGCGGAAAAAGCGATCCTCACCGGAAAGAAGCTCGATCAGAAGCATTACTATCATCACTCGGGCTACATCGGCGGACTGAAGGACGTCAAGTACAGAAAGCTGATGGAAACCAAGCCCGAGCTGGCCGTCTCGCTGGCTGTCAAGGGCATGCTTCCCAAAAACAAAATCGGCGCCAAGAGTCTCACCCGTCTTAAGATCTACAGAGGCGCGGAGCATGACAACGCCGCACAGAAGCCCGTCGCATACGAGGGCTGAACAGGCATAGGAGGATAAACGATCATGACTTATACCAGTGCAAAGCCCTATTTCTACGGAACGGGCAGAAGAAAGAAATCGATCGCGCGTGTCCGCCTCGTGCCCGGCACCGGCAGCATCACGATCAACGGCAGAACCATCGACGATTATTTCGGTCTTGAAACCATGAAGCTGATTGTCAATCAGCCCTTCGGCGTGACCGGAACCACCGGCAAATTCGACATCATCTGCACCGTCAGAGGCGGCGGTTTTTCGGGTCAGGCGGGCGCCATCCGTCATGGAGTCGCCAAGGCCCTTCTCCAGAGCGACGCCGACCTGCGCGGCGTCTTGAAGAAAGCCGGTCTTCTGACCCGCGATCCTCGCATGAAGGAAAGAAAGAAGTACGGACTCAAAGCTGCACGCCGTGCGCCCCAGTTCTCCAAGAGATAACAGGCCGGCACGACCGACGCACGACATCCGATACAAGACCTTCCGGGAGGGGGTACCTTCAAAGTATCCCCTCCCTTTGGTTTTACCGGCGGGCCTTGCTTTTGATTCCGGCCTCCGGAACAGACCGAATCGGTTTTTGAAAGTCTTTTCAGAAAGGAGGTTATGCGATGCAGATTTCAAGCAGATTCACCATTTCTCTTCACATGCTGGCCTGTATCGACAGGTTTGAAGGTGAGCGCAAAGTGACAAGCGAGTTTCTGGCGGGAAGCGTCAACTGCAACCCGGTTATCATCCGGCGTCTTCTCGGTCTGTTGAAAGCCGCCGGTCTGATCACCGTAACCCGGGGAAGCGGCGGCGCCTCCCTTGCCCGGCCTCCGGAAAAAATCACGTTTTATGACGTGTATCTTGCTGTGGGATGCGTTGACCAGGGAAAACTTTTTCATTTTCACGAAAAGCCCTCTGTCTCCTGCCCGGTCGGGCGCAATATCCACAAGGCCCTCGACGATAAACTCGAACGGACGCAGCGTGCCATGGAAGACGAGATGCGCAAAATCACACTGGCAGACGTCTCAAGAGATCTGTCCGAACATACGGTATAAAACTCTTCCATACTCTCTTTTCCGAAAGAATGGCTCTTCTTATTTAGATGA
>CALXKW010000032.1 GCA_944389045.1 uncultured Clostridia bacterium | reverse complement strand
CTATATCCTTCCCGCTACCGGGCGGATTTGGGACTTGCACCCGTTAGAAACGTGCGCCGCCAGGCGCACAAGAAAAACAGGATCCGAAACCATTTTCGGATCCTGTTTTCTTCTTGGCCTTTCCCTTTTGCAAAAAAGCACCGGATCGCCTTCTTTCTCATTTTCTTTTGCCGGTTTGCGGGCGGCCTCTCTCCCATCGCGGCAAAATACCCCGCGCCTCTCCGCTTGAAAGACGGTATCGTCGGGCGGCAAAGGAGCTAAGGACAGAAGAGAATCGGCTTCCGCCGCTTTTTATCGGTTATTCTCCCAAAACGTGACGGCGGCATCGAGCCAACCCTCGGCAATCGTACCCGTGCCCAGGCCAAACCCGTGACCCAATCCGCGATAAGAGTGATATTCCGTGGCCACTCCCATAGCAGCCAAATTGTCGATCCGCCGTTTCATCGTCCGGTAATCGGCAATCCCGTCGCTCTCGCCCACGGTCACGAAGGTGGCAGGCTCTTGGCTCGAATTGTAGTCGCTGTGTCCCGTATACTGCATGACGACCGCAGACGGCTTCGGTATGTTCGGATCGCCTCCGCAAGGCTGAACCCCGTAAGAACCGATCGTAGCCGCCATTCTTGCGCCCGCACTTCCGCCCCAGACCGAGTACCCGTCCGTATCGACGCCGAGCTCCTCCGCGTTGGCAAAAATGAAGGAAATGGCGCGGGCAAGATCTTCGTAAGCGGTTTGCGCTCCGGGACGGTAGATAAGGGCAAAGGCGTTGTATCCGCGCTTGGAAAGCTCCAATGCGTGCGGGAAACTGTCGTGCATGGCGGCGACATACGCCCAGCCGCCGCCCGCGCACGTCACGGCAAAGGGCGCGCCTTGCTCTCCGCGGAAAAAGAACAGCCCCGTATCTTCAAGGCGCGGATCGGCCGCTTTTTCCTCCTCGGTATAAATATCGTAGAAAACGGTTTGTCCGCTCTCCGCCCGCGCTTTCAGATCATTGCAGATTTCAACCGTCTTGTTCGGGTCGATATGCGTATACCATGTCATGGAGAGCTCCCCGAGCGTATCGCCCGCATAATACCGTTTGTCAACGGGAAACAGGAGTCTGCCGTAATCCCCGAACACGGGATCGTGAATCACCCTTTCGATCTGCGTATCCTCGGTATAGTCCGCACTCGCCGTACCGCTCCACACCCAGCAGAGCGCATTATAAAAATATTCCTGCTGCGCCTGTGCATTGTGCGAATACCCTTCTTTTACGGTATAGGCAATGTTGCCCTCCTCTTCATTGTCCGCCTTCTTAAAATGTTCGGCATCAAACATGGCATTCATCTGTGCGCTGAACTGCGAATAGGCAAAATCGTCTGTTCCCGACATTCCCCAAATAAAGAAATCCTTATCGCCATAACCCGACCGTTTTACAATGTTGTCCATAAATTCCCCGCTCGACGTGACCGCACCGCTCGACGGAAAAAAATACCGGAAGTAATCCAGACAGTATTCGAATACGCGCCAGGTCGTCACCGAGCCCATAGAAAACCCCATGAACGCACGGTGGCCGCGCGCCGCAATCAGATCTTCCGGATCGGCGCTTTCCGCAAAGGTGCTGTATTGTCCCTCCACCGCGGGGATGAGATCGTTTACCAGCTCGTTGTGGTAATTGCGGGTAAGCTGTAAGGCCAGGGAATAGTTATCGCTGTCCCGTCCGTTCTCGTTTGTGTTGTTGTAAGTCGGACAGACAAGAATCAGAGGGGCAAACGCCCCGTTTTGAATGGCGTTATCGATGACATTTTTGAACGCGGAAGGGCGATCCGGCGTACCGAGCGATGTCGTTTCATTGCTCCATCCGCCGTGCATCATATACACTACGTTATATTGCCTCTCCTCCGAATACCCATAGGGCAGATAGACGATTGCGCGCTTTTCAAGCGGCTGCGTTTTGGTTTCGTAGGAAAAGGATTCATAGGTGTCATAATACAGCTCCACAAGCGTTCCCCGTTCTTCCGCCTCGGCAGTATAGGCAGACGGTATGGGGGCCAGTTCCTGCGGAATGCGCACAAATCCGCTTTGCGGCGGCCCGCCGGTTCCCGGCTTTTCCGTGTTTTCCCCGGCATTCGGATGGCATCCTGCCAGCATCAAGAGAAGAGACAGCATAACCGCGATTCCGCCGATTCTTTTTTTCATTCGTTTTATCCTCCGTCAAACTTTCCTGTCTTGTCTCAAAGCGAAAAAACCTTACTTTGCGAACAGCCATCCCATAATCTCGCCGTCAAAAGCAACCAATCCTCCGCCGCCATGCTGATTGGACGCGCCTGCCCGCGTGAAATAGGCCTCGTCCTTGACATCCAGAACGGCAAGCTCCGCGATTTCTGCCGCAGACAATCCTTCTTCTTTGTACATGGCGACAATCTGCCAAAAGGTCTCTGTCACGCGCGATGAGCCGTAATATTCATCGTCCTCACCGATCACAAAATAGACGGGCGTGCGGCTTTCCACCAGAGGACGCAGTTCTCCATCCCATACCGAGCTGACGTGCAGAACCGCGGCAAAAAGCTCGGGACAGCGTTCCATGACGAGCGAGAGCGTTTCTCCGCCTCCCGAATAGCCGTTTGCGTATATCTTCTGCCTGTCGATGTTATAGTTTTCAAGCAAGGGCGACCGTCTGATCGGCGCTGGCAGGCCCCCAATCGTTTAACTGCGGAGCGACGATAATCATCCGGTCGTTGTAACGCCGCGCTTCGAACGCAAACGCCTCCGCCCTCAGATTGGCGCCCGCGCCAAACCGATATAACCCCTCATAGCCCGGCAGAGTACAGTACAGCGCATACGCCTTTTTTCCGTCGTACCCTTCGGGAATATCGATATGGAAATGGATGTCGCCGTTGTCCGGGGAATGATACACATTATCCAAAAGAAAGCCGCGGTAGGTCTCGGTCCCGGCCGTGATTTCCCGTTCTTCATCCGACGGACCGAAAGGACTGGAAGGGCTCGACGAACTCGATGAATCCTGTGGAGCCGCGGAATCGGTTGTCCCGCAGGCGGCAAGAAAACAGAGGATAAGGATAAAAACAAGCGCCGCACCAATCTTTTTTATCGGTTGTTTTTTCATTTCATCGCCTGCTTTTCGATTTTTGTGCGATATTCATGGAAGATCCTGCCCTCACACGCCCTTGCCCATTTCGTAGGCCTGCCGCATGGCGGGCGCGTTCTGAATCGCGCCCTTTTCGTACACGCCCGTGCCGCAAAGCACGCCGCATTCCTTTGCTCCCTGTACGCAGTCGGCATATCCGCGGAAACAGGCGAGCGTGCACGCTGTCGAAGCCGTTTCCTCATCGGCACAGGTGACGATTATTTCGGACATTCCGAACACAGCGGCATCACCCAAAAACGCGGAAGGGAATAAAACCGCTATTCTTTTCCCGTTTTTATCTTTTTCTACGAGCGAAGAACCGCTCCGTTTTTCGTGCGCAGTAGGCGATACTGACGAACAGGGCCGCCATGGCCGCCGTCTTTAGCAGATAGACAAAAGCGCTCGTCTCTGTCTGAACGTCTTTGAAGAGCGTAAGAAGGAACAATTCCTCATAAAAAGCTCTGTCAACAAAAACATAGACGCCAAAGGCCGACACGGCAAGGACGGCAGCACGCAAAAGCCATATCGCCGCAGCACGGATCGGCGCACCGCCTTTTATCCGTCCTGCCGCCGGAACTTTCGGCCAATGCAGCCCGAGATGCACCGACATCAAAACAAACACCCAGGCCGTGGAAAAGAAGTGCAGGGCTCTGCCGGTTCGGTCTCCCCGGATGTTCATCCAGGAAAATACGTCTGACGAAATCGGAAACGAACTGGCGATGCAGCCGATCATGGCGAGAAGCAGCAAAAAATTGACCGCAGACCGCACCGCACGCAGAGCGCCGTATCGTCCCTTTCCAAGAGAAGCATACCACCTGTAATTCAGCGCGTTGTGCAGGACAAACAGGATGAAAACGGCAAGCCCCATCCATTCGTGAAGGGCGGCCGGCAGATAATGCCGTTCCATCAAAAGCAGAAACAGCATCAGCATGGCGGCGTCAAGACAGCTTTTCAGTCTTACTTTTGCTTTCATCTTATTCGGCGTCCGGAGCGAGGCCTTCCCACCATGCGCGGACGTCGGACGCGGATGCACCGGAACGGAAGCGCACCCCTTCCAGCCAGTTTCCCGTACCCGCCGCCTCTTCCAGCAAAGCCCCGCTTTCTCCAAGGCCCGAGCTTGCCGATGTGCAGAACGGAATCACCGTTTTCCCCGTAAAATCGTTCGCTTCGACAAAACCGTTGACAGGCCACGCCGCAATCCCCCACCAAATCGGATAGCCGATCAGCACCGTTTCGTACTCCTCCCAATTCTCTACGGTGACATCTGTCAATGCGACATCCCGCAGACTTTCCTCTCTATATTCCCGAGAAACGCGGCTGTCCTCGTCGCTATAGTTCAGATCGGCGCTCGTATAGGGATCGATCGGCACAAGCTCAAACAAATCCCCGCCTGCCGCGTCGGCAATCTCGCGGGCGACGGCTTCTGTACGGCCGGACGCCGAAAAGTATACGACCAGCACGTCCCCCCATTGGGACGCGGGCGAAGAAGGCTCCTCGGGCGTTTCGGTGCGCAAAGAGAGACGGTCAAGCCAATTTTCGATATCTGCCGTATCGGTTTTGCCGAAGCGTTGGCCTTCTATGACAGACGCATTCGTATTATCGCGGATATCTTCGGTACTCTCACTGATGGCGCTTCCTCCGCTCGTACAGAAGGTTATGACCGTTTTGCCGCTCAAATCATAATAATTCAGGAAACTCAGCACCGCCATCGGCGCGGTATGCCACCAAATCGGGAAGCCGAGTAAAATCGTGTCATACTCTGCCATGACTTCATCGGGCAGATATACGGCAAGCTCAGGACGGGCATTGGCCTCTTTCTCTTCTTCCGCCTCTTCCGTTGTCGGCGTATAGGCGTCGGGATACGGCTCTTTTCTCTCGATCTCGAACAGATCCGCCCCGAGATACTCTGCAATCGTCTCCGCTACGGCAGAGGTCGTGCCCGTTTTGGAAAAATAGGCGACAAGCACGCTGCTTTTTGCCTCAAACGAAGTGTCCATCGTGGGATTTTCCGGACGTTTATAGCCGTTCGGCGACGGGTTCTCCCCGCCGCTCTCCCCGCAGGCGACAAGACCGATCACAAGAAGCACGCAAACAAAATAATGGTTATTTTTTTCATGATTTCCTCCCTGCATGATTGTTCCGTTTTCATTCCGTACTCTCGGCAGAAACGCGTCGTCCGCCGCTTCGCCGGGTTCGTTTTTATTATAGCACCGAGAGGTTTTCTGCGGAAGTTCAAATAAATTCATTGTTTGAACCAAAAGTAAAAGCAAAAGAACGCAATGCGGTTGCGTCCCTCGCAATCGCATTGCGTTCTTAGAAAATTGGTTTGTGGAATTGTTCGGCAGCGTCAGGCCCGCCAGAGCGTCAGAAGCTCGCGCGCCGCCTGTTCCGCGTCGGGCCGGGCGATAATGGCCGACACCACGGCGAGCCCTTCGACTCCGCTTTTCTTAAAGATCGGCGCCGTCTTCCGATTGATGCCGCCGATCACGACGATCGGCAGGCTCACCGCCCGCCGGATGGCGGCCAGCTCCTCCATCGGAACGATTTTGGCGTCGGTCTTGGTACCGGTGGCGAACATGGCGCCGACGCCGATATAGTCCGCCCCCTCTTCTTCCGCCCGCACCGCCTCTTCGAGCGTCGAGGCCGAAACACCGAGCAGGCGGTGCGGCCCTAAAAGCCTTCGGACGACCGGACAGGCAAGGTCGGTTTGCCCGACATGGACGCCGTCCGCCCCGACCGCGAGAGCAATGTCCAGACGGTCGTTGATAATCAGGGGCACATGGTAGCGCGCGGTGACCGCCTTGAGCCGAAGCCCCAGCTCGTAAAACTCCCGGCTCGTGCAGTCCTTTTCCCGAAGCTGCACCACCGTCACGCCCCCCCGGAGAGCGCTCTCCACTCTTTCTTCCAGCGAGGCGCCGGCGAGAAGGGCGCGGTCGGTGCAGAGATAGAGCGAGTAATCGACCGCTTTTTTATCGATAAAACCGCTCGCGGCTTCCGGCAAAGCGTTTTCCGCCTCGTTCGCATGCGCGGTTTTGTCCCCGCACGGCAGAGAGGATTCCGCGCACAAAGCGGCGGGGTTTGTCCTGTCAGTCATAGGAGATCCTCCCCCGGGCGGCGAGAAGCGTATCGTCGATCCGGCTCAGGGCGTCGTGGATTCCGCCATGCAGACTTCCCGTCCCTCTGCCGCGCGCCTCTTCCCAGGCAAGCTCTCCGGCAATCCCCATGGACGCGACGGCGGCAACCACCCCCTCGAACTTGTCCTCGCAGGCGCCCACATAGGCGCCGATCAGACCGGAAAGCATACACCCGGTGCCGGTGACCTTCCCCATCTCGGCAACGCCGTTGGCCACCCGTGCCACACGCCTGCCGTCGCTGATCCGGTCGACCGCGCCGGTGATCGCCGCCACGCAGCCATACTTTTCGGCCACATATTTCGCCACCGCATCGGGATCGTTGCCGCCGTCCTGCTCACGGCTGTCCACACCGCGGGCAGAGGCGTTCTTTCCGGCAATATAGGCGATCTCAGAGAGGTTGCCCCGGATCGCCGTAAAGCGCACACTCTCCAAAAGCGAAGCCACCGCCTCGTTCCGAAGCGCCGAGGCCCCGGCCCCCACCGGATCGAGAACGACCGGGATGCCCTTCTCGTTGGCGGTCTTCCCCGCCTTCAGCATCGACGCGATCGTCCGCCGGTTCAGCGTGCCGATGTTGAGAACAAGGGCGTTGCTGATGGCGGTGATATCGGCAACCTCGTCGATGTCGTCCGCCATGATGGGAGAGCCGCCGCAGGCCAGAAGGGCGTTCGCCACGTCGTTGACCGTCACATAGTTCGTAATGCAGTGGACGAGCGGAACACGGCTCCGCACAAGGGCGTTCGGCCCTTTTCCACCCTCTTTTGAAAAGGGGCCTTCCGATCCGGCGTCCGCGCCGTCGCCGGAATATCCCAAGGCCTCCCGGTATTCTTTCCCGTCTCCGGGCTTTCCGTCGGCCATCTGCCAGAAGCAGAGCTCATGAAAACTGGCCGTCCGGAAGATGGCGCGCAGCTTTTCCTGCCGCGCCCCGTCAAGCCCTTCGCAGACCTCGTTGCAGTAGGCCGTCCAGGCATCGCAGGAAGCCCTGTAGCCGGGCGCGGTATAATCCCGCACCAGCGGGCCGAAATAGCCCTCCAATACTCCCGGATACTTCCGGACAAGCGCGTCAAACACATAATAATAGCCGAGCATACAGGGCATCACCGCCATGAGAATCTCGGGGATCTCCTCCCGGGACGCGGTATCCAGCAGAAAGGAGGTATACGCCCGGCAGGCCGGCTTCTGCGCGACCGACTCCACCGCCGCGTCATCCAGCCCGCCGTCGGCCAGATAGGAGAGGCGCGTGGCGTTCTCGCTGTCCTCCACAAAGCCGAGCACCGAATAGAAGACCTGCATCTCCTTCAGCGTGCGGCTCTTGACGATGCCCATGGCAAATGCCTTGATATAATCCCGCAGATAAAGGCTGTCCTGCACGATATAATCGAGAAAGCGCTCCCGGTCGAGCGTGCCCTTCCCCATCTTTTCAAGAAAGCTTTCGTTGGCCGCCGCATCCCACAAAAAGAGCGAGTCGGCGACAATCCGATCCATAAACGTCATAAATTTTATCCTCTCTTTTTTTCGCCCGCTTCTCTTTTCGATGGCGGGCCGTTTTTTCCCGTCCCGGCGGCAGAGACCGTCTTTCTCTCCTGTCCTGACAGCAGTCTGTCTTGCCCTCCTGTCCCGACAGTACGCCGAAACGTCCTTTCCCCATTTTATCAATCATCCGCCCGCTGCGCCCTCTGCGGCCGGACGGGCGCTCTGTCCCGATCCGCAGATACCGGCCGCTTTAGTGCCCGACCCTGTTGTCCGACGGATAGTAGCGGAAAAAATGATGCGTGGGCCCGCAGCCCTTTCCGAGGGGAAGCGCATTCTCGATGGCGCCGGTCACATAGGCCTTGGCCTTTTCCACGGCGGCAGGAAGCTCTTCCCCCAGAGCCAGATAGGAGGCGACGGCGCTCGAAAGCGTGCACCCTGTCCCATGCGTGTTTGGGGTATCGATCCGCCGGTCGGCGAAAACCGTGAAGGTCTTGCCGTCATAGAGGATGTCGCGGGCATCCCCCATATAATGTCCGCCCTTGACCAGAACCGCTCCGGGGCCAAGCGAGAGAATCTTCTCGGCCGCCCTCTTCATATCCTGTTCGGTCTCGATCTTCATGGACGCGATCTTCTCGGCCTCGGGGATGTTGGGGGTGAGAAGAGTCGCCAAGGGGAGCACCTCGGCAATCAGCGTGCCGACCGAATCCTCCTGCATCAGAGGACAGCCGTTTTTGGCATACATCACCGGGTCGATGACCACATGAGCGGGCCGATAGGCCTTCAGCTTGTCCGCCACCGCCCGCATACAGGCCGGTGTGGAAAGCATCCCCACTTTGACGGCGTCGACCGGAATATCCTCGAAGACGGCGTCGATCTGATCCGAGATCCTCTCGGGAGGAATGTCGGTGACCGAAATCACCCGGCTGGTGTTCTCCGCTACGACCGACACAATGACGCTCATGCCAAAGACGCCGATGGCCGACATCGTCTTCAGATCGGCCTGAATCCCTGCGCCGCCGCTGCAGTCCGAACCCGCGATGGTAAGGGCTGTTTTCATTTTTATGACCATTCCTTTCTTAGAAATGCGGAAATTTTGAGGCGGTCCCGGCCTGATAGTTACCCGGACCTTCCTTCCACAACTTCAGTCTCCTTCCGCTTTTCAAAAATCCGACAAACAAAATAACTTGCCGACCCGTGAAACCACGGACGGCAAGTTTTGCTTTTTTCTTCACACAATGCTCCCTACCATGGTATTAACCAACAGGTTCAAAGGGTCAGGTTTTAACCTTCTCAACTCGTAAGAGTTCCCCTGCAACAATATTCGATTGTCGTTTTTATTGTAGCACAGAAAAGGGAGAATGTCAACGGCCTTAGGTGTTTTTGAAAACGATGTCCAAAACGCTTCATACTCTCACGCGAAGAGCGCTCCTTCCCTTCGCTTTGCCGGCGGCAGCGGCCGGGCTGCAGGGGAAACAGGCTCTGAATGCGGAAAGCCGTGATCTGAGGCGGCAGACCGCGGGTGATACTCCCATTATAGAAAATTCCCACGCTGTCCCCCTCACAGAAATCGCGGACGTCTCGGGTGTTGACCACCACCTCCTGCCAATTTTCAAGAAGAGCGCTAAAAAAGTACAGGCAAAAAAGTCATCAATCAAAAAAGCCTATCAAAAATCCCCCACTCATCTGAAATCAGAGGGGTGGGGGACGGACAGAAGAAAAATTCGTCCGGCTTTTTATTTTTCGGTATAGAAGAGAAGTTCGGAGATCTGATACATATCGCCGTTGTTGGCGACAAACTTGATGTAGGTGGTCGTTACAGGCTCCTCCAGGCCATAGTATCTCTCCTGATAATCGGCGCAGACGGTGCTCTTATCAATCGGCTCGCCGTTTTCATCCTTGTCTTCAAAGGTCTGAACCGGCTTCCAGGTAAGGCCGTCATCCGAGGCATAAATTTCGAAAGCCACAATAGTTCTCTCTTTGTACGACGAGTTAAAAGCCGATATAGGCCTTATTGATATCATTGGAGATCGAGGCCCCGCTTCCAAAATAAGTAAACCCGGAATAATCAATATCATCCGACACCCAGTCAAAACTCCGCAGCACCGCCGTGTAATCCTCGGTCTTTTCGGTTTTGACGCCGGGATTTTCCGTTGTCGTCGGGGCTCTGGATTCCGTGACATATCAATTTTCCCAATTATGCCCTCTTCTTTATTTATCAAATCAACCATTTTTTGTAGAAAATTGCAAAATAATCAAAAGAATATTCGAAGTTTCAGTCGAAATCGGACAAAGCGATTCAAAAGGAATTTATAACTCCGCCGCTCATGTCTTTCCAGAAAAAACGCCCCTTGAGGAGTTGAGAAGGTAAAACCTCACCCTTTGAACCTGTTGGTTAACGCCATGGAAGGGAGCAGTATAAAAGAACCATTGCCGCCCGTAAGCCACGGGCGGCAATGGTTATCGCCAAAACTGCAGAATATTAGACAGGATCCTGTCAACCGTCCGGGCAGATTTTTAACGAAAAACCAAGACGGGATCAGGCAGACAAGCGGCCCTTCAATAAAACGGAAGAAGCGAACAGACAGAAGCCCCCGAGAGAAAAGAGAAAGCGCGGTCACGCGGATAGGCTGTGCCTGTGCGCGCACATTGTCACATGGCAGAAGACGCTCCTTCCGCGGCGGCGCGACAGCCTGTCACCATTCGGCCGGCGGGGAGCAAAGCAGCCGCGCCGGGCCGGACGCTCAGCGGCAGCGGCCGCGGCGGGCGCGGGGATAAAGACGCCGGATCGAGTCGGCAGTAATCTGGGGCGGCAGGCTGCGGGTCATCACACCGTTATAGAAGATCCCCACACTGTCGTTTACGCAAAAGCCGCGCGGGTCGGTATGGACAAAGACCTCCTGCCCGGTCTTCCGGTCCCGGACCAGAAGGCCGCCTTCCTCTTTCTTCAGAACGTCCGCCAGCATAAACACCATAAAATTTCCTCCTGTTCGGCAAGTTCGACCGCGGAATGCGCGGTCCCATCTCCAGTATATGGAAAGAAAGGCATGCCGACATACCGAAAATCCTCCGGAAAAGTTCCCGGAGGATGCCTGAAAAATCTACGCAGAGGACCTTTCGCCTTCGGCCTGACTCTCGGAGGAGCAAACGGCTGCCCGATCAGCCCGGACAGGGATGCAGAGAGAGAGAGCCGTCAGCGCGGACAGTCCCCGCGCCGCCCGTTTAAAGCCAGGGGAACAGACCGGTCGGGCAAAACGGGCAAAAACGCCGGCGCCGCCGGTTGGGAATCGAATATTTCGGACCTATACTGCGTGGTCTTCCCCAGGAAAACGTATTCCTACTATACCATTCAAGAATACATTTGTCAAGGATAATTCTTCGTGCAAAAAATTAGCGTTTTTTCAAAACAGCCTATGTCAACTGTTTTTTCGCGCTTATCCGTCTCAAAAATCCATCGGTTTCCATGCAAATCGAATATCCGTTTTCTGTTCTGCCCGGCGAAGCGGCGGCAATAAAGCGGACATAGACCCCTTTCGGATAAAAGAAAGCGCCTGTATTTTGTTACAGGCGCCGGGAAAAGCCGGAGCTATTGCGGCGGGGCACACCGTTTTCCTTCTGTCATCCGTCGCAGCAGAGAGAGAGAGTGTGTGTGTGTGCGCGATAAAGAAGCGCGAGCAGATATAGGGGCCCCGCTTCAGGCGGATTTTTCGGGTCTTTGCCCGTTCCCCCGTCAGGTCATAAAACGCTCATCGAAATATTCGACGTAACGCACCTTGTCCGCCAGCACATGTCCGGGGAAAAGATAAGAGAAAACGTCCAGAAAATAGTCGTCGGTCATACAGGCGATAAAATCGACGACAATGTCGTGCGGGCCTTGAAGGTCGGGCCGGGGCTCGTCCGGACCGCTGAAGTAGAATTTTCGGATGATGCCGTCGTTCAGGTAGTGCCGATAAAGGGGAGAGGTCTTCCGCCCTGCCGTCAAATCGTCGAGAAAACGATGATAAAGCAGTTCCATCATCGGCTGTATGACCTCATAATAAGGCGTTACAACGTCGGCATTTTGATAGATCTTCTCGCCGTTCTCCTTGAGAATGGCAAGAATGCCGTCGTAGATCTCGGAGCTCATCGAAAGATAGGGCTTTCCAATGCTGTTTTCCACAATGTCGGTCACGACCGCCGTTATGATATCGCTGTTGTCCCCTTGCCGAAAGGCCGGACGCGGAAACAAGGCTTCAGCCCGGCCCGGTAAGCGTCCTGCCGATCCTTGCCCAGATAGGCGATCATATCGCTGATCCGCACTACGCAGCCCTCCAGTGTACACGGACGCAACGTGCCGGTATAGCCCTCTTTTGTATAGCAATTCTCGACAAGCGCGTTGTAGTCGGCAAAATTTCGCTTCGGCGCAGGCTCGTAGCGCGCAAACGCCTTCTCCCCGCAATGACAGAGAATGCCGTCCAGCGTTGGAAGCGTCAGATTGCAGCAGGATATGTTCTGAAGAACGCGCGTGCTGTGGACGTTGTGATGAAAAAAGCGCCCGGTATGCGCGTGATAGAGCGTATTCAGGAACTCTTCGCCCTTGTGTCCGAACGGCGTATGGCCCACATCGTGCCCAACCGCGATCGCCTCGATCAGATCGGTATTCAGCCGCAGGGCGTGTCCGATGATGCGCCCTATGCGGGAAACGAGCTGCACATGCGACGAACGCCGGGTGATGTCGTCGTTGCGGTAAAAGGAGAAGACCTGCGTCTTGTCGTTTCCGCGGTTGTAAAGCGGGCTGTGCAGAATCTTGTCGATATCGATGGCATACTGTGTCCGCAAAAGATCGCCGGCATATTTATGGCTTGAATATTCCCGTATCGCGTCGGCATTGCGGCAGGCGTAAGGGGACATATTGTTCTCGCTGTCTTCGATCACACCCCGAAGCCAGTCCCGTTCTCTCTCGTTCAGTTCCCGCATAGCATTTTCCTCTCTCTTTTTTTCCATTATAGCGGGAAATTCCCCAAATAGCAAGCAAGATTTTTCCCAAAAGAATAAAAATCGGCAGTTTTTCTTCTTTTTCTTTCCTTTTTTCTACTTCCCTATGCGCCGCCCCTTCGCATCGGCTTTTTACTCTCCTCTCTATTTTCCGCAAAAAACGTTTGCCGTGGAGCGAACACCTCTTTTGGTGAGGCGGGATTTGCGTTTTATCCAAGGGGGATCTATCCCGTCCGTAGAATGGATTTTGTAAAAAAAGAAAAGCACTCGCGAAAAGGCAAGTGCTTTTTTCTGGTTGCGGAGGCAGGATTTGAACCTACAACCTTCGGGTTATGAGCCCGACGAGCTACCGGGTTGCTCCACTCCGCGATATCAAACTGGTGCCGGTGACCGGGGTCGAACCGGTACGGGATTGCTCCCACGGGATTTTAAGTCCCGGGCGTCTGCCGATTCCGCCACACCGGCATTTCGGCACATGCGGCCCTTTTTCTGACCGCTTTAACAGTATAGCACACAGGAAGTGTTTTGTCAAGAGTTTCGGGCCAAAAAAGCACAACTTTTTTCTCGCCTTTCTTGGCGGGAATCCGACCAGAAACGACTTTTCTCTTTTCGCCCCATAAGGGGAGGCGGCTGCCCGCCTCCCCTGCATGAATCCCGATTGTACCGCGTGCTTTCTTCCTTTTATGAGCAAAGAGATGCACCCCACCTCTGCCGCAGAGTGAAAGGACAAAACCTTCCCCGCAGCAGAGAGAGAGAGAGAGAGAGAGAGAGAGAGAGAATTCCTTCGGGACTTTTCTCGGACGGAACTGGTTCTCTCTCGTTCACAGGTTCAGACTGCAAAGATCATCGGAAAAGAGCGGCCGCCTCGGCGCCCAGAGCGGCAATTTTCCCGGCCGCCTCCTCAGCCGAAAGGCGGGAGACGTCGATTTTGATCGTGTTCAGACTGTCGTAATGCTTCAGGCGCTCCAGGCTTCTTTCCACCGCACGATCGTCGCGCAGGCCTGCCGCCGCGTCGGCCAGAATGCGCTCGGTCAGCGCCTCGGGACTTGCCAGCAGCGAAACCGAAAGCACCGCGGTCTTTTGTGCCGTTCCCTGTTCTCCCAAAAGACCCAAGCCGGAAAGAATCCGGTCGAGAATTTCCTGTTCGTGCATCACCCAGCAAAAAATCACATTCTCATAGACCGAGCAGGAGAGAAAGTTTTTCAAAAGGTGCGTGATGTTGTCCAAAACCATCGCTTTGGTCTCTTCGTTGACCACAAACGGCGAAGCGTTCCAGCACCAGTCCCCGTCGAGAAAAACGCCGGCCGGAAGCTTTTTTAAAAGGAGCTTTCCCACCGTGGTCTTTCCCACCCCCATGGGACCTCCGAGCAGATAGAGGGTCTTCATATCCGTTTTCCTTTGTCCTGATCCTACCGGCCGTTCTCTCCCGCCCTTCCGGGCCGCCCGCGCATTCAGACCGTTTCGTTTTTTTCCTCCGCCTTGCGGAAAAAGAGAACGCCGAGACAGTTCGGGCCGCAGTGACTCGAAACCGTGCAGCCGGCATAGGTCTCGATGACCTCGGCGAAGGGCTGGAGCTCGAGCACAAGCTGCCGCACCTTTTCCACAATCTCCGCGGGAGCGTGGGAGTGCGTAATGAAGATGCGGTTGAGCTGCAGATCGGTCCGTCCCTCCAGACGGCCTCGCACATAGTCGAGAATCGATTTTTCCATCTTTCCCCGGTACTTCCGGCCGACCTTCATGCTGCCGTCCACCACCTCGATTTCGGGACGGAGATGCAGAAGGCTGGCCCCCAGAGCGACCACGCCGGAGCAGCGTCCGCCCTTTTTCAGATACTCGAGCGTCTGCAGAACAAAGCTGACGTCGAGCCTTGCCTTCATCTCGTTCAGTCTTTCGGCAATCTCCGGCGCCTCGAGGCCCTTTGCGGCCAGCTCCGCCGCCGCCATCACCAGATGGCCCGAACCGGAAGAGAGGTTGCGGCTGTCGATAGGGTAGACGTTGCCCACCTCTTCGGCGGCACGGCAGGCATTCTGATAGCAGACCGAAAACTCGCTGGAGATGTTGATGTGAATCACTGCATAGCCCTGTTCGGTATATTTCCGAAAGAGGTCGGCGTACTCGGTCACCGAAGCGGCAGAGGTCTTAGGCAGCACTCCGGTCTCGGAGACGAACGAAAAGACAGACTCCGCCGTCACGTCCACGCCGTCCCGGTAGAGCTTGTCCCCCAGCATAATGCCCAGGGGCATGACCTCGACATCGTACTTGCGATAGAGTTCCTCGGTCAGGTCACAGGTGGAATCGCAGGTAATTTTGATCTGGCTCAACTTTTTATCCTCCTTATTTTCAAAGCCGGACGCCGGCTCTTTCTCCGGCGGCAGCCAAACAACGGCAATACGGCAGGCATTTTTGTCCGGCGCTTTCCCGGTCTTTCAGGGCAGAGAAAGAGAGGGGGAAGTACCTTCTTGCCGCCTCTCTGCCGGTTCTGCGCCGGTACCGTTTGTTTTTCTGATTCTCGCGCCGCCTTTTCCGTTGGGTTCGGGCGCGATTTTACGGTCAAGATTAATTATATAGACTTATTATATAATAAAACACGCGCTTTTGCAAGACAAACCAGCAAAAAAAGCTCTTCCAAAAGAGACCGTTCCCATAGAGAGGATCACTTTTTGAAGAGCTTTTCCCTTTTAAAGAGCTTTTTTCGGATATCCCTCCGCGCCCGTTGTCCGAGCCTTTCCGTCCGACTGTGCGACCGGAGGCCTGAATTCTCAGCCAGCGCATTTTTGCCGAAGGGATAAAGGAATTTTTTATCGCGGTAAAGACGGTTATTCAGAGAACTTATTCGAAAGGCGGAGATTGTCTGCGACCATGGCGATGAATTCCGAGTTTGTGGGCTTGCCGCGGCTGGTCTG
>CALXKW010000031.1 GCA_944389045.1 uncultured Clostridia bacterium | reverse complement strand
ATCTTAGCCTTTTCCGCCGCTTCCTTCAGGCGCTGAAGGGCCATTTTGTCCTTGCGCAGGTCGATGCCGCCGTTTTCGCGCATAAACTCGCCCGCAATCCAGTCGATCACGCGCTGGTCGAAGTCATCGCCGCCGAGGCGGTTGTTGCCCGCCGTGGCCAGCACTTCGAACACGCCGTCCGAAATCTCAAGCAGCGACACGTCGAAGGTACCGCCGCCCAGGTCAAAGACCATGATCTTCTGCTCATCCTCTTTGTCCATACCGTAGGCGAGCGCCGCGGCGGTCGGCTCGTTGATGATCCGGAGGACCTCAAGTCCCGCGATCTTACCGGCGTCCTTGGTCGCCTGCCGCTGTGCGTCGGAGAAGTAGGCGGGAACGGTGATGACCGCCTGCGTCACGGGCGCTCCCAGATAAGCTTCGGCGTCGGCCTTCAGCTTCTGAAGGATCATCGCCGAAATCTCCTGCGGCGTGTACTGCTTGTTGTCGATTTTCACCTTGTAGTTCGTGCCCATCTCGCGCTTGATCGACATAACGGTGCGGTCGGGGTTGGTGATGCTCTGTCGTTTGGCCACCTGTCCCACAAGACGTTCGCCGTTCTTCGAGAAGCCCACCACCGAGGGGGTGGTTCTGGAGCCTTCGGGATTGGGGATGACGATCGGCTCGCCCCCCTCATAAACCGCCACGCACGAGTTGGTCGTACCGAGATCTATACCAATAATTTTTCCTGTTTTTGCCATAACACTTTCCTCCTGAAGAATCTTTCTTTCTGTTTTCGATATATGATATGATAAATTGATTAAAAATATATGAAAAGCACCCGGCGGACGAGAAAATCATCCCGCAATGCGTTTTTTTCGTAAAGTCTGAAAAGACGGCCAGGCAGGACTCAGTTGGCCACCTTTACCATGGCGTGCCGGATCACCTTGTCGCCCTTTTTATAGCCCTTCTGAAAGACCTCCACGATCTCTCCCTCGCCGAACGCCTCGTCCTCCACATGCATCACGGCGTTGTGGTAAACCGGGTCGAAGACCTTGGTTTCGATCTCCTCCACTCCCAGCTTTTTCAGCGCCTCGGTAAACTGGTTCATCGTCATGCGGACACCCTCCAGAACCTTTTCGCCCTCGGGAAAGAGCAGCGCCCGTTCGAGATTGTCCGCCACGGGAAGCAGCGCGAGAATGCAGTCGGAATAAGCATCGGCGTAAATGCCTTCCTTCTCCTTCACCGAGCGCTTGCGGAAGTTGTCGTACTCGGCGGCAAGGCGCATATATTTGTCGCGCGCTTCGGCCAGCGCCTTTTCCTTTTCTGCCAGCTGCTCGGTCAGGCGGCGGTTTTCTTTTTTATACTTTCCGTCCCGCTCCCTGCCGGCATCCTTACCGGCGTCTTTGTCGCCGTCCTTGTCGCAGTCCTTGTCGAAATCTTTGTCGCCGTTCTTGTCGAAATTCCCGGGATTTTGCCCGCAGCCGTCGCCGGATTCGTCTCCCGCCTGGGGAGAAGCCTTGGTTTCATCAGAGGGGACCGACGCGGCGCTCTCCTCGTTTTCGGCCGCTGCGGCAAGCTCCTCATCGGAAATCTTCTTATTCTCGTTCTCGGTCATCTTCATCAGCCTTTCGGATTGTATTCATGTTTTTTGGGACAGACCTTTTGCTATTCATTATCCCGATCCTCGCGTCCCTCGCGTTCCAAGCTTCTTTTCTCCGAAGAATTTCCCGGAGAAAGCTCCGGGGGATGCTCCTCCGGAGGAAGGCTTCTTGCAGAGCGCATCATCTGAGAGACCGACTGGGTCAGGGAGTCGATGGTGGCGATCACCTTCTCATAATCCATTCGGCAGGGGCCGATGACGCCGATGGTGCCGATGTCCACTCCGTCCACCCGGATGGTCTTGAAGATCAGCGTCGAGCCGTTCATGGTCTCCACCGTGTTCTCCGAGCCGATCAGCACGTTGACAGCGTTTTTGTCCGATTCCTCCACCAGATTGACCAATTCCTCCTTCTGCTCGAAGAGGCCGAGAAGGCTCTTCAGCTTTCCCACATCCGCAAACTCGGGGTAAGAAAGGAGGCGGTCCACGCCTTCAATCCGCACATCACTCTCGGTATCCTCCGAAAGAGCTTCATAAATGCTCTTGATCACCGGGGAAGCAAGGAATCCGTATTCGCCCAGTTCCTTCTCCATGTTCATCATTTGTGAGAAGGTGAGGCTGTCGAGATCGAGATTCGCCAGGTTGGCATTCAAAACATTCTGCAGTTTCAGAAGAGCCGCCTCGTCGAGATACACTCTTGTCGCGATGTTTTTGGTCCGCACCGTGTCCCTTGCGATCAACATGATCAAAAGGAAGCTTGCGGCATCGTTCTGCATCACCGAGAAGCGCTTCACAACCTGTCTTCTTTTGTTCGATTTTACCGCGATCGCCGGATAGTTCGTAAGCGCACTGGCCAGCTTGCCCGCGTCTTCAATGATACGATCGAGCTGCTCGGTCCGTGTTTTCAGAAGCTCATTCAGATTACCGATCTCTTCGGTGGTGGTGTTGTAGCTTTCCATCAGAGAATCGACGTAAAAACGATAGCCCTGCTCGGAAGGAATTCGTCCCGCCGAGGTGTGAGGCTGGATGAGAAAGCCCATCTCGGTCAATTCCGCCATCTCGTTCCGGATCGTAGCGGAGGAGGCGTTGATTTGTCCGTTCTGGGCAATCAGCTTGGAGCCCACCGGCTCCCCGCTCTCCACATAGTTCTTGATGACAGCTTCCAGGATCTTTTTCTTTCTGTCGCTGAGATCAAAACCCATGCTCGCTTCACTCCCTCCCGAAGAACGGATTTAGCACTCATTTGTCTCGTTTGCTAAACCCTGACTATATATTACGCCCTAATTATGAATTTTTCTTATTTATTTTGTGAATATTTTGTTAATTGTAATTGATATTATCAGCGTTCAACTGCGAGTGCCAACTTTTTCGCCAAAAATCGCCGCAGTATGCCGCTTTTCGTCCGTCGTTTTGCCATACCCGACTTTTTGCGTTTTTTCGCTTCCCGAATTTCTCCTCCTATCTCCTGTCTTCTCTCTCTTTTTTGCGCTCTTTCCTGTGCCGCCGCAGTTACTTCCTTATACCCTGCTTTTTCCGGGGGCGCCCGTTTTTTGAGCGGCTTTCCTTCCTTGGCGCTTGCTTCTTTTTCTTTCTTCCCTTTAGGCCATTTTCCTGTTTCTCTTTCGCTCTTCCCCGCGCCGTCTCATTCCTCCCGCGCCCTTTCATCGGGCGAAAAAAACCTCCTGCCGGTCGGGCAGGAGGTTTTTTCAGAAATAAAATAGGGCGTCCGGACGAAACCGGAACGGCGCAGACCACTTCAGGACCCGTAGGGGGACAGAAGCCGCGTGCCATCTGTATGACTGGGATAAACGGGGTCAACGGGGCTCCACATAAAAGTGCTGCGGAGCCTCCTTATAAGAAAGACGATAATAGGTAACACGTCCTTTGCTGTCCGACGCATAGCCGACCGCCGTAGTGATCCCATCCTCGGTATCCGTATAGATCCAGTTGATCAGCCCGGCCGTCTCGGCCAAAAGCGTGCCGTCCTCGTCATAATATCGATAGGCGCTTCCGTTCTGGACGGCATAGCCCGCGTAGCATTCCCGATAATTGCTCACGTCACAGACATAGCGCGGCTCCTCGCCCTCACGGAAAAGATAGAGCCCCGCCGTCTCGTCGATCACCTTGGAGAGCAGCAGATTGTCTCCGACGCCGGAAAAAAAGGTGTAGCTGTCTTCGGTCATATCGAATATCACTTCCAGATCGTGGTTGTAGATATGGCCGGCAGTGACGATATATTTTTCGGAGATCCAGCGATAGTTGTTCAGCTGACCGACCAATAGACTGTTTCCGTCGACCAAGAGCGTCCCGGCCGCCGTATGAACCAGATTGCGGTCATAGGAAATCCGGGTGATTTCCCGCGCGCCTTGCGCCACGTCCGTAAGCGCGAAAAGCTCCACCAGATTATCCGAAAGCACGATGTAGCGGGCGGAACGGTTTTCGTCGATCCGTTTGTCGCTGACCTCCGAAATCAACGCCAGGTTGGCCACCCGGGAGGTATACTTATCGTAAAAATCCGGATTGGTAAAGGAATTTTCCAGTTGGGTTACAAGATAGGAAAGAGTGAGCTCGGTTTTGGCGTTTCTATCGAGATTATAAAGAAATGAGACGATTTTGAACTTCTCGCTTCCGCGGACAAAATCGTATTCCTCCCCTTCGAGAGCCCCATAGGTGTACTGAATAAAGAGGTTGCCGTTTCCGAGAACAAAAATGTGAGCGTCGTCCGCATAGGAAGGCAGACAGTAATCGTAGAGAAGAGCGCCGGTCTCGTCAAAAACAAAAACCATCTCCTCGGACAGGTAGTAATAGCGGCCGTTGAACTCCTCGCTGGCTGCGAAATAATCGTTTTCCAAAGGATTGTGACCGTCAAAAACGACAGATCCGTCCTTTACATAATACTCCACTCCGTTGAACGAAAAGCCGTTGAGCGCATCGGTCACGGGTAGCTGCTCTGGAGAATCGTCCCAAAAGGAGGAAATCGCCTCGCTGCCGTCGGCGTTATAAATGCGGATAATATCGTTGGAGAGCAGATAAAAAACTCCCTCCGCCTCTTCAGGATTTTCCAGAAAGGAACTGATGAAGCCTCCCTGTCCGCCGGGGTCGGCCGTAACCAGAAGCTTTCCGGTGGTCATGCTGTAGGCGCGGCGAACAATCCCGCCGTTCTCTTCGCTGGCGGTAATTACCACATCGCCGGAGACCTCTTCGGGTACCCCTACAATACCGGGAAGAACGTCTATGGTCTGTCCGGCCCCGTCACGGTTCTCGGTTTTGACCAGAAATTCATCCACCGTCACATGCGGACGCCGGGACGAGGGCGTGAGGAGATCGGCGCAGGAAACAAGAGACAGGCCGGAAAGAAAGGTGAGAAGCAGAAGAAGAGCAGTCGTCGCCCTTCTCTTCTGGTGGGTCGGTTTCATGGAAAAACCTCCTTCTTGACGCCGGCGCCGGAAAGAGCCGCGGGCGCTTTCGATACGCCCCCATTGTAGCACAGACAGCCTTTCTTGTCAAGAGAGGCTCTCCCGACCATCCCTTCCGATTTTTTGGGGGAAAGCCTTCGCGCAAGATTTATGACACCTGCACCGCATCCCTCTTACGGGCAAGCTCTACCCTCCGGAAAAGCCGGCGCTTGACGACGAAGAAGAGAATCAACTGAGCCGCCGCCGTGACAAACCAGGAGAGCGGATAGGAGAAATATAGGACCGGAAGCGTATGCCAATATTCAAAAACCGTATAAATCCAGAGAATCCGAAGGCCGCAAACCCCTACAATTGTGATAATCATGGGCAAAGTCGAGGAACCCATGCCCCGCAGAATCCCGGTAATCACATCCATCAGGCCGCATAGAAAATAGGGTACGCAGATAAACAGGATCCGAATGGAACCGAAGGAAGCCGCGGCCGCCGCATTCACATCCTCCGAGGAAGAAAAGACGCTGAGCAGCGGAGCGCGGAAGAGATAGGCCAGCGCGCCTGCACCGATTCCCACGCCGGTGACGATGAGAATACAGCGAAGGGCCACCTTGGGGATCCGGTCGTAGCGCTCGGCACCTACGGTCTGTCCGACAAAAGTCATAGCGGCGCTTGTGAACGAAGTCATCAGCGTATAGACGTAGTTTTCAATCGTCATGGCCGCCGTGTTGCCCGCCACCAGCGCCATGTCATGGAAGCTGTTGACCGAGCTCTGGATGATGACGTTCGAGATCGAAAAAAGGGAGCTCTGCAGACCTGCGGGGATACCGATCCGCATCATGCGGATAAGCTCGCTTTTGTGAAAGCCGAGGCGACGTATCCGAAAATTATAGTGCTGCCGGCTCTTCATCATATAGATCACGACAAGAATCGCCGAGATCAGCTGCGAGACCGCCGTGGCAACCGCCACGCCCGCCACACCCATTTGAAAGCCAGCCACCAAAACGATGTTGAGAATAATATTGACAACCCCCGCCGTGGAAAGAAAGGCAAGCGGAATCTTGGTATTGCCGGCCGCCCGCAAAATCGACGCCCCGAAATTGTAAACCATGCTCGCCGGAACACCGATAAAATAGATGCGGATATACACCGTGGCATCGTCGAGCACACTGGCGTCGGTACCCATCCATCGAAGAAAGTCCCCTCCGAAGAAAACGCCTGCCGCCCCCACAAGAATGCCTCCAACCAGCGAAATGGCCATCGCGGTATGCACGCTTCGGCTGATGGCATCCCGATCCTTCGCCCCCCAGGCCTGCGCCACAATGACGGCGGAACCCACCGAAAGCCCGATAAGGAGATTGACAATCAGGTTGATCAGCGACGAGGTGGAACCCACCGCGGCCACGGCGTCCGAACCTTCGAACTGCCCCACGACCACAAGATCGGCCGTGTTGAAGAGCAGCTGCAAAAGACCGGTGGCAATGATAGGAAGCGTATATAGGAAGATGTTTCCGGTAAGCGACCCCGAAAAAAGGTCTTTTTCTTTGGCTTTGTTCATAAAGACTCCGTTTTATGTAGCTCAAAATTGCAGAAAAAGGGCGGTTTCTTTGCCAAATGCGAAAGGGCGAACGGCGATCGCCGACAAAAAGTATTTTTCTCCCCGTCCGGCAGTGAAAAAACGCGAAAAACGATAGGAGAACGACAAACAGAAAAAAGAAAAAGGGTTCTACAGAAGGAAAGACACCGTCCAGACGGTGCCTTATGATTTCTTCCGTAGGTTTGTCCGTCTGCTTTTTCCCGATCGGGAAAAAGCAGACGGACGGGCGAAAAGGCCGCCCGCAGCTTGGGGAAAAGAAGTTCCTGCCTGGAGAACCTCCCGTTATTTGGAGAGAGAGGGGTCGGGCGTTTTGACACCCTCATCCTCCCCGCTCTCTTTATCTTCCTCGTCATCCTCCCTGACCGGGCGGGTCACGGTGACGATCGCTTCTTCAATCCGGTGTTCCGCGATCACAACAACCTCCACGTCGAGCTCATCGCCGATTTTGACCGAAAAGGTGCTGCCGTCGACCGGAATGGTGCCGTATATGCCGAAGACAAGACCGCCGAAGGTATCGTACTCCTCGGTATCGAAGTGCACGTGCAGACGCTCGGCCACATCGCTCAGAGAAGCGCTTCCCTTGATCTTCCAGCGATCGTTTCCGAGATCGACGATCTCCTCCTCCTCTTCCTCGATGCTCTCGGCGTCAAAGCCGCCGACGATCTGCTCGATGATGTCGTTCATCGTGACGATCCCGAAAACGCCGCCGTATTCGTCGAGCACAACGGCAAAACGGTTGCGCGTCTTTTTCATCTGCTGGAAGAGGGTATCGGCTTTGATGTTCTCGGGAACGAAGTAGGCGGGCGTTACCGCCTCCTTCATGATCTCCTCCCGGCTTTTTCCGTAGAGACGGAAGAAATCCTTGGCGTTGAGAAGACCGATCATGTCGTCTGCCGACTCGCCGCAGACCGGATAGATCGAATGCCGCGTCTCGTGAATCGTCTCTTTCCAGGCCTCGTTGTCCTCGTCCAGCCAGAGAACCACCATATCGGTACGGTGCGTGGCGAACTCGCCCACCGTCAGATCGTCAAATTCAAACACGTTCTGGATCATCTCCTTCTCCTGAAGGTCGATGACGCCTTTTTCACTGCCCACGTCCACCATCATGCGGATCTCTTCCTCGCTCACATCCTCTTCCTTTTCGTTGGGGTCGATGCGCAGAAGGCGGAGAACGCCGTTGGTGGAGACGGTGAGAAGCCAGACGATGGGAGCAAAGAGCTTGGCGATAAAGGACAGCATACCCGCCATCCCCAATCCCAGCCGCTCGGAGTACTTCATCGCCAGCCGCTTGGGGACCAGTTCGCCGAAAATCAGCGTGATGAAAGAGAGAACCAGCGTGATGACCACCACCACGATGGTGTTGAGCCCCTGAAAGTCGGGAACGCCGGCATTCAGAAGTGCCTTGACGATAACTCCCGCGAAGTTCTTGGCGGCAAAAGCCGAGCCGAGGAAGCCGGCCAGCGTGATGGCTACCTGAATGGTGGCCAGAAATTTTGCCGGCTGATTTTTCAGCTTGGCAAGGCGCTTGGCCTTTTTGTTGCCCTCCTGTGAGAGCTTGGTGATTTTCGCATCGCTGATCGAAAGCACGGCAATCTCCGCGCAGGCAAAAATCGCGTTCAAGAGAATAAGTAAAAGCTGCAGGCCGATTTGACCTAAAATATTCATAATAAAGAATCACTCCTATTCAGATTTCAGACCGATGAAAAAAGAAAAAAGCATGGAATTCCGAGTTTTTTTCATAAATTCATCCTTTTTTTAAGCAAAAAAAGCATAGCCGGCATCTTGGAAAACAGGATGCAGGTTATGCTGTCTTTATGTATCTGAATGGTGGTGCTGTAATCGTGCGTATCGCAACTACCGCCGTCGTCCATTTTTTCGGTACTGTTTCCTTTCTTCCTAAAAACTCCGGTAAGACCGGTATCGTGAATCAGTATAGCATAAGTTTATTCCTTTGTCAAGAGAAATCCGACGGCAATTTCTTCTTTCTTTGTAATAAAGTTCTTTGTAATTGCGTTTTGCGGAAAAATCCCGATCTATTCTGTCACAGACGGCAAGCGGCGCCTTTCTTCCGCCGGCTGAAGCGGGCGATTTGGAGCGGATTTCCCTTTTCCGCTCACTCTTCCCTCCGAAGCCCGCTTTCGCGCCCGTCTTTGTCCGGCTCCCTGCTACCCTCCTTCGACTCCGCGTTCTCATCTTCGTCCGGCAAAACGCTCTTTTTTTCGGATGACAGAACGTCCGCCGCGTCCGACTCCAACGTCGGAGAAACCGGCCGGGCGGAATCGGCAGATTCCATAGAGTTCGCGGCATCCGTGAGTGCAAAAGCGCCTGCGGACTCTGTGCCTTTGCACGTCCCTGTTTTTTCAAAGCGCTCGGCCGCCGCGGCGGTTCTCGGAGATTTTTTCCGGGTCAGCCGCTCCCGGATCCGCTCAAGCTCCTCGCGATAGCGTATCGAACGAAGCTGAGGGAAGGCCTTCAAAAACCGGCGTGATTCCTTCTCGGTGCGCTCTTCGAGCGCCTCGCGCCTCTTCTTCAGCTCTTCCCACTTTTCCCGCGAAGTTTCGGCCCGCCCTTCGATGCCCTCCTTCACCTTTTCCCCCGCCTTCACAAGGCGAAGGGTGCTCTTGGCAAGTCCCTGTCCCAGCTTGTCCGAAAACGAATGGAGTAGCGTTCCCATCTCGGCAAGACGCTTCAGATCCCGTTCCAGGCGGATCAGCCTTGTCAGCGTCAAAACCAGATCGCAGAGAAACAGTGCGGTGAATATAAGGAGCAGCGCAATTCCCGCCGGCAAGGGAAGAAGCTCGGCCATCCGCTCGGCCAGAGGATGCACCAGAGCGACGACAAACACGCAGGCAAATCCCCAGAGGAGGGAGAATTTCAGACAGACATACCCGCCCAGGTTGAACGGTTCCTTCGAATAGTCCCACCACCTGTGATGGAAAATCTTTTCCATCAGAAAGCCGGTGACAAGCTCCAAAAGCGTGGTAAAGAGGATCGAGAACGGAATCAGCACAAGAAGCCTCCTGCGGAAGGGGGCCAGAATGGCAATCACCGCCGTCATGCCGACACCGTAGATCGGACAAACCGGACCGTTGAGAAACCCACGGTTGACAAAAACACCCCGGGTGACGGCGGCATAAATCACTTCGACCACCCATCCGAGAAAGGAGTAGAGAAAGAAAAAGATACAGAAACGATAAAATCCCAAAGCGCCCGCCCCCAACTTTTAATAAATTCGGCTCATCTCAATACAAATTCATCTTAACATAACCGGAGCGAAAAAGCAAGCTTTTCGTCGTTTTAGAGCGAAACGAAGAGAGGAAAGATGTCTCCTTCTGCACCGCCTGGGAATTGTTTATCTGCCATCCCGCAAAACCCCGGAAAAAAGCTTGACAGAAAAAGGGCGCTCGGCTATAATTTTCCCAAAGCCATCAACACGCAAGGCAGGAAGGAGTCCTTTCATGAAAATACTCGCTATCGGTAACAGTTTTTCCGAAGACGCGCTTTTTTATCTGCCCGCGATTGCACGGGCCGAGGGAGGACCGGAGCTTACCCTCGGGAATCTCTCGCTCGGAGGCTGTACACTGCAGATCCACGCGGAAAATCTTTCTCTGCCCGCGGAAAAACCCGGTCCCTATACCTATTTTCAAAACGACGGAGCCGTTTGGCACGCCTCGCCCGGAGCCTCCCTTCTCAGTGCTCTTCTCGACCAAAGCTGGAACCTTGTCACCCTACAGCAGGCCAGCGGATTTTCCGGCGTCGCGTCCAGCTATCGCCCGCATCTACACCGCCTCATCACCGGCTTGCGAACCTATCTGCCGGACGATTGCCGGCTGGGCTGGCATATGACCTGGGCCTACGCGAAAGACAGCGACCACGACGCATTCTCCTACTATCGCCGCGATCAGTCGGTCATGGAACGGGCCATCCGTGCCTCTTTTGAAAGCGAGGTCATCCCCACCGATGCCTTTTCGCTCCTTCTTCCCTCCGGGATCGCCATTCAAAAGGCGCGGGAGGGCGTCATCGGCGACAGACTAACCCGGGACGGCTATCATCTCAATCGCCTGGGGCGGCTGATCGCCGGTTATACCTGGTATGCTGCTCTCACCCAAAAGTCCCCGGGCCGTCACATCTGGACGCCTGACGGCCTCACGCTTACCGACGCCGAGGCCGACTGCCTTCAAAGAGCCGTCACCGCCGCCTGCACCGACCCTCTCGCCTCGCTTCTTGCCTGACGGTTCTTTCGTCCGAAAGAAAAGCCCGCCGCTTCGCGCCGGAGAGCCGACACGAAACGGCGGACTTTTACATCCTCCCAACGGGGAAGCAAAACGAGGCGGGAATCTTTGAATCTCAGGGTATAATTTCGATCTTGATGTCGCCGCTGCTCGTGCGGATCTCGCAGATACCGCCCTCGCGGTCCGACTCGGGAATCCGAATCGAGCCGCTGGATGACCGGACGCTGAAAAACTTGGCGCTCAGCAGACTGCCCCGGACATCTCCGCTCGACGTGGTGACGGAAAGGGAGTCGGCGTCGCTTCTTTCAAAGTGAACGCTTCCGCTCGATGTGGCAATCGAGAAGGCGCCGGCGAAGCTTTTTTCAAGCTCCACATCGCCGCTCGACGATTCGAGCGTGACGTCGCCCTCGGCCGAAAGACCATGAAAATCCAGTTCCCCGCTGTTTGAGATAGCGGCCAGCGACGCGCACTCCGCGCCGTCGAGCTCCAGGTCCCCGCTTGTGGTGCGAAGCGTGACGTCCTCGCCTTTCAGACGGATAATATTCAGATCTCCGCTCAAAGTCTGGACAGAGAGAGGGCCGCAGGCCACGTCTTTGAGCGTCAGATCACCGCTCGTGCTTTCCAGCTCGCACGCCCCGGCGGCAAGATCCGCCAAAAACAAATTCCCACTTTTGCACCGAGCGGCAAGATTCCCCGTCACATCGGCGAAAAACGCGATGTTCCCGCTCGATGCCTCGACGCTCGCCCGGCCGAAAACCAGTCCGTCCTCGACTCTGACGTCTCCGCTCCCGTTCCGGAGAGTGAGGCTTTCATATTCCGCCGCGGGAAGATAGACCGTCGTAACCGGTTCTTTTCCCATAAAGATTCCGAACCAACGGGCGCTTCCCGAAGAAACGGCGCTGACAGAGAGCGTATCCGCCTCGGTTTTTACCTCGTAAGACACCCTCTCGCTCTCGTAACAGACCACCCTGACCCCGTCTTCCTCCCAGGGAAGAATGCGGACATCGTGAGACGCCCCGTGAATTTCCAAAGCCGAAACCGGTCCGGCGAAGGAAAACGTCTTTTCCTCATACTGTTCGGTGGACAAACGGCCGAAATCAAAGCCGATCATGGCCAGAGCGATCAAGGACACGGCCAGCCCGGCCGCGAGCAGAAGCGCACCCACCAGCAGCGCAATTTTTTTGCTTTTTTTCATGACGCATCCCCCTTACGAATCACGAGCGATTTCAGTCCCCGCAGAATAGCCGCGCTCAGCCACAGAGTCCCTTTGGTAACCGGAGAGAGCGCGACGAAGAGAAGGATCGAAAGTCCGACAAGAGCCAGCCCGCCCCCAATTAGGAAAAGTGCGGCGGCAAAATGAGGCCAAAAGAGCAGATATACTCCGCCGAGAATGCCGCAGGCGCCGCTGAGTGCCAGCGCGAAATCGACCGCATAAAGGCTGAGAACCACCGCCCACAGGACAATATAGAGCGACAGAACAAGCGACGCGGCGGTGGCAAGCAGCGTAAACCAAAGCGGAAAGCCCAGTACCAAAAGCACAATTTCCCATGCTCGCAGCGCACGGTCGGAACGCATCCTGGCCTTCACCAGCTTGGGAAGCGAGGTATCCATCAAAATCTGTGATACGATCTCGTCGACCGGCCCCATGGCCGCGACCGCCTCCTCCTCGGAAAGTCCCTCCTCCATCCGGTCTTCGATGCATTCCCGATAAAACTCCAACGATTTCTCTATATCCTCCTGCGGCAAGCCGGAGAGCCGAAGGCGTATGGCCGCAAGAAACTGCTGTTTATCCATCTTCCTTCCCCTTTCTGACAACATATTGATAGATCGACATGACTTCTTCCCATTCCTGCACAAAGGCCGCCAGGCGTGCCTGCCCGGTTTCGGTGATCCGGTAGTATTTTCGCAAACGGCCGCCGTGCTCCACCGAACGGACGGTGAGACAGCCTCCCGCCTCCAGCCGCCGCAGAATCGGGTAGAGCGTCGATTCCGATATCTTCACATAGGGCATCACGTCCTTGATGATCTGATAGCCATAGGAATCCTTGTCGCGGATCGCGGCCAAAACGCAGATATCCAGAAGACCGCGTTTCAGTTGAATGTCCATGCTATGCCTCCCTTCGCACAATACTATATCACACATAGTATTATATGTCAAGGGGTATTTGAAAGATTTTTTCTTTTTGCCGAAAATCCGACGGCCCGGAGGATGACTCCCTTTACCAGAGAAAAAGGAACTTTTGACTTCGTTCGCTTGTCGCGGACCGGACTCTATGGGTACTTCAAAAAGAGCGTCCGTCTCTCTGTTACCCCTGTTCTAATCTTTCTTCAAAAACAAAGAGAAAATACTCCCATCCTCATCCGAGGTGACCTTAACATATCCGTTTTGCTTATGGATAATATCACGGGTAAGATACAAACCGATTCCCACCCCGTATCTGCGCAATTTCTTCGTTATGGGTAATCATAACGGTCGTCTGATGAAACTGCCTGCTTATCGACTGCATAAGCAGAATCACATCCATACTCGTTTTGGAGTCCAAGTTTCCGGTCGGTTCATCGGCAAGGATAAGGGCGGGCTTGGTAGCCAAGGCACGGGCAATCGCTACACGCTGCTGCTGACCGCCAAAATGCCGCCTATACGGTCGATTCGCCGCCAGCTGATCAAGTCCGTTAAAGCCATATAGCCGAACAGTTGCAAGCTGCATAAGGCAATGGGAACAAACATGACCCCTCGTTTCTTTCACCGATACGGGCATTTTGCTTGTATCTTCTCCGATACATTCGCATAATATCACGGTACAATCCTGCTTGTCAAGCAAAGCAAGAACATTTGTTGGTGTTATTCCTTAAAAATCTTAATGAACGAGCAAAGCCGCCCCTTACGGAGCGGCTTTGAATGTAAAATTTGTTTTTTAGATAACGGGCGTCAGACAGCTTTTTATCCCAAAATGGGTACCACGCCATCTTAGGAACAGCACCGTTAGTTATCTCCGTCACAACGACCACGCTGTAGCAGTATGGGTGGCGTATGCTTTAATTTTATTAAACTTTTGTAATAACGTTAAAAGTTTTCAGCTCCCCAAATAACTAGTAGAAATAAACCCGTATTCTACATAGTCTTTGGTCACCCACTGTGCAAGCACATCCGCACTTACAGGAGAGTTAATAGGCTTGGCGGTCGATTGTATCGGTTGGCCGTATTCATCCTGCATATACATAATCCACTGTCCTTTGAAAGCAAGTTTAACAGAGGCGAGGTTAATGCAGCCTTTAAACACGCCCGCGCCGATTATCGTAACGCTGTCAGGCAGAGTAATTTCTTTAAGTGAGGTACAATTGCTGAATGCCTGCCAAGATATAGATTCAAGTGTATCAGGCAATACCACCGTGGTGAGGTTTGCGCATCCGCTGAATGCAAGCGGGCCTATTATTTCTACACCCTCCGGGAGCGTTATCGATACGAGATTTGTATTCCCAGTAAAGGCGGTGCCGATCTGCGTAACCGTATATTCGTCCAAGGCTGCGGGCACCGTAACATTGCTCTCTTTGCCGAAGTAGAATGCGATCCCGGCAGCGCCCGACGAGATAGAATACAGCATCAGGTGTTCCTCGCTGAAAGCAGCGTTTGTAGTTACCGGATAGTCTCTGTAATTCTTCCAATCCAAAGGCCAAGAATTTACCTGTGTGTTCGTCGCGCCGGTCGCAATGCCGATGCCGGTGCCGCCGTCGTCGCTGAGGGCGGGGTTATTTTCGAATACTTTTGAGCCCATATCCGTCACACTCGATGGAATGTATACCGTTTCGAGCGAGGTGCAGTTAGCAAATGCGCCGTCTGCGATCGTCGTTATCCCGTCGCATATAGCAACGGCGGTAATTGACGTATTGCCGGCAAATACTTCCGCTCCTATGCCGACTACTTTGTTTCCGTCTATCACGGATGGTACTATAACCGTTGTACCCGAGCCCTTATATGCAGTCAGAATTGCCTCTTTTTTGTCCTGTTTGAGTTTATAATCGAATATTTCGTCTGTCGTTATAAGTGTTAAGTTGTAGGCAAAATTCACAGCGACATTGTCGGGCAAACTACCTTGAGGATAAAAATTATTCGGCCAATCCTCTGATTCAAGATCAATTTTTGTGAGTGATTTAAAGTTGTAAAAATCACCATATATTTCCGTTACCGTATCAGGAATGATCAATTCCACAATATCACCGAGTACGGCAAGCCTATCCAAATGAAGCGCAGTAACGGAACCTGGCACTTCAAAGGTACTTGAAACGGAAGCATATTGGTCGCCGGAGCCAAATTTAACATTTATATTATTTGTTGCAATCGTATATAAGGCGGAATCATTGAGCCATTGTGCAACAGAACCTTCTACATATAGTGTGCAATCCGCATTGACATTCTCAAACAAATCGTCTACAACGACAGCGCTTGTATCGCCCGATATGTAAACACCTGTATAGGACTGGACGCAAGTACCTTTAATGCCTCTGCCTGTTATCGCCTTCGCGGTGGGTGCGCCACAGCGTCTGAGTATTATCTCATATGGCTTGCCGGTTTTGCCAGCAGCAGAGGGGAAGTAATGGGTATGTAAGCTGCTTGATCACCTGCTGCGCCACGCCCTGGACATAGCAGCGGTCGGTATAGATATCCTCCATGGTGCTGTTTTCCGGGTGGAGCCGGACGCATCCCTTTTCGTGGTCTATGTAAAAGCGCTTGAGGGTGGTTTCGTTATCCACCAGTGCGACGATAATGTCACCCTCGTCAGCGGTGTTCTGCTTTTTTATCACTACAAGGTCGCCCGGCTCAATACCGGCCTCCACCATGGAATATCCTCTGGCGCGCAGCAGAAAAAATTCTCCGCTGCCGAACAGCGCCGTGGGCAATGCCACATACGCTTCAAAGTCTTCTTCCGCGTATTCCGGCTGTCCGCAGGAGATGCCGCCCAACACCGGGGTGAGGACAACCTCCGCATTCGCTTTCCGCGTCACGGCGGTTTTAGCAGTCTTGCCGTTGTAGGAGAGCAG
>CALXKW010000030.1 GCA_944389045.1 uncultured Clostridia bacterium | reverse complement strand
AGCGCCCATTCCAGGATCCCGAGACAGGAAACGATAAGCGACGAGGCCATCAGCGCATAGAGACAGCGTTCCAGCCATTCGATGCTTTTGACAAGAACGGTGACGGCGAAATAAAGCATCCCGAATAAAAGATAGACCGCCGCCATCCGAAAAGAGGAGGCCCCTCCCAGCGTGACAATGCCGCCGAACAGCACAAGAAGCAGAAAGCCCGCGGCGGCAAGATCGATCAGTTCGATTTTCAGATGCCGTTTTCCCCTCAGAAGCTTGATCAGCGTGCCAAAGAGGACCGTACCGCCGAACGCGAGGGCCGCGGCGGCGGAATGCTCCCAAAAGGAGAAAAAGGGGAGCAGAAAGATCGTCAGAAGGAGGCCGAACTCGGGCAGATTCAAAATCAGGAAAAAGACCGTCAGCACGCCGGCGAAAAGAAAAACCTGCGCAGGCGGAACAAAAAAGGTTACAAGACCGAAAATCATTCCCAGAATAAAGGCTTTCCCGCTGTGACGCGGCAAAACCTCTTTTTTCACCGCCGTACTCCGCAGTCCCATGAAGCGGCGGAGAACAAGACCGGTCAGCCGGCTTTCCATCATGAAGGCGTAGAACGAGACCTCCTTGGCGAAAATCAGAACCAGAGATGCCGCCATGAGAACAACGGCCGCCGCCATAAACGCGAGAGTCAGCACCTTATCGACCGACGCAAGATGCGTCAGGAACCGAAACGGGATGCTGTACATGGAAAAAAGGAGGGTCAGGGACTGTGTAAGCAGGAGAAATAGGGCGAAACTGAAAACCAGAACGCCGTATGTGACAATCGGCGTATAGAGAATCCGCTCCTTGACCGCTCCGAAAAAGCCGATGATGCGGCTGGAATCAAAGCTCTGCGCAAAACGGTCGGTAAAGGAGCGCGGAAGCGATTCCTCTTCGTAAAAGCCGAGATTTTCAAAATCTTCCGGAAGCTTTTCCCTCTTCAGGGGCGCGCTCTCGCTATGGAGAATCTTTTTCTTGAAATAGCGATACATCCGAACAAAGTAGGAATTCTGAAAGCGCTCCTCAGCCCGGTCATAGCCCGATAAAAAATGTCCCACAGCGCCGTCGCGCACAAAGCGGTATACCCGGCGGTTGAACCTTCCAAAGGAATCGGCGACCACACCGCGTCCGGCACGGCGACGCCGAATTTTTCTCTCTTCCCTGTTCAAATTATCTCACCTCTCTTCTTCCAGCCGATTTTTACTTGGATTTAACCTATTCTTTTATCTTTTTGGTATCTTCAAGATAGAATTCAAGATACCCACATTCAGGACATACAGCAACATGAACTTTGCCAAGATTATCTTTGAAAATTCCTTGCTTTGTTATCTTTAAACCGTACGCACCTCCCTCAACCTTTATATCATAATTTTCAATCATATTACAATTACAACGAATACAGTTCCTCATTTATACCTCCAAATTCCAATTTGCCGCTCGTTTTATTTGAGAAAAAGTATAACACAAGATGATAAACAAATCCATATCATTTCAGCCAGTCGACGGTGCTGTTCTCTCTGGCATTTTCCCGCACCGCTTGCCGTCGTTCCTCACCGTATTGTACGACCTAACAGGGAGAAGCAGATTTCTTTTTTTTCATGTCATACAATAGTATTCATATTTCCATTCATAGTTTGCGGTTGAGAACACAAAGTCGAATTGGGACTAACAAAAAGACGCCATATAGCCCGATTCGCTTCCGAAGAATCCCGTCTAAAGAAGGTCGGGACGCTTTTTGAGGGTCAGCTGAAGCGCTTCTGCCCTCCGCCACTTTTCGATTTCGGCATGATTGCCGTTTAATAAGACGTCCGGCACCTTTTTGCCGTGAAATTCATACGGACGGGTATACTGGGGATATTCGAGCGTGCCGCAGGCTATGCTCTCGCTTTCGTAGCAGGAGGCGTCGGCAAGAACCCCGGGACAGAGACGCGCCACGCAGTCGATCAGAATGCAGGCCGGCAATTCCCCCCCGGTCAGCACATAATCGCCGATCGAGATCTCCTCGTCCGCGATCTCCTCCACCACCCGCGCATCGATTCCCTCATAATGCCCGCAGAGGAGGAGCAAGTGATCGTAACGGCCAAGTTCCTTCGCTTTTCTCTGCGTTAAAAGGCTTCCTTGCGGAGACATGTAGATAGTCCGTACACTTCCCTCAAGCCTGCTCTTCACATCCGCCCAGCAGTCGTATACGACGGGAGCCGAAATCAGCATTCCCTTTCCGCCGCCATACGGGGTATCGTCCACACGCCGGTGCTTGTCCTTCGAATAAGCGCGGATATCGACCGCCTCCACAAAAATCTTTCCGGCACTCTGCGCACGGCCCAGAATGCTTTCCCGGCAGACCGTCTCCACAAGTCCCGGAAAAAGGGTCATAACCGTAAACTTCATAGAAGACCCTCGATCACCGCGATCACAATGCCGCTCTCGGGATCCACCTTTTTCACAAACGGGACGACCGGCACATAGGCCTTTTTGCCGTCGGGCCTTGTGATCTCATAGAGATCGCCGGCACCGTAATTCAGAACGTCCGAAAGATGGCCGTAACAGACGCCGCTCTCCTCATCCAGCACGGGAAGCCCGAGCAGATCGGCGATAAAATGCTGTCCCGGGGCAAGCCGGAAATCGCTTCTTCTGGCATAAACAAGACGGTTTTTCAAAGGAATAACGGCCTCCACCGAATCGAACCCCTTGAAATGGCAGAGCACCCGACCTTTGAAGGGCACCGCCTTACCGAAAGACAGCGGCGCATATTCCTCCCCTTTTTTCAGATACAGGTCAGAAAGCCCCATCAAAACCTCGGGGGAGTCACAATAAGATTCGACCACAACGTCGCCCGCTATTCCGTGCGTGTTGATTATTTTTCCGGCTTCCAGAAATTCTTTGCCTTCCATATTTCATTCAATCCTTATAATTCTCTTCCCCTAAGAGAGGCAGGCTTTATCCATTCTCCCTTTTTCCGCATATTTTACCACAAATTTCATCGGGAATCAACTCTTTTTCTGTGAATTTTCCTCGCAGCAGGAATGCCACACTCCCTTCCCTCTTTGGACAAGGCTTTTCTTTTTCAGGAGGATAAGGCATCACGCTTTCTTTTTCAGGATCTTTTCAATTTCACAGACATAGACCGTATGAAAATCCTTCTGCGCGTAATTCGTCATCAGGGAGGGATCGAGCATCCCGCTTTCCTTCAGCGTATCCTCATAGATCTTTTTGACCACAAAGATATAGTCCGACTCCGCGACACTGACCACGCCTTCCGCGGGACGATACTCGGTCAGGCCGGTCATGGCCATTTTGTCGGTATCGCGCCCCGAAAGCCGGCCGCAGATTTTGTGGGCGTCATGAAGCGAGGACGGCAGAACAGACACCGAAAAGCGTTCGCAGCGGTCAAGAAGCGCGTGCGTATGCCGCTGCGGCCGGACAAAGAGAAAACACACCTCACGCCCCCACAGAACGCCGAATCCGCCCCAGCTGGCCGTCATCAGATTTTCCCGCTTATTTTCCTCATCGTAAGTACAGATCAGCAGCCAATCATCAGCAATATTGTGAAACAAGTTAGTTTCAAGTTCTTTCGCCTTAATTACCGAAAAATCCGAAAACGCCATCGCATTTCCACCCTTTCTCATTTTTCCTTCTCCGAGCAGCTTTCTTTTCCAAGTAGCTTTCTTTTCCAAGTAGCTTTCTTTTCCAAAGAGCGCGGCTCTCGTTTCGACTTTCGGTCTTCCGACGGCCCTTCCCACAAGGGCCAAGACCGCTGGGAAGAAGACGAAGCTATTTATTAGAAAGTCGTCAAGCCGTTCCCGCCGGAAGAGTTCTCACTCAGCGGAAAAAGTTCGTCTTAAATTCACACGAAATTAACATTCGCTTTCTATAGTATTATATGATATCCTTTCCCAAATGTCAATAATATTATCAATTGGCTAAAAATTTCAATTTTCGCTTTACAAACCGTTCGGGCTGTGTTATAATTTGATGTGATATTCGCTTTGCGATTTCGCTTTTCCGGACCGATTTTCCGGAACACAGAAAGACTCAGAATCAGGAAAGGAGAAAACCGTGACGCGCTGTTTCCCCTCATTCCCCGCCCTTTTTCCGACGAAGAAGCGGTGTGAGAAAAGCGGTCGCGTGGCTTATGAAAAAAAACCAGAAAAACGGCGGATCGACCCTGCAGTCGGTTCTCTGCATCCTGCTCGCCGTTGTCATGTTCTTTGTTCTGCATCGTCTTCTCGTATCCGGCGTCAAGGCGCTCACCGCCTTTTTCATCGTTCTTTCGGTCTACCTTTTCCTGACCGTCCTTTTCCTTCTTCTGGGAAGGCTGATGCGATCCAAGGGGAAAGCCGAAGAACCGGACGAAATTCTTTCCGAGGACCGTCCCCTTGCGATCTGCAACAATCTTTCCACACCCATCGTTCTCTGCAACGAAAACGGCCTGATCACCTGGGGCAACCGAAGCTTCAGCGAGCTCTCGGACGTCAGCGCTTCCAAAACCCGCACCCTGCGCTCGATCATGGGCTTCGGTCTGGAACGCCTTTCCGAAGACGAGGACAACGAAGGTGTTCTTTGGGAAAACGCCGGTCGGAGTTATCGGGTTTATTCCAAAAATTCCGCCGACGGCAGTGCCCTTGTCTGGTGGGAGGACATCACCGAGGCCGAAACGCTCCGGCGGCTGCGTGAGGACGAGGATCCTCTTCTCGCCTATATCGTGATCGACAACATCGAGGAACTGACCCAGATCGAGCGGGAAAACACCGCCTCCCTTGCCTCTGCGATCTCGCATATCCTCTTGGAATGGGCCGCGGGCGCGGGCGGCGTCATCAAAGAATTCGAGCGAAATAAATTCATCTTTCTCTTCACCCGCGCCTCTTATAACCGTTTTGCCGAAGAAAAGTTCAGCATTCTCGATAAGATCCGCTGGATACCCGTGGGAAAAAGCGACTTTCCCGCCACCATTTCGATCGGCATTTCGACGATCTCAGGCACGCTCTCCGAAAAAGACGCCGCCGCCAAAGCGGCTCTTGAATTGGCTCTGGCCCGCGGGGGCGACCAGGCGGTCATCAAATCGGAAAGCGGCATTGAATTCATCGGAGGAATGACGAAATCCTCCCAGAAGCGTTCCACCGTCAAGTCCCGCGCGATTGCCGACAAGCTGACCAACCTGATCTACGACAGCTCCAACGTGATCATCATGGGACACAAATACGCCGATTTCGACGCCCTCGGCGCCTGCGTGGGGATCGCCCGTCTTTCGATGCAGTGCGGCAAAGCCTGCTATATCATCGCCGACCGCAACAACCCCGATTTCATCAAATGCAGCAACAAGCTCAAGTCCCTGCACGCCTACGACAACGTCTTTGTCAGCGCCGCCGAGGCCGCCGAGCTCAATTATTCCGACACGCTTCTCGTCATCGTGGACGTCAACAACCCCACGCAGTTTGAAGACGCCGAGATCGCCGGATCGGTGCGTAAGATCGCCTTCATCGACCATCACCGCATGACCGGCGAGTTTGCCCGGCCTCCGCTTCTCCACTATATCGAGCCCTCCGCATCCTCCACCTGTGAGCTGATTTCCGAGATCCTCGAACAGACCACGGCGGGCGCCAAGCTCTCCAAGCAGGAGGCCGACCTGATGTTTGCCGGCATCATGCTCGACACGAAGCGCTTCGTGGTCAATACCGGCGTGCGTACCTTCTCCGCCGCTCAATATCTGCGCGGCCAGGGCGCCAACCCCAACGAAGCGCAGGAGCTCTTCAAAACCGGGCTGGATGACCTCGTCCGCCAGGCCAAATTCGAAACCAACGTCCAGATCTATCGCAAAGTCATCGCCATCTCGGTCAACACGGCCGAGGACAATACCGCCGCCGACCGCATCGCCGCCGCCAAGGTGGCCGACAACCTTCTGACCGTGGACGGCGTCCTGGCCTCCTTTGCCCTCTGCCAAATCGACGATAAGGCCCGCATTTCGGCCCGCTCCACGGGAAAAATCAACGTACAGAAGATTCTGGAGGCAATCGGAGGAGGCGGCCATTACGACTCCGCCGCCACCGAAATGACCTGCACCATCGAGGAAGCGCTCTCCTCTCTCAAAAACGCCATCGACTGTTATCTCGACGACTGACGGCCGGCATGACCGGCTCTTCTCATGAATATAAAAAGGAAAGGCACGACACCATGAAAGTCATTCTTACACAAGACGTCAAATCGCAGGGAAAAAAGGGCGAGATGATCGACGTCTCCGAAGGCTACGCCCGCAACTACCTCTTCCCCAAAAAGCTTGCCGTCGAAGCGGACGCCAAGGCGCTCAACGAGCTGAAAAACCGTGAGGCGGCGCAGAAATTCCGCATCGAGACCGAAACGGCCGAGGCCAAGGCCCTGGCCGACAGGCTGTCCGGTCTTTCGCTCACGCTCGAGCTCACCGCCGGCGGAGATGGAAAGCCCTATGGCTCGGTGACCTCGAAGGAGATCGCGGAAACGCTCGAAAAGAGCCATGGAATCCTTCTTGACAAACGCAAAATTCTCCTCGACAAACCGATCCGCGCCTTCGGCGCTTACACACTCGACGCCAAACTCTACGGAGGCGTCGTCGGGAAACTGCACCTGATCGTCACCGAAAAGAAGTAATTTTCAGAAAACGGCGCTTTTTTCCGCGGGGAAAGCTTTGCGGAAAAAACGCACGGGTCGCTTTCGAAAAAAGAGCCGGAAAGGGGGGATACATCATGGCCGCATCCGACAATCTGGTCCGCAAGCTTCCCTTCTCGCTGGAGGCGGAGCAGTCGGTTCTCGGATCGATTCTCATCGACCCCGAAAAAATCAGCGAGATCGCAACACAGATCACCGCCGAGGATTTTTATCTGGAGGAACACAGGGAGATCTTCTCGGCCATGCAGCGGCTGTTTTTACAAAGTAAGGACATCGATTCGGTCATGCTGGCCGAAGAGCTGGTACGCGAAGGCGTTTACGACGTCGAAAAATCCAAATCCTATATCCGGACGCTGGCCGAGATCGTCCCCACCGCCTCCAATATACGGGAATACGCCGCCATTGTCAAAGACAAAAGCCTTCTGCGTTCTCTGATTGAGGTCTGCTCCAACGTCACCGAGAGCGCGTATGCCGCGCAGGAAGACGTCTCATACCTTATCGACAGCGCGGCAGGACAGATCTACTCTCTGGCCCAAAACAAGCAGCAGGCCGATTTTTCCCACATCCGCGACGTGATCGTCGAAACCTACGCCCATCTCAAGGCCCTCTCCGAGAACAGCGAGGAGACCCGCGGCGTCGAGACCGGCTTTTCGGTTCTCGACAACGTGCTGATCGGCATGGGCAAGGGCGATCTGGTATTGATCGGCGCACGCCCCGGCATGGGCAAGACCTCCTTCGCGCTGAACATCGCTTCGAACGCGGCACGCAAAACCGGCCGGCAGGTCTGCATTTTTTCTCTCGAAATGTCAAAGCAGCAGCTTGTGGAACGCATGCTTTCGAGCGAGGCGATGGTGGAATCAAATAAGCTGCGCAGCGGCACCCTCTCCAAGGAAGATTGGGACCGTCTGGCCCGGGCCTCCGAGTACCTCGCCTCCTGCGATATCTATATCGACGACACCTCGGGCATCACCGTCACGGGGATGAAGGCCAAGCTGCGCAAAATGAAGAATCTGGGGCTTGTGATCGTCGATTATCTGCAGTTGATGCAGAGCGACAAAAGAATCGACAACCGCGTTCTCGAAGTGGGCGACATCTCGCGCAACATGAAGCTGATGGCCAAAGACCTCGGCGTCCCCGTGGTCTGCTGCGCCCAGCTCTCCCGCGGACCGGAAAGCCGCACCAGCAAAAAGCCGATGCTTTCCGACCTGCGCGACTCGGGCGCCATCGAGCAGGACGCCGACGTGGTTCTCTTTCTCTACCGTGAGATGTATTACGACGACGGCACCGGAAAGACCGAAGCCAACGAAAACATCGCCGAGGTCATCGTGGCGAAAAACCGCCACGGCGGCACCGACAACGGAATAAAGATCGGCTGGTACGGACAGTACACCAAATTTTCCACCCTTGAACAGCGAGACGAAACTTGAACAAAACCGTTTTTGAGATGACAAACACACCACCGCATTCCCGAACGCGGACGAAAGGCTTTACCGCCTCCTTTGAAGAAGCGTTCCGCTCTGCCCTGCGCTCGGACGATATGCCGGCCTCCTCGATTCTTGTCGCCTTCTCGGGCGGCGCGGATTCTGCGGTGCTGCTTTCGCTTCTGGCAGAAGAGAGCCGCCGGACAAAATTTCGGCTGGCAGCGCTTCACGTCAACCACCAGATCCGCGGTCAGGAGGCCGAGCGCGACGCGGAATTCTGCCGCCGTTTTTGTGAAGAAAGAAAAATTCCTTTTGTGCTCCGCTCCGTCGACGTGCCGATGCTTGCTCAAGAAAAACGAATCGGTCTCGAAGAGGCAGCCCGCATCGCCCGTTACCGGGCCCTGAACGATTACGCGCGCGAAGAAAATTTTTCCCGCATTGCCACGGCACATAACGCCACCGACCAGATCGAAACGGTGCTCTTTCATCTGATACGGGGCGCGGCCCTGCGCGGAGGCGGCGGCATGGCCCCGATCCTCGGGAACAGAATTTGTCCCCTGCTCTCCTTTCCCAAAACGGAAATCGAACGCTACGCGCAGGAAAAGGGACTTCCCTTCGTAACCGACAGTACAAACGCGGACACGAACTACACCCGGAATTATATCCGGCACGAAATTCTGCCGCGGATCTATAAAATCAATCCCCGCGCCGACGAAGCGTTTTCACGATTCGCCGCCGCCGCCCGCGAGGACGACGACTATCTGTACCGGCTTGCCGTACCTTACCGAAGCTGCGATTCGGTTCCTCTGCTGGCATCGCTTGACAGTGCGCTTCTGCATAGGGTTTTACTCATAAAACTAAGAGAAACGGCAAACAATGAAATAACGGAAAAGCATCTTGCCGCAATCGAAACCAAAATCCGGCTGGCTGCCGAAGGGCGCTTTTGCGGAAGGCTTTCCCTTCCGGGAAAACGCGCACTGGTCATCGACCCGAACAGGATCGTTCTTTGCGCCAGCCGGGATTACAACGAAAGCCGCACGGCATGCCGGCACGGCGCTCTCGGCTGCCCGGCGCGGGCCGCGCCGGCAGACCGGAAAAAGAATCCCGGCGCCTGCACGCCCCCCAATACAGACCGGCACGCATCCGGCGAAAAAAACGAAACGCCCGTTTTGCTTTCTCCCGGAGAGCGTATCCTTTTTGAAGGACGGTATCTTGTAACGCTTTCCGACAGGCTTTGCCCGGCGGGTGACGACTTTGTCCTTGCGATTCCGAAAAAAGCGATTCAGGGAGAGCTTCGTCTCCGAAAAAGGCGGGAGGGCGACGCCTACCGCACAGGCCGCATGACCAAAAAGGTCAAGAAGCTCCTGTGTGAAAAAAAGGTTCCTGTCGAAGAGCGGGCGGCACTTCCTTTTGTCTGTGACGACGAAGGCATCCTCTATATCCCGTATCTTCCCCCCGCCGACCGTATCCTTTCCCATGAGGCGGAAGAAAAAACGATTTTCCTTACCATCACCCGAATTGATCAAGAAAAGGGAGGTTCAGACAATGGACGAAACAATCCGACCTTATGACATCCACGACGACATCGCCCGCGTCATGATCCCGGCGCGCAAGTTAAAGGCGATGGTACGGCGCATTGCCGCGAAGATCGACGCCGACTACCCTGACCCTCAGCAAAGACTGCTTCTTCTTTCGATTCTGAAAGGCTCTGTCGTCTTTATGGGCGATCTGATGAAGGCCATCCGAAGGCCCGTGGAGATCGACTTTATGAAGGTCTCCTCCTACGGAAGCGGGACGGTCTCCTCCGGCTCGGTCAACATCCTCCTCGATCTTCACCGCCGGGACATGGAGGAACTCGACATCGTCGTCATCGAGGACATCATCGACAGCGGAAAGACCATGAAGTATCTGACGCAATATCTTAAGAACAAAGGGGCCCGCAGCATCCGGGTGGCCTCTCTTCTCGACAAACCCGCGCGGCGCGAGGTCGATTTCCATGCGGATTACATAGGATGTGAGATCGAGGACGAATTCGTTGTGGGTTACGGACTGGATTATAACGAGAAGTACCGCGCGCTTCCCTATGTGGGAATCCTGAAACCGGAAGTTTATTCCCATTGAATATGGCCTAACCCGAGGGCTGCCGCAGGGCATGAAAAGATTTTCGGGGAGAAAGGATTTTTCATCGGCACGGTGAAATTATAAGAGACCATAATGAAGAAAAACATACGCTCTATCATCATCTACTTCATCGTCATCTTCCTTGTGATCGCCGTTGTCGGGGTCACACTCGGCAACTTAACCAAAAGCAGGGAACTGACCAATGACGAGCTTCAAGCTCTTTTCGTCAACATCGGAACGGAAAAAGAGGCGGTCAAAAGCCTGACGCTTGACGCCAACAACAACCTGACCATCGTCACCACAAAAAACAAGGAATACACGCAGAGAATTCAGGACCACGATTATTTTATCCGGAGTCTGGTGGAACAATATGTGGATCCCTATAACGAACAGCAGATTCGCGATGGCGGCGACACAATCAAATGCGTCTTTGAGCCCGCCACCACCATTCCCTGGTGGGTGAGCTTCCTGCCCTTCGTTATTATCATCATCGTCATCATCGCCCTCTATGTCTATGTGATCAATCACGCGGGCGCGGGCGGAGGAAGAGCCGGTTCCTTCGGCAAATCCAAAGCCAAAATGGCGGGATCCGACCATAAAAAGCGCGTGCTCTTCTCCGATGTGGCAGGGGCCGACGAGGAGAAAGAGGAGCTGCAGGAAATCGTGCAGTTCCTGAAGGATCCCGGACATTACACCAAGCTGGGCGCCAAAATTCCTCACGGCGTTCTTCTGGTGGGCCCTCCCGGTACCGGTAAAACTCTTCTTGCCAAGGCGGTGGCCGGCGAGGCCGGTGTTCCCTTCTTCTCGATCTCGGGTTCCGACTTTGTCGAAATGTATGTCGGCGTGGGCGCTTCCCGTGTACGCGACCTGTTTGAAAACGCCCGGAAATCTCCTGCCAGCATCATCTTCATCGATGAAATCGACGCGGTCGGCCGGCACCGCGGCGCCGGTCTCGGCGGCGGCCACGACGAACGTGAACAGACGCTGAACCAGCTGCTGGTGGAAATGGACGGCTTCTCGGGCAACGAGGGCGTCATTGTCATCGCGGCCACCAACCGGCCCGATATTCTCGATCCTGCCCTGCTCCGCCCCGGCCGTTTTGACCGTCAGGTCACGGTTCACTACCCCGACATCAACGGCCGTGAGCAGATCCTCAAAGTACACGCCAAGGGAAAGCCCTTTGAAAAGGACGTCGATCTGGCGATCATCGCCAAAACGACCGTGGGCTTCACCGGCGCAGATCTTGCCAACCTTCTCAACGAGGCGGCCCTTCTGGCGGCCCGCCGCAACAAAGCCCTGATCGGAATGGACGATATCGAGGACGCCACGATGAAGATTATTGTCGGCAGCCAGAAGCGCTCGCTGAAGATGAGCGAAAAAGAACGTCTGAACACCGCCTACCACGAGGCAGGTCACGCCATCGCGGCCTTCCGCCTGCCCAAAATCGACCCGGTGCGCCAGATCTCGATCATTCCCAGCGGCAGGGCCCTTGGATACACCCTCACGATTCCCGAGGAGGACCGTCTGAGCGAATATAAGGAAGAGCTTCTCGAAGAGATCGCCATGACACTGGGCGGAAGAGCGGCCGAGAGAATCATCTTCGGCGACTATACCGGCGGCGCTTCCGGCGACATCAAGCACGCCACCAGCATCGCGCACAAGATGGTCACACAGCTGGGTATGAGCGACAAGCTCGGCCCCATCCTCCTCGGCAACGACCAGAGCGAGGTCTTCCTCGGAAGAGATTTCTCCTCCACGCCAAACTATTCCGACAAAACGGCTGCCCTGATCGACGAGGAAGTTCACCGGATCATCACCGAAGGATACGCCCGGGTGGAAGAGATCCTCAGGCAGGACATCGACAAGCTCCACTTTATCGCCAAGTACCTGGTTGCCCATGAAACGATGGACGCCGATCAGTTCGCTCTGGTGATGACGAAGGACGACGTGACAACCGAAGAGGTCGAGCAGATCGCTTCCGACAAAAAGAGCCGCAGCGCCAAGGAGAACGAAGAAAAACGCCGCATCGAGGAAGAAAAGGCAAGACGCGAAGCCGAACAGCGCGCGCAGCAGCAGGCTTCCGCGGGATATCCCGGAAACGACGCGCCTCATGATACGGACGGCGAAAACAGGGAGCTTCCCCACTGAGTAAAACGCCTACCGATCGATTCTCTTTCCGAACGAAATCAAAGCCGCGCTCTCATCCGATTATCCCAAATTAACGCGAGTCCGAACTCACAAGCCCGAACGCGGATGTTAACCGTTTTCTATCCAAAATAAAAAGCGAAGGGAAACCCATCCCTTCGCTTTTTTGACGGAAAATGGCCGTTTTTCAGACTCCTGACGTCGCTCTTTTTTCCGTCAACATACGAGAATCTGCCTCTTTTCCGTCAGTGTTCGAGAAATTGCACTGCCGCAGCTTCTTTCCTGCTCGTTTTCCCCTATTCCGGCTATACCAGAATCGGAACACAAAGATTCAGATCGCCAAGATCCATCTCGTATGCCGCGGCAATCCGCAGCAAGCTCGAAAGCTTGGGATCGGATTCTCCCTGTTCGACCTTCCGGTACCCCCGCGCGCTCATTCCGCAGAGCTCTGCGGCTTTTTCGAGCGTGAGTTCCAGCGCCTTTCGCCTTTTCTTCAGAATTTGACCCACAGACTGATTTTCCATGATCATATCGCCTCCTATTACATAGTTTAAAAGGCAATATATAGTATTACAATGATCTGTAGTTCCTATTTCAGGAATTTTTTGCTAATTGGACCCAAAAAGAAACAAATTCACATGAAAAATCGACGATTGAAGTTCTATCATCCTATCCCTGTATAGACACTTTTGCAAAATTTTTGGAAGGAGAGAAAAAATTTTTTTAGCTCAGCGGTGCCGCAGGCGGGAAAAATGGGAGACTACTCGACAAACGAGCTTATTTATGTTCGGGGTAATCGAAAAATGCAATCGTTCTGCCCTACCTGACAAAGCACACTCGACAACCTAGGATCGGAATCCCGCATTTCGATTATAGAATAATCTTTTTGTCTGCCCCTTTGCCCTTTTTCCGCTCGAAAAGCTACAAAAAAAGAACGGCACTAAAAGAGAAAATTTCCCGCTTCTCTCAGCGTCGTTCTTTTTTATTTGTCATTTCCGGCTTTTCCATGCGCTATCCGGTTATGCCTTGTGTCTGTGCCATATCCACAAAACCGACGCTGACGCAAGGGCCGCTCCGACGATAATGATCACGGCAATAATTTTTTTCATTGGCAAATTCCTCCTCGAATCGGGCTGTTTTTTCTCTATTCGTTTTTTGCCTATCTCTCAAAACTCTGAATCCGGCAAATCCGAGACACGCAGCAAGCCGCTCGCCTTCTCGCAGATATCGTATAGTTCGTCATATTTTTGCTCGATCGCAGGACTCACCGCCGCCGTCTGTTTCCGAACAATTCCGCGATAGAGAAAATAAGGCAATATCCATCCGATAAACGCCGGAAGGGCAAGCAGAATACAGGGGAGGAGCTTTCCGGCCGTAATGGCGAAAACCGACCCCGCCATGAACGCGGTTCCGAGGATTCCTACAACATAGGCTACAATCGAAGCTTTGGTGTACTTCGACGATTCCAAGGAAAGAATATCCGAAAAACAGGCATTGAAGCTGCGCTGAAGCCGGGTCAGCTCCGCCTTGTTGAATATTTTGCGGTCTCTTTTGAACTTCAGGACCATCGAATCGGGCTTCCCCACGGGACTGGCCGTACTCTCCAACCGCCAGCCGAAATTTTCATAGCAATCGGCGTAGAGTGACGCCATGCCGCGTTTGACCGTCACGTCATGATACTCATAGCCTATAAAGCGATTTTCGTTCATAGGACTTCCCCCTTTATCCGCGCATCAAATCGTCGCTCAGACGCATGATGGCGGCGGCATACTTTTTCTTTCGTCTCCCGGTGATACACCGATAGACGGGACAAGCCAGCAGGACGGCCAGAAGTCCGGGAATTCCGAGGGCAAGCCCCATAGTCATATCTGACCAGACCATCACCAAGGACATTCCCGCTCCCATCACCAAAGCACCGACGACGCCGAGAAAACAGGCGATGATCCTGCCCGGCGCTTTCACTTTATTGTCCAGCTTCCGAAGCTCATCCAGCTTGTTTTCCTTGCGGGAAAGGTATTGACGGCGGATGGCTTCGGCCTTGCTCTGTTCTCTTTCTTTTTCGCTATAGTAACTCATACGATCTGTCTCCTTTTTATTTTTCGGGTTCCACCGGCATTTTTCGTCCCGAACCCTGTTTACGCATTCATTATAGCGGCTCTTTGTTGGATATTTGCTTGCGTTTTGTTTCGGAAATATTAATCCGAAAAAGAAAAAGCATTTTCCCAGCCGAGAAACGGAAAACAAAAAGCCCCGCACGATTGCCGTGCGGGGACAGAGGATAATCATAAAGCTCCTAAACAAAGATTCAAAGCAGAGAGCGGCCTTTTTGACATACCTCATAAATTTCATCGTATTTTGCCTCGATCAGAGGCATGAGCTTCTGAGCCCTTCGGGCCGCGACCCGACGATAGACAAAAAAGGGCAGGATCCATCCGAAAATTCCGGGAAGCCCAAGCAGAAGCGAGAGCAGGAACGCCGGCGGATCGGCGGTCGCGGCGAAGGTAGCGCCCGCCATAAAGGCCGTACCCAGAAGAGCGATCGTCCACGCCCAGACGGCCGCTAGTGAAGGGCCCGCCTTTTCAAGCGAAAGAATTTCCGAGACGCAGGCCTCGAACTGACGCTGAAGCCGGGTCAATTCCATCTTATTGACAATTTTACGGTCGCGTCTCAATCGGAGAACCGCCCGCCGTCCGCCTACCGGTCGGCCGGTCGGTTCCGAAAGGTTCGAATCGCTCTCCCAACCGAAACTTTCGTAGCAGTCCAGATAGAGCGAGGCCTTGTCTTCGGGCGCGGTCACGGTTTTATACTCATAGCTTTTGAATTCCTTTTTGTTTGTGATTGCCTCATTCATAACGTTTATCCTCCCGACTCACCGGAAGCGCGACCGTAAAGACAGAACCCCTTCCCGGCTCGCTCCGGACCGAAATTGTCCCATCGGTCAGCTCCAAAATCCGCTTGACCAGGGCGAGTCCCAATCCGTTTCCTTCGGTGGAATGGGAAGGGTCCCCCTGATAAAACTTATCAAAAATATGCGCCATCGTCTCCTCACTCATACCGCAGCCGGTATCCGAGACCGAAACATAGACCGTATCGGCATCGGACGTCTGAGAAAGCGTCACACTCCCTCCGGGCGGGGTAAACTTTATGGCGTTGGAAAAGAGATTGTTCCAAACCATCTCCAGAAGCCCCGGATCGGCCTCGATGAGGGCGCGGTCTTCCAGCTCCGCGGTAAACTCAATCTTCTTTTTCTCCCACTGTTCCTCAAACTGCAGGGCGCACCGGCAGAGCTGATCGGGCAGATCGTACGACTGCGGAAGCGGTTTGATGGCCTGTTTTTCCAGCTTGTTCAGCTTCAGCATGTTGGTAATCAAGGCGGAGAGCCGCTTTGTTGCCTGCAAAATCACCTCGGTATATTCCCTCTGTTTTTCAGGCGACAGCCCCTCTTTTCCGAGCAGTTCGGCGTGATTCTGGATGACGGCAAGGGGAGTCTTGATTTCGTGCGACACGTTGGAAAAAAAGTCGGTCTTCAGGGTTTCGATGCTTCCCAGTTCCTCCACCATTTTGTTGAAATTCAGGATCATGATGTCGATATAATCCAGCCTTGCCGCCGTATGATTCGTGGGAACGAAAACCGAAAAATCCCCTCCGGCCACTTTTCCGGTCGCCTCCGCCAGGCTTTGCATGGGCGCCTCGTAGGTTTTTTTCACACGCCATTTGGTATAGAGCGTCATTCCCAGCGCCACCGCCATCCAATAGAGCAAAGGCAGAACAATCTGAACCGTGCTATGCCATTCCCTTTCGTTCATGAGAACAATAATTCCCATGTGAACGCCCGACATCAAAAGAAGAATGCCGAAAAAAATAAAGAAGAGCGAAATCGGAAAGCGCGTTTTTCGCACTTTCCCGGTCCGGCCCGCGTCTTTATGACTCATAAGAGCACCGCCTTATAGCCCAAACCGCGCACCGTTCTGATTTCAAAGCCGTCACAGGCCGAGAATTTATCCCGAAGCTTCGTGATGTATACATCGACCGCGCGCAGACTGGTTTCGCTTTCGATCCCCCAGAATTCGTCCATAAGCTGCGCGCGGGAAAAGGTTTTCCCGGGATAGGACAAAAGCTTATACAGAATATTGAATTCTCTTGTGGTGACGGGGATTTCTTCTCCGTTGAGAATCGCCGTCATTCCATCCGCGTCCAATTTCAGATTTCCCACAGAAAGCTTTCGCTCGGTTTCAATGTTGGCCCGGCGAAGAAGAGCGCGTACCCGCAGAAGCAGCTCGTCCAGTTCAATCGGCTTCACCATATAGTCGTCGATGCCGAGCTGAAAGCCCTTCTGCTTGGAGGAAAGATCGTCCTTAGCCGACATAAAAAGAATGGGAATACGCCGGTTCACCTGCCGCACCGTCCGGGCAAATTCAAATCCGTCGATCTCGGGCATCATGATATCGGAAACAATCAGATCGTAGAGCGTATTATACATTTCGTCATAAGCTTCGCGGGCACTCAGCACGCCCTTTGCCGAAAAACCGCTGTCGTTCAGATAGGTGCATATCGCCTGA
>CALXKW010000029.1 GCA_944389045.1 uncultured Clostridia bacterium | reverse complement strand
CGCTCGGCCAGCTTGTCGAAGGCGGAGAAGACCTTGGCTACGTCGTCCTGCGTCAGCTCATAGCCGAGATGGGAGATCACATCAGACAGCTGACGCACCGTGGTACCCTTGGCCAGAAGAATCTCGTCGGTATCGCCCGCTTCCTCCACCGCCGTGGCGGAGCCTTCACGCTTCTCCCCGTTCAGCCAGGGCATGGAATCCTCCGCCCGGTGAATCCCGGTCGCATCCACCCCGACAGAAAGGCCGAAATCGTTGCCCCGCTGCGAAATCACATGCATCAAAGCCGCAAGACGCACCGAGCCGCTGCCGCAGAGCGTAGTCTTGACACCGGACGCTTCTTTGGCTATGGCAGCCGTGCTGTTGGCGGCGGACATCGAAAGCTTATCACAGCATTTGACATAGAGCGGAAGATCCGCCGCCTTCGGGCAGGCCGCAAGGAAGGCGGCGAGGAAGGCAGAAAGCTCGGTGGGAACCACCGCGCCCTCGCTGTCACAGAGCGTGATGTAACGAGCGCCGGCATCGATGGCGGCGCTCACCGCGCGGGCCAGAAAATCAAGCTCGCTCCGTGTCGCGTCGACAGCCGAAAATTCCACCTCGCCGGTGAGGGCGGCCGCGGCCGCCACCTGCTCGGTCAGCATCTCCAAAACCCGCTCGGGCTTTGCGTGACAGAAATATTCCATCTGCACCACCGATGTAGGATACTCCACAATCAGGCGCTTGTGCGGCAGAGGGCTCAGGGCCGACCAGGCCGCAGCGGCCTCGGCCGCGCTCTTTCCCGCACACGCCGAAAGAACCGTCCCGCTCACAAAGGGAGCCACCGTCTTGATAAAAAGCTTATCCTCTTCCGCATCGGTAAGAGTCCCCAGCTCAATGCCGTCCACGCCCAGAGCCGCCAGCTGTCTTGTCAGAATTACTTTTTCCTTGAACGCCAAAGACCGGCATTCGGTAAAGGTTGTGTCCATAACCTGGATTTTTTTCATAGGAACCTCCGCATCGTATCATGTAATCGTTTGTTTTACTTAAGAAAGCGGCCCTTTTTTCTCAGGGCCGAAAAAGGTCCTGCCCCGGCGCCGAACGATTTCTGAAACAAAAAAGTCCCCGAAGCTCTCGCTTCGGGGACGAAACAATCGTCGGTACCACCCGAATTGCCGCCAAATGCGGCCACTCACCCGGCTCCAATAAGCCTTCTGCCATGATAACGGGGCAAACCGTAGCCCTTTACTCCGCATTTTCAAGGACTCTGCTCCGGAGCGAGATCGCACAAGGACTCCCCACCGACTCACAGCAACCGTCGGCTCTCTGAAGAGGTTTTGACCCGGAGCGTAACTCCATCTTCGCATTTCGCCCTATATTGTAGCAAAAAAGAAAGGTTTTGTCAAGCCCTTTTTTCGACGGAAAAAAAGTTTTTTCCGTGCGGGACAGAGAAGGGGCACGCGCTTTTCGTGCGGACGAAAAAAGTCATCCTTACTTCTCGCCGATTCATGTCCGGATCGATTCTTCCAAGTGTTTCTTCCAAGCGTCTCTTCCAAGCGTCTCTTCCAAGTGTCCGAAGATTTTTTCCGAAGCGATCTCTCGCTTTTGCTTTTCCCGATCAATTCTGATAGAAGATCCGCTGCTCTTTTTCGAGCTCAAACACCGAAAGGGCCTCCCCGTTCAAATCCTCCTTGTGCATATCCACACAGCCGATCTGTCTGTTGTCGTAGGTGGTGTAATAATAGCGGCCCTTGTCGGTATTCACGCAGCTGGTATATACGGTGATATCCCAGGTTTTTGACTCTGTCAGACAGCATCCCCGGATCATCTCCACCGAACCCAGAAGATGGAAAAACTGCCCTACGCTCGCATTCTCGTCAGGCGGACAGACCGAATTGTGACTGTTGAAAGCGATGCGCGCAAAGCGGGACATGGAGGAAACATCTCCCGGCAGGCCAAGCCCGCCAAGGCCCTGACCGTAAACCTCCAGTTCGAGGCGGTCGGAAAAAAAGTTTTCCTCTGTCTTTCGGCTGACACTGCGGTAATTGTTGAGGTTAAAGATCTGATAGGGAAAGGGCGGGTTGTTGGTCAGTACCCCGGCCGGATTGTCGTATATCCGGACACCCTCCCGCATCGGCTCGACAACAATCGATTCCTCTCTGTCCGAAAGAATCCAGTGCTGGTCGGCCAGCGGCAGCTCCCGACTGAACGGCAGATCGATGAGTCGGATCCGGCTCAGAAGCGCTTTTGCCTTTGCGATGCTGTCACACTGCCCCAAAATCCAGGGGATAAACTCATACGGGGCGATGTTGTCGAAACCGGCAAGCGCCGGGGCATACCAGGCGTTGCCGGGAAAATTCAAACCGGCCATACTCAGCCCGCGTTCGTTTGCCGCGTCGTAATAAAGCGGGATGCCTCCCACGACCGCGGCCATCCCGATCATTGCATAGTGTTCGGACAGCTTTCCCATTTTGCGGAAAAAAAGCGGAAACCGTCTTGGCATAACGCAGATCTTTTCCCCATAAGATACGTCGAGATCGAGAGTTCTTCCAAAGTAATGATCGTCGGTTTTCATACACAGCGCCGTACACATAAATATCTTCCTCCGGTTGCAAAATTTCAAAAACGCAGACAGGAATAAAATCCTTTCCCCAAATGCCAAAATGCTTTCGGGAAAATACCTCTTTCCTCTCTTCCTTTCTTTATTATTAGCCCCTCCTTTTCATTCATGCTCCGCACAAAAATCGGGTAAACAAAGGCGCCGGAAAACGATTACGGCCCGCCGAACTCCTCGTCTTGACTTTTTCCCCTTCCCCGCGTATAATGAGAAAAGAAAAATTCCCGTCAGGGGAAGGAGCTTCTATGAAGATCACCGAATACACGCTTTCCGCCCCGCTCTCGAGGCCCCATACGGTCGCCCTGCTTTCCGATCTTCACACCCGCGTTCCGAAGGGTCTTGTCGCCTCCCTCCGAGAGCGCCGGCCCGATCTCATCGCCATCGCGGGCGATCTGATCGATTTTCATACCGAGGACAGCGAACACGCACTCTGCTCTTTTGAGGGCTTTGAGACCATGCTCGACCTGCTCCGCCGGCTCTCTTCCATCGCGCCGGTCTACTACGCGGGGGGCAACCACGACATTCTGGGCCCGGAACACAAGCAGGCTGTCCTCAAAACCGGCACCCATTTTCTCGACAACGAGGCAGAAAGAAGAGGCGAATTTGTCATTGGCGGCCTTTCCTCAGGCTACGGCCGTCTTCCTCAGAGCCGTTGGGCCAAGACGCCGCCCCCTGACCTCGGTTTTCTTGACCGCTTTGAGAAACAGAATGGGTTCAAGCTTCTGCTCTCCCATCATCCCGAATACTATCCCCTCTATCTTAAGGATCGGAAGATCAATCTGATCTTCTCCGGCCACGCTCACGGCGGACAGTGGCGTATTTTCGGCCGCGGTCTCTTCGCCCCGGGGCAGGGACTTTTTCCCCGCTATACCGCCGGTGTCCACGAAGACCGCCTTGTCATCAGCCGCGGACTGGGCAATCATACGATCATTCCCCGTCTTTTCAACCCGCCGGAGCTTGTCTATGTCCTACTGTCTCCCAAGGGTCCCATCCCGCGTCGGTAAGCCTCCCGCGGATTCCGGGCTCTTTATTGACAGACGATTCTCGTTTTTGAAAAAACGCCCCGCGCGTATCCTTTCCGGATCTCGCGCGGGGCGTTTTGATTTCAGGCCTTCGGTTTCAAACCTTTGGGTCCCCGGTCAAGTTGGGTTTTTGCTTCGCCGTTTTTTTCCCGGGCTTCTTATCTTCCGGACCGCCTTCCGCTTCTCTTTTCTCCGCCCGCGCTTCTTCGGCTGCGTTACCATCCGGGTTCAATCGCGCCTTTTCCCCCGCCGCCTCGGTTTTCGCCCGTTTCGCGGAGGGCGACATGCCGTATTTTTTTCGGAAATCCCGATAAAAGGTGGAAAAATCGTTGTACCCCACCTTGCGGGAGATCTCCTCGACCGGATCTGACGTGCTGAGCAGCAGATGCTCCGCCTGAGCCAGTCGCTTTTGGAGCAAATACTGATAGGGTGTGATCCCGAATTCGTTTTTGAAGAGCTTGATGGTGTAATCCTCCGAATAGCCGTAACGCTCGGCGATGCGGGAGAGTGAAAGACTGCCCGCGTACTCCGACGCGATAAACCGCTTGATGTCCCGCGCGATGAGCGTGCGCGTGTTGGCCGGGAGCGTGCTGTTCTCCAGTTCGGCAAAGATCTCGTACATCAGCCCGTTGAGCGCGAAATAGGAGCCCTCATGACTGCGAAAGCGGCGCTCGTATTCCTCGACGAGCGCTTTCACCGCGCTCTGGCTGAATTTTCCCCGAACAGGAATGCCGTCGGCGGCCTTGTCCGAAAAAGAAGCGTCCATATGCAGATAAAAATAGACCGGCCGCTCGCTGGGAAGACGTCCGTTCTGAAAAAGTCCGGCGCGCTGGATATAATATTCCCCCGGGTAAAGCTCTATCTCCTCTTTATCCTCCTCAAAACGCAGAATTCCCTCAAACATTAAAATCAGAACGCTTTTGTCAAAGATTCGGGTGACGTGATGTTCTCCCGGCTCAAAATGCCGCATAGCGCAAAGCACAAATTCGGGAAGCGGTTTTCGGCAGAGGTAGTACATGACCTGCCCTTTCTTCATAACGGTTTTTACAATACTCTTTCCGGTAATCGTAATGGCGTCTGCAAGCCATTTATGATATTATAGCATCATAAGGACAGTTTTGTCAATACACCGAAAGGAAGACGCCAATGATAAGAAATTTACAATACACTCCTTTCTCCGCCGACAAGGTGCGGCCGAGCGGATGGCTGAAAAAGCAGCTGCTGCTGCAGGCAGAGGGACTTTCGGGAAACCTCGACAGAATCTGGCCGGATGTGAGGGACAGCCTTTGGATCGGGGGAAGCCGTCACGACTGGGAAAGGGCCCCCTATTGGCTTGACGGCTTCATTCCGCTGGCCTGGCTGCTCGACGACGAGGGAATGAAGGCGCGGGCCAAGCGCTACATAGACGGCATCCTCGCCCGTCAGGCTGAGGACGGCTGGCTCTGCCCCTGCAAAGACGGGGAGCGTTTTTCCTACGACACCTGGGCGGTCCTGCTTCTCTGCAAGGTGCTGGCCCTTTACTGCGACATCACCGGCGACAAGCGAACCGAAGAGGCCCTTTGCCGATGCCTGAAGCAGTTCAGCTCCCATATCGACGGCGCGACGCTCCGCAACTGGGGGGCCGCCCGTTGGTTTGAAGGGCTGATCCCGATCTTCTGGCTCTACGAGCGCCGCCCGGAGGAGTGGCTGATTCTTCTCGCCAAAAAGCTCGACGTGCAGGGCTTCGACTGGGAAAAGGTGTTCGACAGCGGCATGCTGGACGAGCTTACCGAAAGCTGGGACTATTTCTCCCATGTGGTCAATCTCGCCATGATGCTGAAGTCGCGCGCCCTCATGTCCCGCATCACCGGAGAGGATCCCGACCGCTTCGCTAAAAAGGCGCTCCACTGGCTGAGAGAACATCACGGCATGGCCTGCGGGCATTTCACCGGCGACGAAAATCTTTCGGGCGACAGCCCGGTTCAGGGAAGCGAGCTCTGCGGCGTGGTGGAGGCCATGTACTCCTTCGAAACCCTCTTTTCGGTCTCGGGCGACCCCTATTGGCTCGATCAGCTCGAAAAGGAAGCCTTCAACGCCCTGCCAGCCGCCTTCACCCCCGATATGTGGGCTCATCAGTATGTCCAGCTGACCAACCAGGTGGAGTGCTCCCGTCTTCCGGAGAAGGTTTTCCGCAGCAACAACGAGGAAGCCCATCTCTTCGGACTGGAGCCCCATTTCGGCTGCTGCACCGCCAACATGGGACAGGGCTTTCCCAAGCTGGCGCTTTCGGCCTTTATGCGCCATCGGGGCGGCATCGCCTCTACGATGCCCCTTCCCGCTTCGGTCCTATGCGAAATCGACGGCGTCCGCGTCATCTGCGAATGCCTCACCGAGTACCCCTTCCGCGAAGAGATCCGCTACCGCGTCACGACCGACGCCCCGGTAGCCTTTCCCTTCACGATCCGGATCCCCTCCTCTGCCGAAAGAGCGCTCTTGGAGGGCCGGGAAGTCCCCTGCGGACAAACCGTCACCATAGAGCGCACCTGGGAGGGCCTCTCGGAACTCGACCTGCATCTTGTCTTTCGCACGCACTTCGAGGAGCGTCCCCGCTCTCTCTTCGCCCTCTGGCACGGCCCGCTCCTTTTCTCGCTCCCCATTCCCGCCCGCATAGAAAAGCGCGAATACGAAAAAAACGGCGTTTTACGGAAATACCCCTACTGCGACTACGAGATTTATCCCGAGGCGCCTTGGAACTATGGGTTCGCCGACCGTGGCTACACTCTCATAAAAGAGGACTACGACGCCCCCTTCCGGCCGGATAAGCCGCCGCTTCGACTGGCCGTCCGTCTGGCTCCCATCCCGTGGGCAAAGCCCGACGGGCGCTGCGCTCCCCTGCCCGATTCGAACAGGGCGCAGGGAGATGCGGAAATCCGCACGCTGATCCCTTATGGCTGCACGCTGCTCCGCATGACCGAGATGCCTTTTACAGAAGAAAAACAGGGATAAGAGAGGGGGGACTTTTTCAAAAGTCCCCCCTCTCTCTTTCTCCCCAAAACTTTCCGAAAAAACTATGGGGAAATCTTCTTTCTGCATAAGGTCTTTCAGACAGGCCGCGTTACGGCTTTTCATTCGGCAGAAGAACAGCGATCAACACATTTAGCGGGAAAACAGAAGCAAATCCTATGTATCCGATACACGGCTTCGGATATCCTGCGTCCCTCGGTGGATCCGGGGAGATCTTCCGCCCTACTCGTTCCCGAAGCTTTTGAGGATACAAGGGGCTTCAGAGATCCCCTGCGAGTTCTCCTCGCGGACGCTCACTCCTCGTCCTCGGAGGAAGCGCCCTCTTTGAAGGTAATGCTTTCCTCTCCGGGAAAATAATATCCCAGCTTCCGCATCATGCGGATGATGTATTCGTCGGTGACATCCATGTTCAGATCGTGCTCCAGCCGCTCGTTCTCGGCCAGAAGCGCATCCCGCTCGGCCTCGAGCTTCTTTCGCTCCTCCTCGGCATCGTTGATGCGGATCTGCGTGGTGATGATCATGGCAAGCGCCACACAGGCGACAACGATGCAGGCAATCCAGAGAAAGACCTTTTTTTTCATAACACAACGTCCTTTCGTTGAATTCAAAGCCGGCGAAGCCCCTCGGCATAACCCCTCTGCCCCATAGTCCTTAGTTTTTTCAATAGCTTTTCGGTCTTTCGGCGGCGTCTTTTCAAAGAAAGCGCCCCGATAAGGCGTCCTGCCAGCCGGGCCAGTGCGGACAGCGGCGGCAGAAGAATCTTTTTCGCCATAAAGGCAAATCCCGCTCTCACCCGACCGATCAGCCAATCGAGAAATGAGAGAAGAAAGCGGGAAAGCGTGACCCGGCAGAAAGCAAAACCGAAGCCCCCCACCACAAAAGCGGAAAAGCGGACCTTGCCGCTGTTGGTCACATAAAAGAGAATCGAAGCCACTACCCCGCAGAAGACAAAGAAGAGAAAATCTTCCAAGGAAATCAACAGCCCATCCAGAAACTTTCCCAAACGCTTCTTCGGCCTGCGGTGACGGCGGAAAAGACGAAAGAAATCGTAAAGAACCGCCAGAAGAAAACCGAGAACCCACGCGGACAGAAGAAGGATCAGAAGCCTCTTCTGCGAGAGATAGAGCGTCATTTGCGCCGTCCGAAGAGTCCGCGGCGGGGTGAAGCGGTGCGGTCGAAATAGAACACGCCGTTTATGGTGCCTTCGAGCGCCACAATGCCCGCTTCAATATCCATCTTCTTGACGCGAAGCTCCTCCCCCTCAATTGAAAGCATGCCCAGCGCCGTGGAAAGCGTCACGCCGGTCTCGTCAAAGGACAGCACATCAATCACGCCGTTCATGGAAACCGTTTTTCTGTCCGATATGGTAATGAGCCCCGAGGGCTCGGGTTGTTTGGCATTCATCGCAGTCAATCATCCTTTCCCCTTACTGGGCGGCAAGCGAAGGACAAAGACACCGCCCTATCCATCTCTATGCGAAAGGAGCGGAAGTTATTCCTGCGAGAGAACCTCGAACATCGAGGAAGCGTCGGCCTTTCCCACATGTTCCCGGAGGTCGGTGACCCGGACGCGCAGCGTGCGCTGTCCGAATTTGATTTCGATTACATCCCCCTCCTTCACGTCGTAGGAGGCTTTGACCACCTTACCGTTCACCGACACATGCGCGCCGTCGCAGGCCTCATTGGCCACGGTACGGCGTTTTATCAGGCGGGATACCTTCAGATACTTGTCAATTCTCATATTTTATTTTTTCCTCCCGGAGTTTCAAAGGTTTATCGGTCGAATGGCTTTCGGCCCGCCGGAACGCCGGCCAGCGCGCATCCGACAAAAATCAATCGGCAAAGAGAGTTAAAAGTCAGCGAGGGGAAAAACCAATTCCGAAAAAGCCTGTCCGACCCGAAAGACCCTTTCTCTCCTCCTCCCCGCCTTTTCCTCCTTATTCTGCGGCCCCGTTCTCGGAAGCCTCCTTTTCCTTCACTTCGCCAATCCGCCGCTCGCAGGCGTCGTAAAGCGCTTTTTCAGGATCGATGCCGTTCTCCGCGCAGAGGGCGGAAAGATCATAGAGCATATCGCCCAGTCTTTCCTCAAGCGGCCGTCCAAATCCCGCCTTGGCCGATTTTTTGGCCAGCTTGGCCGCCCGCATCAGCGAAGGCAGCGATCGCGCGACCGCGTCGAGCGTGTCGCCCACACTCTTCTGATGTTTGGTTTCGGCCTTGATCCTGTCCCAGTTGACCAAAACGTCCGACGTGCCGTCCACCTGCACCGTTCCGAAGACATGAGGGTGCCGGATAATCAGCTTGCGGCAGATCTCGTCCGCCACGTCCGAAAAAGTGAACTCTCCCGCTTCCTCGGCGATCCGGGCGTGAAATACGACCTGAAGCAGAACGTCTCCCAGCTCCTCCCGCAAAAGCGGTAGATCCTCCCGGTCGATGGCCTCGACCACCTCGTAGGTTTCCTCAATAAAATTCTGGCGAATCGAGCGGTGGGTCTGCTCCCGATCCCAGGGACAGCCCTGCTCGGAGCGCAGAAGGGCGAGGATATCCAGAAGATCCTCCACCCCGTATCGCTCTTTCTCTTTCAGTTCCTCTGCCGACTGCATTGCGCCACATCCTTTCTTTATATATTTTTCTTAATTTATCTTTCCTATTTGTTTCCGACGACGTCCTTTTTCAGGACCGCTCTCTCGATTTTTCTTTCCCGGCGTTTTTACAGCTCGGATTTTTTCCAGAAACCGAGCTTTTCCAGCCGCGCGATCATTTTTTCCGAGACGCCGAAGGCCTCGGCGTCTTCCCTTGTAAAACAACCCAAAAGCCGTACCATAAGGAGAAAGAGGAGTACGGCCGCCAAAACGGCGAGCAGCACGGCCGGGCGCTCGGAAATGCCCGCAAACCGGAAAAGCCGGTATCCCGCCGCGGCCAAAAGCGCCGTGGGAAGGCTTGCCGCAAAAGAGCGGAGCAGAATCGGCAAAAGGGACAGTCCGCCGGTGACATGAGAGAGGTAGGCGAGGTCGAGCGCCGCCACAACGCCGTAGCAGGCGAAGGTCCCGATCGGCGCGCCGGGCATCCCGACAGACAGCATCACAATCCGGCTGACCGCCAGCTTGACCAGCACCCCCACGCCGATGGCGGCAATGGGAAACCAGAGCTTGCCGTAGGCCTGAAGAAGGGCGCTTGTTACCGAGAGAAGGGCCAGAGAAAAGACGGCAAGCGCCAGAATGGCCAGAAGCGGGGCGGCGGTCGCCACGCTGGTCTTATCGGTGTAGATCAGCGAAAGAATCGGCTCTGAGAGAACCGAGAGGCCGAGGGCGGCGGGAAGCGCCAGCAGCGCGGCGAAGGAGAGCGCCCGCCGGGTGACGTTTTTGGCTGTTCGAAAATTTTGGGAGGCCAGCGCGGCCCGCACATAGGGCGAAACCGCGTAGGCAATGGGAAGAATCAGGACGGTCGGCATGTTGAAAAGCGGGACGGCCAGCGAGGAATAGTTTCCCCAGGCCGCGTTGGCCTCGGCGGCCGAATAGCCGCTGTCCTGCAGCGTGCGCATCACAAGGAAGAGATCGAGCGAGGAGGCCAGCGTCATCGCGGAAGCGCTGATCGTGACCGGAAGGGCAATTTTGACGATGCTGACAAGGATGCGTCCCTTCTTCTCTTCTTTTTTATCCTCCCCCGCAAAAGAGGCGTTTTTATACTCGTTTCGGTCAAAGCGGCGCTTGGCGATGAGAAGATAGAGCATGGCGAAAAAGGTCGCCAGTGTCAGACCGAAGATCGCGTAAGCGGAGGTCGTGGAGAGCGGGTAGCGCGAGATGGCCGCAAGGGCCAGCGCCATGCCGAAAAAGAGTTTTCCCGCCGCTTCGATCACCTGTGAGACTGCCGTCGGCACCATGTTTCCGTGCCCCTGAAAATAGCCCCGCAGGGCGCTGGTCACGGTAATGAAGGCGAGTGTGGGAGAGACCGCCAGAATACCCGCCGCCGCCCCCTCGTTGCCGAGAAGCGCGGCAAAGCGGCGGGCAGGAAGCGCCATCAGAAGGGTCCCCCCGATCCCGACCAGAAGAAAGAGCCGGGAAGCGGCACGATAGATCTGTCCGGCCCGTTTTTCCTCCCCTCTGGCCAGCGATTCGGAGATCAGAAGCGAGAGGGCCACCGGCATTCCCGAGGTAGCAAGTACGAAGAAAAGAGTGTATATGGTGTATGCGGCGTTGAAATAACCCATGCCCTCGTCTCCGAGAAGGTTGGTCAAGGGGATTTTGTAGATCATCCCCAGAACCTTCACAAAGATACCGGCCATGGCCAGCACCACGGCGCCGGAAAAGAGGCGCGCTCCCCGCCGTCCCGCCTGCTCCGCAGCAGTGCTGACCCGGAAGGAAGCTTCTTTCCGTTTTTTTCTCTCTTCTATACGATCCGAACCGGTCATATGGCCTCCCGACAATTGCCGTCGGGCCAAAGAGCACGAACGGCTTAATAATCACATACCCGTTTGAACTCTTCCTTGATTTTTTCGATGTCCAGCGTGTAAAAGACGCCTTTTTCATATAAAATCTCACCGTCCACAACCGTCATGAGGACATCCCGCGAGGAAGCGCTGTAAAGCAGCGTATAGAGAGGATCATAGGAGGGGATGTTGTTCAGACTGTCGAGATCGACGAGGATCAGATCGGCGGCAGAGCCCGCGCGGAGCTCTCCGCACCCCTCCCTTCCCTGCGCCCTCGCGCCGTTGACCGTCGCCATAGCCAGAAGCGCAGCGGCGGGCGCCTGGGTGGGATCGCGGCTTATCCCCTTGCTCAGAAGCGAGGCCACATACATCTCCCTGAAAAGGTCGAGCGTGTTGTTCGAGGCGGCCCCGTCGGTTCCGAGCGCGACGTTGATTCCCGCGGAGGTAAGAAGGGCGAGCGGGGCCACCCCGCTCCCAAGCTTCAGATTGCTACAGGGATTGTGTACCACCGTGGCCCCCCGCGCGGCAAGAAGCGCCCGGTCGTCGGCGGTGAGCCAGACGCCGTGGGCGCAGACTACGGGCGAGGCAAAAAGGCCGCATTTCTCGAAAAAGGCGGCAGGCGTCATCCCGCGGCGGGCAACGCAGTCGTCGTGCTCCTCTTTCGTCTCGGAAAGATGAGTCTCGAGGATCAGCCCCTGAGCGGCGGTATAGTCCGCCACGTCGCGTATGTAGCTCTCGACGTTGGAATATTCGGCGTGAAGCGACATATCGATCTTCAGCCGCCCGTTCCCCGCGTTGTGGTATGCGCGATAGAGCGCTACCGCCTCCTCAAAGCGAGGATCTCCCTTTGCCCGCTGTCCCTCTGTGAAAGAAACCAGACTGCGGGAGAGGTTGGCCTTGATGCCCGACGAGAGGATGACCTCGGCGCTGTCCTCACAGAAAAAGTACATATCCGAAAAAGAGACGATTCCGCCGCGGAGCATTTCGGCCACGGCCAGAGCGGTGGCAGCCCTCACCTTCTCGGAGGAAAGACGGTCCTCCGCGGGAAAAATCCGCTCATGCAGCCACCTTTGCAAGGGGAGATCCTCCCCATAGCCCCGAAAGAGGGTCATGGCGGCATGACAGTGCAGATTGAAAAGCCCGCTCATCAGAAGATTGCCCTCGCAGTCGATCTCGCGCGAAAAGCTTCCGGCGGGACGGCTGCTCCCGATATAGGCGATCCGCCCCTTTTCCACCGACAGAAAGCCGGTTGTGTTGTCAGGAAAGCGGGCGTTGTAAAACAATAGGCGCATAAAACTTCCTTTCTATGCAATACGTCTCTATGCAATACGTCGGTTTTGCGGCCGGGAGAGGACCGCACGGAAAAGTGAGGGGGAGCGCTTTTCTGCAAGGCGGACAGCCGCCCTCAGTCCTCTTCCCCCTCGTGTCCGATAAATTCGCGGAAAATCGAATCGGCCGGAATCAGCCGCGAGGGAAGCGAAGGAAGCGGTTCGTATTCGGCAATCAGCGCCTCGGCCTTCGGGCGGTAGGGATTATCCTTCGGAACGAGCGAAAGATAGGACACAAAGAGACTGCGGATCACCGCCGGCTCATAGGCCAGCGTGGAATCGATGGCGATGTCGGCCGCGCCCTCAAAAGGCTCGATATGCCGCCTCTCGTTTTCACGCACCCCCTCCCAGAGGGAAAAGGTATATTCGGGAGGCGCGTTTCGGTAGCGGTAATCCCGGACGAGCCGGCGGGCAAAGCGCAGCTCATGCGATTCGAAGAGCTCTCCGCCGACAGAAAGCGAGCTCGACGGCCGGATAAAGACCGAAAACAGAGCCTCTTCGGAGAAAATGGCCCGCACGTTGGGATAGATCGCCTGTATCCCTTCGAAGAGAAAGATATCGGCATCCTTGCCGCAGAAGGGCGTATATCCCTCGTATTTCCCGCTCATAAAGCTGTAGCGCGGCAGATTGGCCACCCCTCCCCGGCGGAGCGTTTCGACACAGTCGGCCAATTTTTCAATATATATGGTAGAGGGAGAGTCGAGATCGACCGGCCGGCCGCTTTGGCGCGCCCGTTCTTCGAGAACATGCCGTTCCAGATAAAAGTCGTCGATCGAGATCGTCTTGACCCGGATGCCCCGTGCGGCGAAAGCGTGACAGATGCGCTCTGACGCGGTGGTCTTTCCCGAGCAGGTAGGACCGGAAAGTGCCACAAAGCGCGCGGAGTGCGCGAGAATTTTGTCGGCGCAGGCGTCCACCTGCCGGACAAACTTTTCCTCGCAGGCTTCTACAAAGAGGCGCGCCTCCTCTTCGTTCTGAAAGTCATAGCGGACGGTTTCAATCTTATCCCTGTTCATTTTCATCCTCCTTTTTGGAAAGCCGGATATGCCGCCCTCTTTTCCCGTCAGACCTGCCTTTTTTCCAAGAACCGCCTGGTTCTGAACGTGACAAGACCTATTACATTATGTGACGCCGTAGGCGGCGAAAAAGCGATCGATCTGATCGGTATACTGGGCTTTGATGTCGTCATCGGTCATCTTGAGATATTCGAAAGGGTATTTGGGCATGAATCTTCTCTCGATTCGGGCGGCGGGACGGGAGACCAGCTTGGTGACCGAGCCCGCTCCCACAGCAAAGATGTGGTGCAGTTCTTCCATGATATAGACGTTATAGAGTCCCTCGGCACCCGGGAGCGAAAAGCCCACGTTTTCGAGATTGCCCACCGTATTCTTCTGCCGGTAGATGTAATAGGGCAGATACCCCGCCAGCTTGGCCTTGACCTGCGAATAATCGACGCTCTTCTGCGCCTCGCCGCCGTTGATCGAATAGTTGTCAAAGCCGCTGTTGGTAGCGATTTCGGCCGATTTCTTGATGCAGAAGGTGTGTATGGTCAGGTTGTCGGGGCGGATTTTCAAAATAGCGTCCACGCTTTTCGAAAAACTGCGGTAGCTGTCCCCGGGAAGGCCGGCAATCAGATCGCTGTTGATATATTTTATGCCGCAGGAACGCGCAATATCATAGGCCCGAAAAAAATCCTCGCTGGTATGCCGCCTGCCGATCCGCATAAGGACCTCGTCGTTCAGCGTCTGCGGATTGATGCTCACACGGGTCACGCCGGCGTCGACGGCAAGTTTCATCTTTTCTTCATTGACCGTATCGGGCCGGCCCGCCTCACAGGTGAACTCCGCCAGAGAACGCGGGTCGACATGCTCCGCGATCTTATCAAAGATCCGTGCCAGCTGGGCGGGGTCCAGCGTCGTGGGGGTGCCTCCGCCGATATAAATCGTCGTCAGGGTGAGCCCGTACTGCCGGATGATGCCGAAGACCAGCTCGAGATCACGAAGAAGCCGTTCGAGATAATCGGGAATCAGAGACTGCAGGCGTTTGGTGGCAAACGAGACGAAGGAACAGTAGGCGCAGCGCGTCGGGCAGAAAGGGATCGAGATGTAAAGGCTGCAGGTTTTTTCGCAAAGGGCGTCTACAATCCTTTTCTCGTTCACCGTTACGTCGGTGAGCAGTGCCGCCTTTTTCGGATTGAGAAAATACTCGTGCCGCAGCACCTTCTTCACATGGAATTCGCTTCCCAGCGCCTCGTAAAGCTGTCCGGAGATCTTGGCGGGGCGAATCCCGGTCAGGATGCCCCAGGCGGGGGTATAGCCGAAAAAAGCCTCACCGGCCTTGAAGACCGCCTTCCCCACGGCGATTTTTCCGGCTCGCTTGCCGTCGCCGTTTCGGATGGCCTGGGTAAAGGTAGCGCTCTCGGCCTGTTCCCCGATCCGGATCTCGGCGAATGCGAAGATATCCTCTTCCCCGGCCTTCGTGCGCACCGTCACCACCGGCGTGTCGCGTGTGACCACCTCATCGAGGGCGAATTTGGCGCCCGGGAAAAAGATCATGCAGAGGGTCTGTATGTAATTGACGTTGACGTCGGTGTCGAGTATCAGCTTCATCGTCCTGTTCCTTGTCCTTTATTTTAAATGACGGCGGCGACAAAATCCGGTCGGCCGTCTGATGGGCCGAAGAAGAACCGGTGTCGGTCTGAAGAAGATTTTTTCGAAAAGCTTTTTCACAGCCATGATCGGAAAGGGTTCAAAGTGAGCTTTTCAGGAGCCCTTTTTCAGAACCTCGCTCTCCATGAGGATCGTCACCGGGCCGTCGTTGATAATCTCGTATTCCATCTCGGCTCCGAAGACTCCCTCTCCCACCGGTTTGCCCAAAGCCTCTTCCAGAAGGGCGATAAAGCGCCGGTAAAGGCGTTCGGCCTCCTCGGGCGGCGCCGCGTTCAAAAAATCCGGCCGGTTGCCGTGGCGGTAATTGGCCATCAGGGTAAACTGAGACACCACCACCGCCCCGCCGCCCACATCCTTCAGCGATAGGTTCATTTTCCCGGCCTCGTCGCAGAAAACCCGCAGCTTGGCGATTTTTGCTGCCAAAAGAGAGGCGTCGCGCTCCGTATCCCCTCGGGCCACGCCCAAAAGTATGGCGAAGCCCCGGCCGCACTCTCCCGTAATCTTCCCGTCCACCCGGACCGCGGCGCGCTTGACGCGCTGAACAACAGCTTTCATGGCAACTCCTTTTCAATCGGACGATTTCGTCGTCCGGAATTCCGACCGGCTTTCGGTCCTTCCGAAGCGATCTCACGGCACACGCTCCGGAAGGACGATTTAAAACCTTTCAGGTGTAGCCCCGCTTTACTTCAATGACGTGGGGGACCGACTTCAGGCGGGCGATGATCGACTTGAAATGATCGATATCCCGGCATCCCACGACAAGATTAACAAGAATGCCCTGACTCTTGCTCTGCGTGTTGATCTGGTGAAGCGAGACCCGCATCTCCGCAAGCGTTCCGGTCAGATTGGCCAGAAGCATCAGATCGTTCTCGGCGAAAACCTGAATGATCGCCTCGAAGAGATTGGAATCGCCCGAAGTCCGGCTGACCTCGCGCTCCCAGTACGCGCTGACGAAGCGTCCTGCGTTCTCGGGATTGCTCTCTCCCAAAATCACGTTGGGGCAATCCGATTTGTGGATGGAGATGCCGTAGCCCTTGGTGATAAAGCCCACGATGGTATCGCCGGGCAGCGGGTTGCAGCAGCGGGCGAATTTCACCTCGCAGCCGTCCACGCCGTCCACGATCACCCCGCCCTTGTTCTTGCGGCGGGGCTTGACGGCGATATCCTCGACCGCAAGCTTCGCCGGCTCCTCCGCCTGGGCGTTGACCACCCGGTCAAATTCGTCTTTCAGCTTGATGGCGATCTTGCTGACCGCAAGCCCTCCGAAGCCGATCGTATTGTAGAGATCCTCCACGGTGGATATCCCCAGCCGCTTGACCACGTTGGATAGGATCTCATCCCGCTGGGCGGGGGTATAGGGGCGGTTGTACTTGCGGAATTCCCGCTCGATCTCCGCCTTGCCCACAATGATGTTTTCGGTCTTCTTCTCTTTTTTGAACCACTGCCGGATCTTGCTTCGCGCCTCGCCGGTCTTCACCACCTTGAGCCAGTCACGCGAGGGCCCCTTGGAGGAGGCGGAGGTGATGATCTGCACGATATCGCCGTTTTCGGGGATCCGGTCGATCGGCGCAATGATGCCGTTGATCTTGGCGCCCACCATCTTGTTTCCCACCGCCGAATGGATCGCATAGGCGAAGTCGATCAGCGTAGCCCCCTGCGGCAGCGCGATCACGTCCCCCTTGGGGGTGAAAACAAAGAGTTCGTCCTGCGTGATATCGGCCTTGAGCGCACGCATGAACTCGTCCGAATCCCTGGTTCCCTCTTCGCTCTCGATCAGCTTGGGAATCCAGCTCAGCTTTTCGTCGAAGCCGGGGTCGGAGTCCTTGACGCCCGATTTATATTTCCAGTGGGCCGCCACGCCGTATTCGGCGACCTGATGCATCCGCCGGGTGCGGATCTGCACTTCGAAGGGAATGCCGTCCCGCCCGA
>CALXKW010000028.1 GCA_944389045.1 uncultured Clostridia bacterium | reverse complement strand
CAGACGTGTGCTCTTCCGATCTGGTTTTGTCGGTCTGATAGGTGTCGCTCGTGCCGTCGGAATAGCTGACCTTAAGCTTCGCCACAAGGCCCGCATTGCCCACGCTGGCGTTGCTCGCCTTGACCGCCAGAGTGTTTCGGCCGGTTTTAACAAGATCGGCGCCCCGATAGAAGCTGCCGTCGTTCCAGAGCGAAACCGAGCCCACCTCGGTGCCGTTCAGATAAACGGTCGCGCTGTCGTCGGCAGTGAAGGCCACTTCGAAATCGGATACCGTCTTATCTGCCGGAACGTCGAAGGAGAAGCGGAAATATTCGTCCCCTGCCGGCATGGAGGAAAAGGCAGCTCCGTTTCCCAGCCAGATCCACTTCGCTCCCGAAAGCGTCAGCTCGCCCTTGACCTGCGGATAGCCGATCCACTCGCCGGTCCATTCGTTCTCTCCCACGCCGGTGGAGAAGCGCGCCACCGGACTCGTGGCCTCTTCCCCCTTGCGGCTGTAGACCGTGACGCTCCAATAATAGAGGGTTCGGGTAGAGAGGGCGGGGCCGGCATAAGCCACGTCGAGCATCTTATCCGAATTCACCTTGCCGGAATCCCAGACCGTTCCCTTCCCGGCCTTTACGTCTTCCTCGCTCGTCGAAACGATCAGCCGATAGGCGCTCTGCCCGTCGTCCCGCCGGCTGCTCTTTGCCGACCAGCTGAAGAGCGGAGTTCCCTCGATTCCGAGGGGATCGGTGAGGGAAGACACCTTGCATTCGGTCACCGTCAGAGCCTCTTCCTCTGCCGCGCCGGCCAGAGGAACGGCAAAGCTCCCCAGCATCGACGCCGCCAGAATGGCGGAAAGAAGTCTTTTCCAAAAGCTTTTTTTCATGCGATTTTCTTCCTTTCTCTTTTTGAAGGTCTCCCATAAAAATTTTTTATAAGTTTCTCATCGTTAATTTCTACGTCACACCCACACAGACGATCCCGTTCTCCGCAGGCCGAGCGGCACAAAGGCGCCGAACCTCTTTCGAAAAAAGAGGCAGAGCGTGCGGAAGAGAAATTTCCGAAAAAAAGGGATCTTCGGGTACGGATTCGGCAGTTGTCCGCCCAGCGTACAGAAAAGTGCCGCCCTCGGACAGGGTACGCCGCTTTCCCCCTTTCAGCGTCTTTCCTTTTTTTCGGCAATATCGGTTTTGTCCGTCTTTGTGAACAAAAAAGACAGCACACAAGAGAAAAAACGATCCTCTTCCTGCTGTCTTGCGATACGATATCACGGCGATCGCTTCCTCTTTTAGTATAAAGCATTCTCCCTCGAAAAACAAGGGGGGGCTTCCACCGAATTTGGGGGGCATTTCAACGGGATTTCGGCGTGAAAAAGCAGAGAAAAGCCGGCTTCCCGAAGCGCCCACGCGCGATGTGTTTGTACGCGATGCGTTGTACAGAAACGCCGGCATTTTATCCGCGGCGAGACGCGCGGCGATATTCGCCGGGCGTTTTCCCCGTAAGCCGGCGGAAAACGCCGTAAAAGAATTTGATATCGGCGTATCCCACCCGTCCGGCCACCTCGGACACGGAAAGAGAGGTCTCCTCCAAAAGCCTGCGGGCGCGGTCTACCCGGATCTCCTGCAGCGCGGCGACCACGGTTTTGCCGGTCACCTTCTGAAACAGGGTGCGGAAATAATTCACCGAAAGATAGGCACGCCCGGCAAGAAGCGCGCAGGTGACATTCTCGGCCGCGTGCTCCTCGAGATAGGAAAGACTCTCGCGCACGATCAGCCGGTGAAGCACCTCCTGGTCTTTCTGATGACAGTGCTCCCGGTCGAGGCGGAAAATACGGATCAGAAGCTTGGTGAGCTCGGCCTTGAGAATCTGCTCGTAGCCGTCCGCCCGCCGCTCGTATTCGACCATCATCTCTTCAAAGGAGCGGCGAATTTCTCCGGGCGTCGGCCCCGTCAGGCGGATGTAATCCCGCGGCGCGTCGTCGGAGCGCATCCGGTGGAGCAGATACTGATAGGCCACGCCGAGAAAATCGCGGCAGTGCCGGTCGGATAGGCCCGCCATGTTCGGAAGGAAAAGACAGTTGCAGATCAAAAGCGGATCCTTGTCGTCGGAAGTAAAGGCGTGAACGACCTGAGAATTGAAAAGAAAAAGATCGCCTTCGGCAATGGAAAGACTTTCGTCGCCGATGGTCTGCTCGCCCCGACCGGCCGCCACATAGGCAATTTCGATAAAATCGTTATGCGCATGGGCGGGATGATGGCCGATAATCCGCTCCGACATCATACGGATGCTTTCGTTGGCTCGGGCATACTCCCGGAAAACGAGTTGACGGTATTCCTGTTTTTCTTTCATGCAGAGCCTCCCCGCATTCCGATTGCCGTGAGCTTCGGGATTTTTTTTATTATACGCCTTTTGCCGCTCTCGGTCAAGAGATTTTGTCGAAATGACAGGAATAGGAAGAAAAAACGCAAAGAAAGAAAAACCGGTGCGAAAGACCGGCACCGAAAAAATCTCACGCGCAGTCAAAGACTGCCTTTCGCCCCCAAAAGCCAAAAAAAGGATTGCCGTGTCCGTGTGTCCCGAACGCGCGGGCGCTCTACCGCTAAAAGCAAGCGGAGAAAGACAAAAAGAGAAGTCTCCAAATGGGCAAAAGTCCAAAAGTAAAAAAATGGGGAAGCTCCGGCGCCGAAGCACCGGAGCTTCCCCACAAGGGACCAAAAAACGCAAGAGATCGGACTCCTTGCAGTCCGGGAAAAAGTGTGTATGGAACCCCGAACGCCTCTCTTTTCACAGGAAAGGGATTGAATGAAGAGAGAAAAAGCGTTCAGAAGAACCCAGGGATTAGGAGAGAGGCGGGTAAAAGAAAACCCAATACCTAATGCCAAGATTAGGAAGAAGGAGGTGGGACAAGAAAACCCGCCGCCGGCAACAGGGGATTTCATAAACGGCGTTGGAGGAACCGTTCATGAAACGGTCGTTTGGGGATGAGGCAACCGACCTGCCGGATTCTTAGATTTGCCTTATTATACCACGGGAATCTTGTTTTGTCAATATGTTTTTGAAAATAATTACCTTAAATTATATTTTTTTGGGATGTTTTGGGCTTTAAAGACGAAAACTAACGGAGATTATTTGCACAATTTGCCATTCAGCCAATAACATGAACCGCAAACCGTCCTTTTCTCCCTGTCCTATCAGGCCAAACCGACCCTTCGGTTCTGCCGCCGCCCAGGAGCGCCGTCCCGCCCCCTCCAAGGCAGGAGTCAATCCATCTCGAGCTGGCGGGCTTTGGGCAGGCTCCAATGAAAATATGCCGCCAGAAGGCGGAGAATCACCACAACCAGCGCTCCGATCAGCATGACCAACGGAGAGGGGAGATAGTCCCAGAGCACAATGGCGATTGCAGCCCCTCCCAAAGAGGCGCAGGCATAAAAATGCTTGACGAATATGTAAGGCATGTTGCCGGCAGCCATATCGCGGATTACACCGCCCCCCACACCGGTGATGACGCCGACAAAAAGGATAAGGAAGGTGCTGTAGCCGCTGTCGGCAGCATAGGCGATCTGCACGCCCACCACGGTGAAAACGCCCAGTCCGAGCGAATCCATGACAAGAAGGGTGATTTCGTAGATATGATGCCGCTTCTCAAACAGACGACGCACGGCGGGAATAAAAATGATGATCGCGGTGCAGACGGCCACAATGGCGTATAACGGGTTCTGAAAGGTGGCGGGCGGCGTGAGGCCCAGAAGCAGATCGCGGATAATACCTCCGCCCACGGCGGTCGTCAGCCCCAGAATAACCACACCGAAAATATCCATGCCCTTTTTGATACCCACCATGGCTCCCGACAGGGAAAATGCGATGGTTCCGATGATTTCAAAGATCAAAACGACGGTTTCGGTCATAATTCTCTCCGCTTTTTATGTTTTCCCGGCTCTTCGCGCGGGGGGATACTTCAGTCTATTCGCGTTCTTCGTTCCGGGTGTTTGGAAATTCGTAAGAGCCCGCGTCGGAAAGCAAGACACAAACCGCTCTTCCAGCCCGCTTTCTCAAATCCGCCCAAAACCCGCTTCCGGATGTTGCTGCCGAAGATCGGTATCAGAGAAAAATCCGGAAGCGCAGTTTTGGTTTCACGCAAAGCCGGCTTACAATACTTTTCGGAAATCCGGTTCCGGTCTCTTCGGGAAAAGCGGCTTTTTACATTTTCCAAAACTCCGATTCCGTTTTTTGTAAGGAAAATATCTCGCCGGCAGAATGGTATTTCGTCCGGAACGATTGGCAGTATAGCATCCTTTTTTCTTTTTGTCAAGAGGCCGACGGCCTTTTGTCGAAAGTTCGGAGACCAACTCGATTTCTGCCGGAAAGGCCCTTGCAGAACAAGCCCGTCCGCCCTTTTTGAAAAAGAAAACCCCGACCCTTGGGCCGAGGAAAGACGCATCTTCCGGAAATATATCCAAAAAACCTTACGGGACGCCTGCCATCCAAAACTCCGCCCCCAAAGGCCCGTAAGCTTTCAGCCGCCGTTCCCTTTTCCAAAGGTATTTGAGGGTCTGAGGGGACTTTTTCAAAAGTCCTTAATCATCCTTGCCTGTAAATCTTCCAGCCTCCAGTCTTTTCCGAAGGTTTTTGGGGGTCTTAGGGGACTTTTTTCCAAAAAGTCCCCTAAAAACCCCATACCCTTTATCTCTCGGGGCGGCGGTAATAGTTGATCAAACAGCCGTCGAGCAGGATGGCGCGATCCTCTTCCGTAAGTCCGGGCAGAGAAAGGCGAAGAGGCGTGACCTTACCATCCGAGACCAGACGCGCTTCGACCTCCTTACGGCCGGAGGCGACCGCCTCACGGATTCCGTCGAAATAGATGTAGTCGCCCACCTTGGCCGGAATGGCTTCGGTGCGGACGAAGGGGAGCATACCCCAGTTGATCAGGTTGCTGCGGTAGCGCTTGGTCGCGTATTCGAGGGCGATGTTGGCGGCGCCGCCCAGAACGCGCTGACAGGAGGCGGCCTGTTCCCGGGCGCTTCCGTCCCCGGGCCGTTCCGCCAGAATCACGCTGGCCAGCTGAATGCCGTCGGGATCGGCGACACCGAGAGCGCGATAAACCCCATCAAGCTCACAGACATGCGTTCCGGAGCGGCGGAGCCGCTCGTGCTCACGCTCGGTTTTGGCCTCCTTCACATAGCCGGGATCTTTGCGGGAAAGGGCGAAGGAGGAGAGCTTTTCGGGATTGGAGCGATAGGAGGAAGTGTCTCCCGAAGGGATCAGCTCGTCGGTGGTGGTAATTTTGTCGGTAATGACCGAGGCCACCCGCAGAAGAAGGCGGTCTTCAAGAGGATAGAAGGCGGGCCAGTCGGTGATATTCGGACCGAAGACAAGCTCGGTATCGGGCTTCGGATTGCCAAAGCCGTTGTAGACCCGGCTCCTGTAGGGACTGTCGTCAAAGCGGTATTCGTGCGGGGTGTAGGCGATGTCGAGGGAGTCGCCCGGCGTCAGAATGCCCTTGTTCGCCGCCGTCGCGGCGATGGTACGGGCGTCGGCCAGCGCTACGGCGGCAATCTGACCGTCCTTGGGCTTGGCCCCTTCCCGCATGGGGAAGTTGCGCGTGGTATGACGAAGCGAAAGCCCGTTGTTCTTCGGCACGTCACCCGCGCCAAAGCAGGGTCCGCAGAAGGCCGAGCGGTAGGTAGCGCCCGCGCGGGCCAGCGTCTCGGCGATGCCGTCGCGGAAGGTTTCAAGCATCACCGGCATACTGGCCGGATAGACCGAAAGCGAGAAATCGTCGCTTCCCGTGGAAGCGTTTTTAAGAATGTCGGCTGCCGCCGCGAGATTGTCGAAGATTCCGCCGGCACAGCCGGCAATCACGCCCTGATCGATCTGCATTTTCCCGTCGCGGAACTTGTCGGCCAGACGGAGCGCGCCCTTTTTCACGCCGAGATTTTCCTCAGCGTAGGTCTCGCAGTCCTTCAGAAGCTTTTCCGCGTGGTCGAGGAAATAACGCACGGTATAGACGTTGCTCGGATGGAAGGGGAGGGCGATCATGCTCTCCACCTTGTCAAGATCGATCACGACGGCGCCGTCGTAGACCGCTCCCTCTTCGGGGGCAAGCGGCCTGTAATCCTCGGGACGGTTGTGAGCGGCAAGATAGGCTTCGGTCTTCTCGTCGGTGATCCAGACCGAGGAGAGACAGGTGGTCTCGGTGGTCATCACGTCGATGCCGTTCCGGAATTCGACCGGAAGGGAGGCGACGCCTTCGCCGACGAATTCGAGCACCTTGTTTTTGACAAAGCCGGATTCGAAGACCGCGCCGATCAGAGCCAGCGCCACGTCCTGCGGGCCGATGCCCGGCCTCACCCGGCCGGTCAGCTCGACGGCGATCACCTCGGGATAGGCGATGTCGTAGGTGCGGTTCAGAAGCTGCTTGACCAGCTCGGGGCCGCCCTCGCCGATGGCCAGACAGCCGAGCGCCCCGTAGCGGGTATGGCTGTCCGAGCCGAGGAGCATTTTGCCGCACCCGGCGAAGTTCTCGCGCATATAGGAGTGAATCACCGCCTCGTGCGCGGGGACGTAGATGCCGCCGTATTTTTTGGCGGCCGAGAGCCCGAAGGCATGATCGTCCTCGTTGATGGTCCCTCCCACCGCGCAGAGGCTGTTGTGGCAGTTGGTCAGCACATACGGGAGGGGAAAGCGCGTAAGCCCGCTGGCACGCGCGGTCTGAATGATGCCGACATAGGTGATGTCGTGCGAGGCCATGGCGTCAAAGCGGATTTTCAGCTTCTTGTCGTCCTTCGACAGATTGTGAGCGGTAAGAATCGAATAGGCAATGGTTTTCCGGCGGCCGTCTTCGGCGCCGGCGGCGTCAAAGCCGCCCTCTGAAAAGGGAATCAGCCGGCCGTTTCGGTATCCGGCCTTCTCTTTTATCAGCTTTATCATGAAAAAAGGGTTCCTTTCGTTAGTCTGTAAAATTTCCGCTATTCCCGCCCTTTGGCGCGGAGGCATAGGGGGCAAGGCCAAAAGAAGGTCAGTCTTTGGCAAAAACCGAGGCAATGCCGAGAAGGATCACGACCGCGCCCACCACAATGGTGGCAACCGAGGAACGCAGAATGCCGTAGGCCAGCGTTCCTCCCCCTACCAGAAGAAAGAGAAAGAGAAAGAGAAGCTTGATGCCGAGCGAGGTCTTCTTCGGCTCTTTCGAGAGAAGGTCATCCGAGAGGTCATCGCCTCCCTCGTCCGCATTGCCGGAAACAGGACTCTCGTCATCCGTGTTGCCGGAAACAGGAGCCTCGTCATCCGTGTTGCCGGAAACAGGAGCCTCGTCATCCGTGTTGCCGGAAACAGGAGCCTCGTCATCCGTGTTGCCGGAAATGCGAAAGTCGTCGTCAACACCGTCGGAAGCGCGGCTCCTGCCGTCAACACCGTCGGAAGCGAGGATGCCGCCTGTTGTGTCGGAAAGATCGGCCGTGCCGGCCGCTTCTCCCCAGGCGCCCGCTACAGAGGTCTTTCTGTCCTCGCGCTCCGCTCCTGTCTCCTCCTCCCCGTCTTGCCGCACAGCCTCCTCCGCCGCCTGAAACGCTTCCTCATCGGAAAGAAGATTCCGAAAATACTCGACGATCTCCCCGCTCTTCTGCCCGAAGGCGGGGTCAAAAAGGCGGCGATATAGGTAATCGAGCGCATTCCTGCGCTCGGCCTCCGCCTTCGGCTGAAGAAGCCTGTCCATCTGTTCTTCGCAGGCGGGGCAGATTTCATACCGGCGGCCGCGCCGGCCGATGAAGAGAAGCGCCGGTTCGCGCTGCGGGAGGGAGGATCCGGCAGATGCATCCGCATCGCCGGAGGAAAGAGCGGGAGCGGGATGGGCGGCCAGTTCGGCCGAGCAGAGGGCACAGTATTTCATAAAAAGCTCCTTTTGCGGTACAAACAGGATACACGATGCGGGGCATTCGGTCCCCCGCACCGGCCGTCAATGGGTTTTGGCAAAACGATAGCTGTCGAGGCACATTTCGGAAATGCCCTTTTCGGCCCGCCAGCCCAATAGGGCCTCCGCCTTCTCGGTGGAGGCGTAGCAGACCGGGATGTCTCCGGGACGACGGGGGGCGATCCGGCGGGGCAGCTCGAGGCCGCAGGCCTCCTCAAAGGCGCTCACCAGTTCGAGAACCGAGGTTCCCCGCCCGGTGCCGAGGTTGACGGTGAGAACGCCGGTGTGCTCCTTCAGGTAGTCGAGAGCCGCGATATGCCCGCGCGCCAGATCGACCACATGGATATAGTCGCGCACGCAGGTGCCGTCGGGGGTCGGATAATCGTTTCCGAAAATATTCAGACAGGGGAGCGAGCCGGTCGCCACGCGGCAGACATAGGGCATCAGATTGTTGGGGATCCCGTTGGGGTCGTCGCCGATCCGTCCGCTTTCATGGGCCCCGATGGGATTGAAATAGCGAAGAAGGGCGACCGAGAAGGCCGGGTCAGCGGCCGCGATGTCCCCTAAGATCCGCTCCTGCATCACCTTAGTCATGCCGTAGGGATTGGTGGCGTCGGTGGGAAGCTCTTCGCGGTAGGGCACCGCGTCCGAACGCCCGTAAACCGTGGCAGAGGAGGAAAAGACGATCCGGCGGCAGCCGTGGCGGCGCATCACGGCCAGAAGCGTCAGCGTGCCCACCAGATTGTTTGTATAATATTCGAGCGGCTTTTCCACGCTCTCCCCCACCGCCTTAAGTCCGGCGAAATGGATGACCTCTTCGATGGGATAGGACGAAAAGAGCGCCTCGAGAGCGGCCTCGTCGCAGACGTCGGCCTGTCGGAAGGCGGGGCGGATCCCGGTGATCGTTTCGATCTCGTCGATCACCTCGGCCCGGGAATTGACTAAATTGTCCACAATCACGACCTCGCGGCCGTTCTGCAAAAGCTCGACAACGGTGTGGGAGCCGATATAGCCGGTCCCCCCGGTGACTAATATCATGGCGATTGCTCCTTTTGGTATAAACTCCTTTTGGTATAAAATCGGAAAAGCCCCACAGACCCTCCGGCAGAAAAAAGGGCAGTGCGAAAAGCGATGAACAGGGCTCCCGGAAGCATGCGGCCGTTCGCCGCCGGACGGAAGGCCGATCAGAGACAGCGTTCGGTCAGGGCCGAAAGCTCCTCGAGCTGGGATTCGATGTCGGCGGCCAAAATGAGCTGGCCCCTGGCCCGGTCGAGGTTTTCGCCCCGGTAGGTGGTTCGGAAGTAGGTATCGCCCGCAAGATAGTCGTCGAGGAAACGGCAGCCGAGCTCCAAAGCGATCACGAAGGCGCTGTGAGGAAGAAGCGCAAGCTCCTTTTGGCAGAGCGAGCCGTCGGCCCCCTCCAGAAAGCCTTTGAGAAAGGCGGCATAGAGGGTCTTGTCGAGACGGATGTTCTCAAAATCCAGTGCGCCTTCGGGACGGGTGGAGGCGCCCGAGCGCACCGCGTCACCGAAATCGAAGAGGATGCTCCCCGGCATGACGGTATCGAGATCGAGAACCAGCCCCGCCCCGGTCTCGTCGAAGAGCACGTTGTTCACCTTGGTATCGTTATGTACCACCCGAAGAGGAAGCGAACCGTCGGCCAGCCCGTCGGTCAAAAGCGAAGCGGCAGGCGCTCGGCTTTTGCAGAAGTCGAGCAGGTCGCGGCAGGAAGAGGCACGCGCGAGCGGGTCGGCCTCGGCGGTCTTCATAAGGTGTGCGAGCCGCTTGGGCGTATTGTGAAAATCGGGGATGGTCTCGTAAAGCCGGCCGGCGTCAAAGTCGGAGAGGGCCTTCTGAAAGGCGCCGAACGCGCGGGCGGCGTTTTCAAAGAGGTCGGCGGTCACGCTGTCATAGCTCTTTCCCCTCTCCCGACGGCTCACACGCCATACGCCGCTTTTGTTCTCAAGAAAAAGCGCGCCTTCGCGGGTGGACAGGAACGAGAGGGTGGGAAGCCCTTTGGCGGCCAGATGACCGGTGACCAGAGCGATATTGGCCATCACCTCGGCCGGTCTTTCAAAAACCCGGGTGTTGATCTTCTGCAGAACATAATCGGCCCGGTCGGTATGGACAAAAAAGGTGGTATTGATCAGTCCGGCGGTACAGGGAGTCAGCGAGAGAGGCTCTCCCTCGAGCGCAAAATGCGAAAGGGCCTCCCGCTCTTCCGTAAAGGCGTCTTTTCGGTTCATCTTCTCTTCCAAAGGCCGTCGGGATAGATTCCCGCCTCGGTCATCTCGCGGATTTTTTCCATAACGGCGGGCTTGTCGGCGGCATAGGTCACGCCGAACCACTTGGCGTCGGTCGGGAAAACGTCGACCGAGCATTCGCCGCGGGCCATGGCGCCCGAAAGGGCAAGAGGAATGAAAAACTCGGCCTTCGGATCGTTTTTTTCGTCAAGAAAGAGCCGGAAATCCTTCTTAAAGATCGAAAAGACGTCGGGAGCGAAGCCGAAGAAGTTCATCGAAACCACACTCTTCTTGTCCACGGGATGGGGTGCCCCCTCGCCGGCGCAGAAGACGCCTTCGCCCTCGCGGTAGATTTTGGTATGCTCCTCAATCGAAACCAGCCTGCCGTCCTTGGTCGTGCAGACGCCGCGCGCCACGCTTCCGTTGTCGGTAAGGGTGTTATCGAGGATATAGCCGGCCATCAGGTAGCGGCCGCGGCGATCCTCCTTCAGCCTCTTCGCCATCTCGGCGAAAGCCTCCCGCCCATAAAAATCGTCGGCATTGATGACGGCGAAGTTATCCTCTCCGACCGCCTTCTCGCAGCAGAGCACGGCGTGGGCGGTGCCCCAGGGCTTGGTCCGGTCGGCCGGAACCGTGTAGCCTTCGGGCAGCATGTCGAGCGCCTGGAAGGCGAATTCGATCTTGCAGAAGGGGGCGATGCGGTCGGCGATCGTCTCTTTGAAGATTTCGAGATTTTCTTTTTTGATCAGAAATACCACGCGGTCAAATCCGGCGCCGATGGCGTCGTAAATCGAATAGTCAATGATAAATTCGCCGTGGGGGGTGATGGGATCGACCTGCTTCAGGCCGCCGTAGCGCGACCCCATACCCGCTGCCAGAATCACCAGTGTCATAGCTTGTTCCTCCGTTTTTTGCCGCTGCCGGCTTTTATCGCATTCGATTGGCACCGACGCCTCTTTGTTTTGAAAATGCTTTTTTCGATTCCAGGCGGGCCCGGCATGGCTTTTCCCCTTGCTCTCTCCCCTCCCTCTCTCTCTGCCGGCCCGCCTGCTCCGAGAAAATTCGGCGCGAAAGCTGCCGTTCTCGGCAAATCCGACATAGACTGTAAGGAAAGAAACGGGGCCTGTCGGCGCCGACGGCCAATCCTTTCTTTTTATTTTATCACGAATCGTCAAAAAAAACAACAATATTTTTGGCGTTTTTGGCACGAATATCACTTGTTTTTTGCGCTTTCCCGTTGTATAATGTAGACAAACTTTTCGACAGGAATTTCTGCGGTATTTGAGCGGTTCGATCGTAATTTTTTCACCGTCCTAACGCCGTCTTGATCGTTGCTCCCTGTGAATTTTTCAAAAGAAAGGCGGAAAAACCCGTGGCAGACTACCGCGAACTTGAGCGCGGGGCGCTGGAAGAGGAGTACTCGAGCGTCCTGAGCGATTACAACCGACACAAAGCAGCAAACCTTTCTCTGGACATGTCCCGGGGCAAGCCCGACCGCTGTCAGCTCGACCTCTCTCAGGCGATGCTCGGCGTGATCGATTCGCCCGCCGACTGTCTTTCCGAGACCGGACTTGACTGCCGCAACTACGGGCTTCTCGACGGCATCCCCGAGGCCAAGCGCCTCTTTGCCGACCTTCTCGATCTTCAGCCCGAAGAGCTGATCGTCTGCGGCAACTCCAGCCTCAACATCATGTACGACACCGTCGTCCGCTGTATGCTCTACGGCTCCGACCGCGAGACCGGCCCCTGGGGAATGGGGGAAAAGATCCGCTTTCTCTGCCCCGCCCCCGGTTATGACCGCCATTTCGCCATCTGTGAGTCGCTGGGCATTGAAATGATCCCCGTCGCCATGACGCCCACCGGCCCCGACATGGACGAGGTGGAGCGGCTGACCGCCTCCGATCCCGCGATCAAGGGCATCTGGTGCGTACCCAAATATTCCAATCCCGAAGGCGTCACCTATTCCGACGAGACGGTGCGCCGCTTCGCCGCGCTGAAGCCCGCCGCCTCCGACTTCCGGATCTTCTGGGACAATGCCTATATCGTGCACGATCTTTACGACGAGGGCGACCGGCTGCTCAACCTGCCCGCTCTGGTGCGGGGCACGCCGAACGAGGACATGGTCTACGAATTTGCCTCCACCTCCAAAATCACCTTCCCCGGCTCGGGGGTCTCGGTGATCGCCTCCTCCCGGAAGAACATCGAATACATCAAGTCGATCATGACGGTGCAGACCATCGGCTGTGACAAGCTCAACATGCTGCGCCATGTGAAATTTTTCGGCGGAGTCGAGGGAATCTACCGCCACATGAAACGGCACGCTGCCATCATCCGCCCGAAATTCGAGGCGGTGCTCTCGGCTTTTGACCGCGAGCTCGCGCCGCTTGGGGTGGCGAGCTGGACAAAGCCCCGGGGCGGCTATTTCATCAGCCTCAACACCCTGCCGGGCTGCGCCCGCCGGGTCTATGACCTGATGAAGGAGGCCGGTGTCACCATGACCGCCGTCGGAGCCGCCTTTCCCTACGGCAGGGATCCGCTCGACTCCAACCTGCGGATCGCCCCGACCTACCCCTCGCTCGAGGAGGTGAAGGCCGCCACGGAGGTTTTGGTGACCGCCGTCAAGCTGGCCTCGCTCGAACAATATCTCGGGCGTCCCGCCCGCGCCTGACCGTTCCCCTTCTCCTATCTTTTACACCGATGTATCAGGAATTCTTGCGCTCGGCCGCCGCAGGCGACGGCGGCAGCGATAAATTCCATGAGCTGCACAAAACGCCGTGAAACGTTTGCAAAACGCCGGAAAAGTCGGGCGGCAAACACGGCATAAAACAAAAAAACCCCGGTTTACGCTTATGCAAACCGGGGCCGTTTTGTTTCAAGAAAGAATAGTTCGAAGCGAGGTTTTTTCCGAAAGGACCCGGCGGAAAAAGCCGCCGCTCCCTGTCGCTTTTACGGGCTCTTCATTGCGGAGACTTTTTAAAACAGGTCTCTTCCGCGCCTCACCATCCCCAGGGCCACCAGCCGCTGTCCTCGAATCCGCCCTGATCGTAGAGCGCGTCGGAATTGAAAAGCTCGTCTAAATAAAGATAACGTTCTTTGAACCAGTTCTTCAGATACGCCACATGCTCCGCATAGCTCTTCAGGCGGAGGATCGCGCGCGGCTCCTGATTGATCTGTTCTCCGAAGATCGGCCAAACGTCGAAGTTCGTCGCGATCTCATCGCCAAACGTACTGCCGATCCGGTCGATCTCGGCGTCGGCCGCGGCGTAAAGAGTAGCCTTGACCTCGTTCCAGCGCTCGAGAAGCATATCGCAGAACCATTTGCAGTTCATCAGAAGATAGAACCACTCATGCTGCTGGTACATGTCGGTCTTTTTGCCCACATACAGTCCCTCGGGCCGGCCGCCGTCCAGCCGTTCGTCGTTGCCGAGAGCGTTGTCAAAATCCCAGGGACAGGTAAAATATATTTTATCCCCCGCCTTTTTGACCATGAAAAAGGAGGAATAGCCGATGTCGGTGTTCTTGACGAGGGCCTGGAGAATGAAGGTATCGATAAACGAAGGGAGGTCGATATAGCGTTCCACCAATCCCTTACGGCCGTCCTTGATCGCCTCGTGGGCATCGTTGAAGTACTCTTCGAGAAAACTGCATTTCTCCCGGGTCATGTAGTCGCTCTTTACGAGATATTCGGTGCGATTGACCAGAAAATAGTTCAGACCCCGTTCGCCGTCCTCGTCCGCATAGCTGTCCCGCTCGATGAGATAATCGGTATCCACAATGTCGGGATCCTCCGCGATGTTCACGCGGTAGGTCTGCACCTGATGCTGTTCCGCCACCTGATAGATGCCCTGGTAGCTGCCGTTGACGTAGAGCCGCACAAAGGAGGAGGAAGAACAGTAGTCGATGTTGGAGAGCAGCCGGCCGATGGTAAAGGCGACGTGATTGCGGAGAAAGGATTGGTCGCAGTGGTTGGCGAGAAGCACCCAGCTGCGGGCGGGACCGTAGCCCTGCCCGAAGAGATTGATCTTTTCGGCAAATTTCAGGCGATAGGATTTTTTCTCCACGCTGTCATAGGTATAGTTGCCCCGACAGCGCACTTCAGCGGCAAGATTTTCAAAGCCGAACACGCCGTCGTCGGTCGTTCCGGTGGCCGAGACGCCGGCGTTCTTGTATTCCTCGCGCGAGGTGATCGCCTCCCCGTCCTCGGTGACGGTCGAGAGAACCGGCAGGCGGGAATTTTCGTCCGAAGCGGCCCCGATCGCGGAGGGATTGCCGATCGGACGGGGCGAAGACGAGTCGGGCAGATCTTCGGAGGTCGGGGGCGCGGAAGTGAGGGCCGGATCGGAAGACGAGTCGGTGGGAGTGCTGCCGCAGGCAGCGGCAACGATGAGAAAAAGAACAAGAAAAGCCAGAAAAAAAAGCGCACGGGCGGAACAGCGATTCATGGGATCCCCTTTCCGAACAGAAAATGCCGGGCGTCTCCCGGTCTTTTTTATTGTACATGATTTTTTCCCTCTTGTCAAGCGTTTCCTCTCCCGGCCGACAGGACATAGCCGGTTTGAAATCGGTATCGAAGCGGTCTGAAGGTGAAAGGAACCCGGAGGGCGCGGAAAAGAGAAAGAGCAACCGAAGAGTGCGGGGGAAAGAGCGCGCAACCAAAAAGATCATATAAAAAATCTTTCAATATTCTTGTTTCTTGATTCTTCTTTCTAATATAAGTTCACGATTGCCTTGCTTTTTATAAAAAAAGCATTATAATAAGGAATGAAATGGCGAACCGGGCTGGTTCCCGGGCCAAGCGAGGTAAATATAGATAACTATGAAAATCATTATTGTGGGGGGCGGCACGGTGGGAGCCGCCATTTGTACCCAGCTTTCGGCCGAGGGGCACGACATAACCGTCATCGACACCGAGCCCTCCGCCGTCAACGAAATCGCCAACGTCTGCGACGTCATCGGTCTTGTGGGCAACGGCGCGGATATCTCGGTTCTGCGCAAGGCCGACGCCGAAAGGGCCGACCTTTTGATCGCGGTCACGCCGGGGGACGAGCTGAATATTCTCTGCTGTGCCGCCTCGCGCAAGCTTGGCGTCCGGCATACGATCGCCCGCGTGCGCAATCCCGAATATTCCGAGCTTCTCCTATTGATGAAGCAGGAAATGAATCTTTCGATGACAGTCAATCCCGAGCTGAACGCCGCCAAGGAGATCTACCGCATGCTGCGCTATCCTTCGGCGGCCAAGATCGAAACCTTCTACCGCGGCCGGGTAGAGCTGGTCGAATTTGTTGTGAATCCCGGCTCGCCCATCTGCGACAAGTCGCTTTACGACCTGCGCTCCGCGCTGAAAGCCAAGTTTCTTGTCTGCTGCGTGCTGCGCGGGGACGAGGTCTTCATCCCCTCGGGCGATTTCATTCTGCGCGCCGACGATATCATCGGCCTGACCGCGCCCGACGAGGAGATGACCCGCCTCTTCAAGGCGCTCGGCAGCTTTCGCCAGCCGGTGCGCGACGTTCTGATCGTGGGCGGCGGCCGGATCACCTACTATCTCGAACTGCTCTTGCAGCGCGGAAAAATCCGTTCGACCGTCATCGAAAAGGACAAGGAGCGCTGCTACGAGCTGACCGATCAGTTCGACTGCACCGTGGTCTGTGAGGACGCCAACAAGCAGGAAATCCTTTTGGAGGAAGGCATTGAAAAGGCGGACGCCTTTCTCGCCCTTTCCGACTCCGACGAACGGAACGCGATCCTCTCCATGTATGCCAAGAGCAAAGCGGTCCCCAAAGTGATCGCCCTGATCCATCAGCTCTCCTATGTGGACTTTTTCAAGGGGATGGATCTTGAAAGCGTGGTTTCGCCCAAGTCGATCGCCGCCGCCGACATTCTGCGCTATGTGCGCGCCATGTCGAACGACGCCAGCGCCGAGATCGAATCGCTTCACAAAATCATGGGCGGACACGCCGAAGCGCTGGAATTCGTCATCAAGCAGGAGATCGAGGGCATCACCGACATTCCCCTGAAAGAGCTCCGCCCCAAACGCGGCGTACTCATCGCCTGCCTGATCCACAATCATAAAATCATCATTCCTTCGGGAGAGGACTCGATCGGCAGAGGCGACACCATCATCGTCATCACCGCCGACCGACAGCTGAAAAACGTGAGGGATATTATCCGATGAATTATCGCATGATCGGCTATCTTCTGAGCATCCTGCTTCTGATCGAGGCTGCGCTGCTGGCTATCCCGATGCTCACCGCCGCCCTCTACCGGGAGAGCCTTCTCCCCTATCTTTACACCATGGCCATTCTGGCGGTACTGGCTCTGCCGAGTCTGATCTTCCGCCCGAAAAACCGGCGGATATTCGCCAAGGAGGGCTTTGTCTCGGTGGCGGCCGCCTGGATATTGATGTCTCTCTTCGGCGCCCTTCCCTTCGTCTTCTCGGGCGCGATTCCCAACTATGTCAACGCTTTTTTTGAAACCGTCTCGGGCTTTACCACGACCGGCGCTTCTGTCCTTGCCGAGATCGAATCGCTTCCCCGCGGCATCCTCCTCTGGCGAAGCTTCACGCACTGGATCGGCGGCATGGGCGTTTTAGTCTTCATGCTGGCTATCCTCCCCCCGGACGACGGCCGGGCCATCTACCTGCTTCGCGCCGAGGTTCCCGGCCCCACCAAGGGAAAGCTGGTTCCCAAGCTCCGCCGTTCGGCCCTGATTCTCTACGGCATATACATGGCGCTCTCGGTTGTCGAGCTGATTGCCCTTCTCTTCACCGGACTTCCCTTCTACGACTCGCTGGTGACCACCTTCGGCACCGCCGGGACCGGAGGATTTTCGGTGATGAACGCCTCCCTTGCCGGATACCACAACCCCGCTGCCGAATGGAT
>CALXKW010000027.1 GCA_944389045.1 uncultured Clostridia bacterium | reverse complement strand
TGTAGACCTCTTCCGCACCCAGGCGCTTGGCCGAGCGCGCGGCATCCATTGCCACGTTTCCACCGCCCACGACGGCCACGGCCGTGCCTTTTTTGATCGGCGTTCCGTAATCCTCCCGATAGGCCTTCATCAGATTGATGCGGGTCAGAAACTCGTTGGCCGAAAAGACGCCGTTGGCGTTTTCGCCCGGAATCCCCATAAAGCGGGGCAGCCCCGCGCCGGTCGCCACGAAGACCGCCTCAAAGCCGCGCTCAAAAAGCTCGTCGACAGACAGGATCCTTCCGATGACCATATCGCATTCGATCGACACACCGCGCTTTTTCAGCTCGTCGATCTCCTTGGCCACGACCGCTTTGGGAAGACGAAACTCGGGAATCCCGTAAACCAGAACGCCTCCGGCCTTGTGAAGCGCCTCGAAAACCGTCACCTGATAGCCCCGCTGCGCGAGATCGCCTGCACAGGAAAGACCGGCAGGACCAGAGCCGACCACTGCAACCCGGCCCTTCTTTTCGACCGTTTCCTCGGCCGTGGTTTCCGACCGGCAGCCTTTTTCCGCACAGGTCTTAGCCGGACAGCTCCCAGCACAGCCTTCTTTTCCAAGACCGCCCGCTTTCGAAGCGGTATCCCCGCCGGAACCCGCCGCACCATCCATCCGAACGGCTTCACGGCCGGCTTCACAGCCGATATCATGGGCGCCATCCGTGCGGCTCATTACATAATCGGCGCAAAAACGCTCGACCCGTCCGATCGCCACCGGCTCGCCCTTGATCCCGCGCACGCACTTTCCCTCGCACTGGGTCTCCTGGGGACAGACCCGCCCGCAGACAGCGGGAAGACTGTTGGTTCCCTTCAGGATCGCATAGGCCTCTTCAAACTCGCCTCTGGCGGCGGCGGCCAGAAATTCGGGGATCCGCACCGAAACCGGGCATCCCTCCACGCAGAGAGGCTTCTTGCAGGCAAGACAGCGCGACGCCTCGTTCATGGCCTGTTCCGCCGTATAGCCCTGCGCCACCTCTTCCCAGTTATTTTTACGAACGTCGGGCGCCTGCTCGGGCATCGGCGTTTTTTCTTTCTGCATATTCGGCATCGATCTCTTTCCTTCCTACCTAACTCTGTGTGCCGTCAATCGACATTTTTATAAAGGTTGCATGTATGATAGCGATCAAAGGCTTCCTTCTCTTCCGCACGGTACATGTTGTTACGGCGAATCAACTCGTCAAAATCCACCTGATGACCGTCAAAGTCCGGGCCGTCCACACAGGCAAATTTCACTTTTCCGCCGACCGTCAGACGGCAGCCCCCGCACATTCCGGTTCCGTCGATCATAATGGGATTCATGCTGACGACAGTCCGGATCCCGTATTCTTTCGTCAAAAGCGAGACAAACTTCATCATGACAGGAGGCCCGATGGCGATGACAGTATCGTATTTCGCGCCCGCCTCGATCCTCTCACGCAAAGCATCTGTCACAAGTCCCTTTTTGCCGTTGGAACCGTCATCGGTCACAACGGTGAGCGAGGTGCTGACCTCTTTCATTTCCTTCTCCAGAATAATCAGAGAAGAATTCCGGAAGCCGGCGATCATATCCACCTCCGCTCCCCGTTCGTGAAGCGCCTTGGCCTGCGGAAAAGCGATGGCACAGCCAAGGCCTCCGCCGATCACCGCCACTTTTTTCATGCCCTCAAACTCGGACGCCCTTCCCAAGGGGCCGGCAAGATTCTGAACAAAATCCCCCTCCCCAAGGGCCTCCAGCTCGGCCGTCGAACGCCCCACCGTCTGGAAGATCAGGGTCAAAAGACCCGCGTCCCGCTCGGTATCGGCGACGGTGAGAGGAATTCGCTCGCTCGCTTCGGTCGGACGCAAAATCACAAACTGTCCCGCCTGAGCTTTTTGGGCGATCAAGGGGGCGTCCAGCACAATCCTCGTTATATTTTCAGCAAGCTTCTCTTTTTTTACGATTCGATTCATCGACGACTCCCGTCCTTTCCCAGGCTAATATACGTTCTTCTTCTCCTTATCCAATCCGCATACAAGATCGAAAAAAAGTCGGGCATCAGACAAATCCAATTTGATTTGACAGCCAAATGGCGGCGGAAAGAGTGTAGGAAGGCAACAGACAACTGCATTTTCTATGCGTTTTTACTTAAAGGAAAAGCAGCCGCGCTCAACATCCAAAGTGCAAAAATGCCGGAGCCGATAAAGTCATCCGGCAGATCGCCGCACCCACACACGGAAGAAAAAATGGAAAGATTCATTCGATCTTATTCATTTTATCACAAACAGGAGAAAAAAGCAATTGTTTTCTTATAATTCCTTAATCTTTCCTCCTCTTCCCTTATTCACCCACTGGTTTTTCTTTCCCGCTTCTGACACTCACCTGTCCTACTGCGGACTTTGTATTCCATACGTTCTTTTTATCTTTCTTTCTCTAACACACTTACTCTCTCTCTCTGCTATCCCGAGAAAGAATTCCTTCTGATCGCCAATCCTGGTGAATGGCCTATTCCCGTTCTCATTGGTTTCTTCGTTTCGCTCTTGCATCCATTTTCTCGCCGCTCTTTTCGTCTCGCTCTGCATTCACACTTGCTGCGTTTTCACTCCATTCTTCTTCCCCGTTGAAGCGGAATTCCTTCTTACCCCGCTATACATTCATACTCGCCGCGTTTTTTCCCAACTTCCCATATTCCCGCTCTCTATTCTCTCTCCCGTCCGCGCCCCCTCGTCCCACTCGTGTTTTTGTCCGGTCGGGTGGCCGGAATACCGAGCTGGTCCTGCGAGGGCTTTTAGGGGAAACGCTTCTTTATCTGCGATTTTGGCATAAACAACAGCCGCATTTTTTCCCAAAAGCCGAGTAAAACACAAAACAAACGATAGAATAAAAATACAAACATAAAATAAACTAGATTTAAACGCCCGAAGAAATTCTCGACGAGAAAACAAATCGCTTGAAAGGATACGGACATAAAATCGGCGCCAGAATTCCCCCCAAAATAGTGTAAATTCGTATAGGGAACTACAATGTAGAAATAAAAAGACGGCGGAGGAGATAACGACGGAGGTCAAACGCTCAGAAATAATCGCAACAACAGTCTTTCGGGAAAAAAACAAAGAAAGATGCTGCCCCGACCTTGTCTTATTTCCAGCAGACTTTTTATACCTTGTGCCAAATCGCCTTGTGCTTATTTTGGAAAAAATTAGACCGCATAGTTTTTCGGCTGTGGTCGATAATAGTACCAGAGTCGCAAAGTAAACGAAATCGGATGTGACACCGAGCCGCAAAAATGCGTCAGGGAGTCACGAGTTGATTTCCGATCGGACCACAAAGATTGTTTATCAAAAAAACAGTATTCTGTTTAATTGCGGCTCGATTCAATATAAATCGAAACTTCATTTATGATGAGGAGAAAACAAAATGGCATCCAGCAATAAGAAGCTCGTTCCCGAAGCTAAGGCCGCTCTTGACAAGTTCAAGATGGAGGCTGCCAGCGAAGTCGGCGTTACTATGAACCAGGGTTACAATGGTGACCTCACTTCCCGTCAGGCCGGTTCTATCGGCGGCCAGATGGTCAAGAAGATGGTTGAGAAGTACGAGAACGACATCAAGAACAGCAAATAAGCTTTCTTCCCTTCGGTAAAATCGTTTATCCCTTTTTGCCGAATCATTCGGCCGAATCCGATTTGACAAGGTGTAGTTGATTAAGCCAAACTCTGATCGCTTTCGACAGTGGGAGCAGACACAAGCACTGTGTCTGCTCCCTTTTTGCATTTTTTCGCATATACTTTTATCGCATAAACTCTTATTGCATTTACTTTAATCGCATATACTCTCTTCACAAACGGTTGCATATAACAGTTTCAATATAGAAAAAACAGTCCAATATCAAATCCATAAAAAAGGACCGTTACGCGTATGCGTAACGGTCCTAAAAAGCTTTTCAAAGCCTGCCCTTAACAAAGGGCACGATTAGGATTATTTCTTCTTAACGAAGAGCACCACAACCGCAGCGGCAGAAGCGACCGCAATCACACCGATGATGATGATAGCAACCAGAAGGCCGGTGTCGGTTCCGTCGAGAGAATCGACCTGACCCTGGAGGGTCTCGATCAGAGAGGTGAGAGAGGTGATCGCATCGGCGTTCGCCTTGATGCTGTCCTTATTTGCGTCGATCTGGCTCTGGAGATCGGCAAGAGAATCGGTAAGCTGCTTCTTCAGATCGTCAATATTCTTCTGAAGCGTGCTGTCCGCGGCCTTGTAGGCAGCATCGAGATCACTCAGCGCCTTGTTCAGCGTCTCCACCTGATCCGTAAGCGCCTCGGTGGTGACGATCGACGCCACAACAACCTCCTCGCCGTCCGCAGTAACATAGACCAACTGGCTGCCGTTCAGCTTGACGGAAGAGAGACTGTTCATTTCCACCGTGGAGGTCGTACCGTCATAATAGGTAACAACCAGCTGGCCGTTCTCATAAACGGTCGAACGAACCACAGGCTCGAAGTAGATGTCGATGGTCTGATCTTGAGCAAGACCGGTCACGGTAACCGACCAAGCCTCAGGAATAAAGCCGTTCCAGTCCTTGAAGTTAACATTGTGAGTGTATTTCTCACCGTAGACCACATAGATATCCTGTTCATTGGACCAGAAAACGCAGTCCTCATCGGAAAGACCCTTGGCGGCCTGATAGTCCTTATTGTAGATATAGCGGATGTTGACCTTCCAAGAACCGATCTCCCAAACCGCGACAAGCTTATTGTCGCCGGTAATGTTGCCGTCTCTGGTGCCCGCGTCGATCTTAGTGATCGTAGTGCCGGTGACGGTATCGTACCAGCCTACGAAGGCATAGCCTTCACGGGTCGGGACGGGGAGCGTGACCGAGGTGGCATAGTTGTAGGTCGTGATGGCATCGGCAGGGAGAGTAGCGCCTTCTGTGAAGGGTACCTTCGTCTCCTGCTGAGTATCCGGATCTTTCACGATCATGTAGCCCTGTTCGTCGTATTCGATCGTGTAGTCGATAGGAGTCCACTTGGCGTAAACCGTGACATTGCCCGTGGTTCCCTTTTCGATCTTCTCAATCTTCTTTGCATCGGAGCTGGTGGTAGGATCTTTGTCATACCATCCGTCGAACGTAAAGTACGCTCTCTTAGCGGGGTTGAGCTTCACTTCGATGTACTTATCGAAATACTCGACGGTATTGGCGGAGTTGTCAACATCGGAGATATCGACACCGATACCGAAGTTATAGAAGAGCTTATATTGGGTTTTGTTCCAAACAGCCTTGATCGTCTTGTCGCCGTAGCTGCCGGTTGCGATCACTTCGATCTCATTGCCGTTCTCGTCAACCCACTTCACGAATTCGGTTCCCTCATCAACCTCAGGAATCGGAAGAGTGATGGTGTCGTCTTCGATGGTATAGGTCTTGGGGAACTCATCTTCATTGTTGACCGTCACATCGCCGAAATCGTAGGTAATGTTATAGGTCGCCAGAGAGAAGCGGGCATAGAGCGTGATATCGCCGGTCGTACCGACAGAGATTTTCTCCACCTTGTTGCCCTCGGTTGCGGCGTCATACCAGCCCTCGAAATTATAGCCGGGCTTCACAGCGTCGTTGAAGACAATCTCATCATCGGCGGTATAGGTAGCGGGGTTAACCGCAGTGCCGCCGTTGAGTTCATAGGTGATATCGTAGACTTCCATATCAAAGCGAGCATAGAGCGTCACATCGTTATAGGTGTTCGCACAGTCGATGGTCTCCACCTTATTGCCGCCGGTCGCAGCGTCATACCAGCCCAGGAAGGACTTGGCGCCGACCTTAGTGGGATCCGCCAGCGTAATCGCAGCCGTGCCGTTGGTAAAGGTCGCAGGGTTCGTGGCAGCGTTGGTGACGTTGCCTTCCCACACATAGTTGATATTGTAAACCTGCGGCTCAAACCGGCCCTCAATCTTCAGATCGTAAAGACGGGTCTGCGGATAGATGCTACTGATCTGAGCATACGATCCGTTCTCATAGATCCACCATCCGAGGAACTCATAGCCCTTCAGCTCGGCAGCGGAGAGAGAGATCATGGGCGATTCGATGTCGTAGATCGTGACGTTTTTGTTGGTCACAGTCTTGCCGTCGTTGCCAACAAAGGAGTAAGTAATCGTGTAGTCCTGAGGAACGACACGATAGGTTGCTCTCCCATCCTTTTTGCTGGACTGCTTGATGCCGTGATAGCCGTCCACGCAGTAGTCGTTCTGGGGGTTGGAGATATCCAGGGAAACCCAAGTGCCCTTGGTCTCGTTCGAGGTCCAAACGTCGCCGCTCTGGGTGGCGTTGTGTTTGGGATCGTCCTCGCCCGAGCCCTTCAGGGTGACCTTCGCCGTGCCGCCCTCGCCGAGGAGCGCTTTCACAACGAGAGTACCGCCCTCCACGCTGACATTACCGCGGATATTGTTATCGACCAGGTTGGCATCGGGAGCCTGAATCGCACCGCCGCCCACCGAGTCAATAATCTTGAAGGTACCGGTAGAGGCCTTAACCTGATAGAACAGGCCTCCCTGATAAGTGGATGTAATGGTATGTCCGTTCAGGTCAAGCGTGACGTTTTCGCCGATCCGGATCACCGCAGCAGTCGTTCCGTCGCTGACGTCTGCGGTCAGCTTAAATTTACCGCCGGCTTCCATCGCCGTCTGGTAGTTGCTCTGATCGATCTCTGTGGGCGCCGCATTCACAGCGAACACGACAGACAAAGCAACCAGCGCAACCAGTGCCAGAACAACAGCACTGATCTTGAATGCCTTCTTCATGAAAATTTCTCCTTTTCATTTTCTTCTTTAGCCAGATTGGTTCCCCCAAGACCGCAGAGATCCGGGAAACTATAACAGCCTACACTATTTATACACCACTTTCGGAATTTTGTCAAGTGTCTTTTTTGGATTTTTACTTAAAAAACGCTAAAAAATCCAATCCTTAAAGTGGAAGCATTTCCTCAACGAGGAAATCCCGCCTATTTCTTTCACAGCGTTTTGTTTTTCCCCCGTTTACGCCCCGTGATGCATTTCTGAATTTTTTCCGTCCGGAAGCGCCTTGCCCGTCAGAACCCCGAGAGAACCCGGACAAACGGAAAAGGGGGGCAAGAGGCCGCGGGCATCCTGTCCCCTTTTCCGTCAATACCGTTCCGCTGTATTCTATGCTATATTCTAAAGGAAGGTTATTCGGTTACTCGGCAGAAGCCGGTTCCCCGTCGGAAGAATTTTCGCCTCCGTCCTCATCCTCCGCCGTATCGTTCTCATCCAATAGCGCCCGGATCGAAAGGCTGACCTTTTTCTTTTCCTGATCGATCCCGATGATCTTGGCCTGCACCACCTGGTCGAGCGCCAGATACTCGGCAGGATTTCCGATCTTGCGGTCGGCGATCTGGGAAATGTGGATCAGACCGTCCACATCGGGAATGATCTCGGCAAACGCGCCGAAGGGGGTAAGCCCCACAATCTTGACCGGCGCCACGTCGCCTTCGGAGAAGCGGCTGGTGAAAAGGTTCCAGGGGTTGTTCTCCTCGGTTTTGCAGCCGAGCGAGATCCGCTTCTTTTCCTTGTCGAAGCTCTTGACATAAACCGAAATCTCATCGCCCACCGAGACCACCTCGGCCGGATTCTTGATCCGCGACCAGGAGAGCTCGGAGACGTGAACCATTCCGTCCACCCCGCCAAGATCGACAAAAGCGCCGTAAGAGGTGAGGCTCTTGACCGTTCCTTCGAACTTCATGCCCTCCTCCACGGTATTCCAGAACTTCTCCTGCGCCTCCCGGCGTTTGGCTCTAAGTACCGCCTTGATCGAGCCGACGGCGCGGTTTCTGTGCTCGTCGATCTCGATGATGGTAAACTGCTGAATCGTACCCTTAAGCGCCGACATATCCCCGTCCTTCGGAACCCCGGTCTGGGACGCGGGAATAAAGATGCGGGAGACGCCGCTCGTAACGACAAGGCCGCCCTTGATGACATCGGACACCTTGCCCTCGAGGACAGTGCCCTCTTTGTAAGCCTCTGCAATCTTCTTCCACTCGGACATCTTCTCGATCTTTCTGCGGGAAAGGCCGACGACGCCCTCTAAGTCGCTGACGCGCACCACGAAGGCCTCGATCTCGTCTCCCACCTTAAAGAGAGGCTTGCCGGTCTCCGGGTCGAGAGGCATTTCTTCCGCCGGCAGGATTCCGGTACCCTTTGTGGAAAGGTCCACATGGATCTCGGTCGCGCTGATCGACGTGATAACGCCCGTGACAATATCCCCTGTATTTAAAGTTTTAAGAGAGCCTTCAAGCAATTCCGCGAAAATTTCTTCTTTTGCTGCAAGCATTTCGCTCATGGTCTGTTCTACCTCCTCAATTATATACCTCGGTGTCGATGCACCTGCGGTTATTCCCACTCTGGTATGGCCGGCAAGGGACAGAGCGCGAAGCTCTTTCGCCTCCTCCACAAGACATACGGCGGACATTTTCTGCCGTATGGTCTCATAGAGGCTTCTTGTGTTGGCGCTGTGGCGGCCGCCCGCCACGATCATAAGATCCACCTGTCCGGCAAGGGAAGCCGCCTCTTTCTGCCGGTTTTCGGTCACACTGCATATTGTATCAAAAATTTTTGCATTTGTACAGACCTTTTTTAAAAATAATTCAACTTTTTTCCACTCTGAGAGTTTTTGTGTCGTCTGCGCGACAGCCACGACATGTAAATTTCCGGATTTTATCCGGGGAAGGAGTATCCTTTCACACTCCTCGGCGGAGGAAACCACGACATGCTCCCCCCGCGCATAGCTGACGATCCCCCGCACCTCGGGGTGAGCGGCGTCCCCGAAGACGACAAAAAGCTCTTTTTCGTCGGTCATTTCCCGAGCGATCCGATGAATTTTGGCGACATACGGACAAGTCAGATCATAAAAGGAAAAAAAAGGATTCTCGCGGGCCGCTTCGATCAGAAAGCGGTAGAGATCACGTTCGATGCCGTGCGCGCGCCCCGCAAGGACGACCGGCGAAGCCTTGCACGCCGAAGAAACAAGCGCCCTCAGTTCTCCTTCTTCCGCCACCTTTACGCCGCGCGCGGAAAAGCTTTCCATGACCTGACGGTTATGGATCAGATGCCCCAGCGTGCAAATACGCTCGTTCGGTTTTTTTTCGGCGAGAAGCCCCTCCACAAAATCGACCGCACGGCGCACGCCGAAACAGAAGCCCGCCAGAGAAGCGACCAAAACCTTCTTCTCAAGACCGCTTGGAGAGTCCTCTTTCCCGTCTGCCCTGTCCAAATTCTTTCCGGGCGCCCGGATGCGGACGGGTTTCTTCGCCGATGCGGCACTTTCCCGCTCTTCTTCAGGCCTCATTGCTTCGACCGTTTTGACCTAAGAACAGGGGTGATAACGGCCAGAGCGGCCTCCACCAGCCCGTCGAGTTCCAGATCGGAATTGTCGATCGTGACGGCGTCGGGCGCGGCCACGGCGGGGGCCACCGCGCGGGTGGCGTCTTTTTCGTCCCGGGCGATCATGTCGGCCAGCACCTCTTCGTAAGGGGTGGGCATTCCCTTTTCGGCCAGTTCGCGGCAGCGGCGCTCGGCACGCTTTTCCCGGGACGAGACAAGAAAGATCTTCACGTCGGCATGAGGCAGGATCACCGTTCCGATGTCCCGGCCGTCCATGATGACATCGTTCTTTTCGGCAATATTCCGCTGGGTGTCGAGCAGAAAGGCGCGCACTTCCGGCAGGGCGGAGACAGCGGAGGCGTACATCGAAATTTCAGGCTCACGGATCCTGTCCCCCACATCCCGGCCGTTGAGCAGCACATGCTGCCGTCCCTCCCGGTAGATCAGTTCGAGACGAATATCGGGCAGCGCGGCAATCACACGCCCGCTGTCCTTTGGGTCAATGCCCTCATCCCGCATATACAGCCCGATCGATCGGTAAAGCGCGCCGGTGTCGACATAGACAAAGCCGAGCTTTTCGGAAAGGATTCGGGCCAATGTACTTTTTCCCGCCCCCGAAGGGCCGTCGATAGCAATTTGAAACATGTTTTTCTCCTCGTGTAACCGATGATCTGTTTTCTTTACGAAAAATTCACTGCGATTTTCTAAGCGGAGCCTTTCCGGCGTATCTTTTCCACAGCCGCGTCGTTATGCTTCGGCCGCCGGAGAGAAGCCGCCTGGCTTCTCCCTTCCCCGCTCTGTCCGCCGCTCTCTCGAAGAGGGCGGCGGGATTCTTTTCTCAGTATGAGCCAAAAGACAGGCTTTCATGCGCCGAAAAGCCCTCCCGCCCTTCTTACGGATCGGCCGGACTTAAAAAACGCGTCTTTATTTTGCCCTTTTCTCTTCCTTCGCCGCGGGGGCCGTAAGAGCCGACTCGGCCGCCAAACGGCCCGTCGAAAAAGCGATCTGCAGATTAAAGCCCCCGGTGTAGGCGTCCACATCGAGAATCTCTCCGGCAAAATACAGTCCCGGCACGCTTTTCGAAGCCATGGTCTTGGGATCGACCTCCCGCACCGAAACCCCTCCCGCCGTGACAATGGCCTCCTCGATCGGCCGCGCACGCAGAACCGTCAGTGTCAGATTCTTAAGAAGAAATACGATTTTCTTCCGCTCGTCCCGGCCGATATCGCGGATTTTTTTATGCGGCGAGATGCCGGTGAGCAGGACAAAGGGCTCGATCAGTTTGCGGGGGAGCAGATCGTCCAGCCCGTTGACGAAGTCGCGGCCGCCGTAGCGGGCAAAATCCGAGAGGAGCCGCCTGTCGAGCTCCGCCTCCGTAAGAGCCGGTTTCAGGTCGATGACCACCCGATAGAGCCTCTCGCCGATATCCGGCAAAAAAGCCGACAGGGAGAGAATGACGGGGCCGGTCAGCCCGTAATGGGTAAAAAGCAGCTCTCCGAAATCCGAAAACACCGTCCTGCCCGTCTCGTCTAAGGCCCGCACCGATACGTTGCGCAGAGAAAGGCCCTGCAGCCGGCGGCAGATATCCTCCCGGCAGACGAGCGGCACTAAGGAGCCGCGGAGCGGCATGACCGAATGTCCCAGAGAGCGGGCGAACGCAAAGCCGTCGCCGGTGGAGCCGGTGAGGGGATAGGAGCACCCCCCGGTTGCCAGGATCACCGCGTCATAGGGAAACTTTTTTCCGCCAGCCGCAACCCAAAGTAGCGGAGCGCGCTCCTCCTTACCGCGCGGAACGTCCGAAAAGGAGGCGCCGGAGAGCGGCCCCGCCGTACCGGCCGTCTTGGACGGCCCGTCCGTTTCCGCCCGACCGGGAGCGAAAGACGAAGGGAGATCGAGAGGGACGGGAGCGAGATCGTGAATTCCGGCGTTTCCGGAATTTTCGGAAACTCGTCCGGAGGAAATACCGTTCACCCGGACGTTGACCAGCCGGACGCCGTTTTCGGCAAGATAGCGGCGAAGAGCGGCCACCACGTCCGCACTGCGGTCGGAAAGGGGAAACACCCGGTTGCCGCGCTCAACTTTAAGGGGAACGCCGTGCGCTTCAAAAAAAGCCATCGTGTCTTCGGGAGAAAAACGGCTTACGGCAGTATAAAGAAAGCGGGGATTGCGCAGAACATTGGCAATAAAGGTTGTCCGGTCGCAGGCGTTTGTCAGATTGCAGCGTCCCTTTCCGGTAATCAGAAGCTTCCGGCCGAGAGTGCGGTTCTTCTCATAGAGCGTCACCTCGGCTCCCAGCTCCGCCGCGCGCCCGGCCGCCATCATGCCGGCGGCGCCGGCGCCGATCACGGCGATTTTTTTATGCAAAGCCGCCCCTCCTTTTCGGGAAATATCCTATTTATTATAGTGGTATTTCCTCTCTTTGTCAAGCCCTCGCCTCTCTGCTTCGGAGGAAAAACCTTTGGGCCGAAGGGCTCTCCGCCCGCACTTTTCTTTCTTGGCATGCAAAATAGCACGCGGCAAAAGAGCGTTTTTCTGCACCCGATTCGTCAAGGCAGAGACGGGAATAGCCACCTTTTCTTCTTCATATACTACAGATAACCGCAAATACAGAAAATGACCGAATCCACCCCTATTCTCCGGACTTTCTTTTTTCTACGGTCCGGCCCGGCCGGCGGCGAAAAAAATGTCCCGCCCGACGAGATAAATATAACCGGAACTATTATAATCAGGAGGCCAAAGCGTGAGCGATATCGACGAGAAAATAGCAAAGCTTCTGCGCCGCGCTTTGGCGGTCCTCCTTTTTCTTTTCCTCCTTTACCTTCTTTTTCAACTCTTTTTTGATATGATTTTACCCTTTACAGCCGCCTTTCTCGTCGCGCTTCTTCTCTCTCCCCTGACCCGCAAGCTGGGGAAGAAAACCCGTATGTCCCGTCGTGCCCTGCGGGTAATTCTGCTCTTCTTTCTCATGGGCCTTTTTTCTGCCCTGCTCACGTTGGGAATCATCCGTCTCTTTGCCGAGGGAAGAACCTTTTTCCTCTCCTTTTATGAAAATCTGAACAAGGTTCTCACCTCGCTCTTCGCCCTCATCGACCGTTTGCAGGACAAACTTCCTCTCGACGGCATCAACACCGAACGGCTTTCCGCCCTCATAAGCGACGGACTGAAAAACGCAATGACCGAAATCTCCTCCCGCTCGGCCGCCTATGCGGCCCGGCTGGCCGCGAAACTGCCCTCCCTGCTCTTCGCCCTTTTCATCTTCCTCATCGCCCTGTTCTATCTGACACTCGACTACGACCGAGTCATGCACTATCTTTCCTCTCTCGTTCCTCCCCGCCGCAGGCCGCTGCTCGAACGCCTGCGAAAGGCCTTCTTTTTCGCCCTGAACCGTTATGTCCGCGCCTATTTTCTCCTCTTTCTCATCACCTTCGCCGAGCTCTATCTGGCCTTTGTTCTGCTGCGGGTAGACTATGCCATCCTGCTGGCCCTTCTCACCGCCGTGCTCGACATCCTGCCCGCCGTCGGCGTCGGAATCGTCATGATCCCCTGGAGCCTCTTCCTCTTTCTCAACGGCTCCACCGGACGCGCCGTCGCTCTTCTGGTGATCTATCTTGTCATCACGCTGATCCGGCAGATCATCGAGCCGCATATCATCGGCGCGCATTTCGGCGTCCATCCGCTCGCCTCCCTGCTCGCTCTCTATGTCGGCTTCCGCCTGTTCGGAATTCTCGGCATCCTCATTTCCCCGGTCATCGCTCTCGTTCTCGCGCGGCTTCTCGCACTCTATCGGGAGAAGATCGAATCCTCCCGTCCATTGTCTTCCGAGGATAGCCCGCCGAATAACGCCGCACCGTAGCGGTAGATGGAGAGAGTGTGCGCTGAGAAAAGCTAATAGAAGCTGAGAGAATAAGAAACACTCTATCCAAAAAGCCGAAAGCCTTTTTTCCGTCCTTTCTTTTTCTTACGGCCCTTGCTCTTTGTATCGAATCATGCTATAATAGGAATATAATTTATTCTTTAAAAGGGCAAAAAATGAAAAAGCTTTCTCCGCCTCGATATCTTATGCTTTTTCTTTCGCTCGCCTGTCTTTTGTTCGCCGCCGGCTGCGAAGAAAAAACCGCCTCTACGATCTGCCTCATCCCCGAAGACATCTCCTGCTCCGCCGAGGTGCCGGACGACGCCCTTGTCGTCAATATTTCCTCCAAAACCATTCACAAAGATCCCACCTGCCCCCATGCCGAAAAGATCGGGGCCGCCAACCGACGCTTTGCCGACCGAAGCGAAGCAACCGTCAACACGCTTCTCGCTATGGGCTACCGCTTCTGTTCCTATTGCACCAAACCCGAAGAGTCCGAGGAAAAGTCCGAAAAGGAAAAAAGAAGCGCCCCGGAATCCCAAGGGCGCAGGGCGGCCGCATCCGACGGCGACGTCTGAAACAAAAAAGCTGCATCGCGATCCTCTCTTTTCGAATTCGGAAAGAAAGGAAAGCGATGCAGCTTTTCGTCAACTCTTCCGGAAACCCCCAAAAAACGCAGTCCTGGATTCCGAGGCGATTTCAGACTTCACTTTTTGGCCCATACGGCGTCAAGGGATAGACGCTTGGCGGCGCGGACAGACCGCCTTCTTCAAAATCCGCGGACTATGGCGCCTTCATCGAAACTCGGTACACTCGGTACAGACGTACCAGCCGCCGCCGTCGTCATGGCAGGTGACTTCAAAATCGACACCGCTTACCCGAAAGCCGAAAACCGAGGTTTTCTCCCCGCCCTTTGTGGAATAGGAGAAGCTGTTGAAATAAATGGTATCCCCCTCCTTTGCCACGCGGGCAAGAGCCCGGCTGTTCTGGAGATAATCGAGAGCCAGAGCATACTCCTCCCGTTCCGTCGCCTTCTCCAGCGAATAGTTCACAAGACCCAGGATTCCTCCCACAAAGGCGCCGATCAGAAGAATTCCCAAAAGGACGAGCGAAATCACCAAGACCGCGATTTTTCGGTTCGTCATGCGCCTGGGCGCGCGGTAAGGAGGCGCCGAAACGGCGGGCCCGCCTCCGTAGCCCGCGGGGGGAACAAAAGAAAAATTCTCCATAGCCAAACCCTCCAGTACACGAAGCATTCTGCCGGCTTTTCCGGCCGGATTCTTTCTTATATAATATTGTAGCACAAAGAGAAGGATTACGCAAGTACCAAAAGCCGCTCTTTGCGGAGGAGAGAAAAATTTTTCTCCCGGAGCAACAGGAAAACGCCGGGACGCCACAGAGCTCAAACACAGCGTAAAAATACCGGGTACAAAACGAGACCGAAAAAACGGCCAGAATAAGACAAAAACCGGCCGGAATGCGCTTTTTTCTTTTTTGCAGCCTCAAAAGCGATTGACAAAAAAGAGGAAAAATGATAGGATTATAGAAAACGCATCGAGAAAGTCAAAAGGGAGGAGTGCGGAAATGAGCAGCGGCCGTGACAATTCCAACAAAGGACTCCGTCTTTTGAAAAAGGGGCAGACCGGCCTTGTCCGCGCCATTTTCAGCCGGCTCGGCCTGATGGCGGTCCTGATTCTGATTCAGTTTGCTCTCCCGATCTTCTTTTATCTTCGCTGGGGGGAATACATCAGCTGGTTTTACACCCTTACCCAGCTTTTCACTCTGGCCATGTTCATCGTTCTCCTGAACTGCTCGATCGACCCTACGGCCAAGATCACCTGGCTTGTCATCTTCACGCTGCTTCCGGTGTTCGGCGCCTTTCTTTTTTGGTATACCCGCAGCGACATCGGCCACCGCCTTCTGCGAAAAAGGGTGGACGCCATGCAGAAAATGACACGGGACAGGCTCTCGACCTCCGAGGAGCTGGCGCTTCATCTGGAGGACAACGCCGCTCCGGCCGTCCCTCTCTCCCGTTATCTTTCGCGCAGCGGGTGCTATCCCGTCTACCATAACACCGCCGTGACCTATTATCCTTCGGGCGAGAGCGCCTTCGACGCCATACTGCGCGAACTCGAAACAGCCAAGCGCTTCATTTTTCTCGAGTTTTTCGTGGTTGCCGAGGGAATCATGTGGGGAAAGATCCTGGAAATTCTCGCCCGCAAAGCAGCGGAAGGGGTAGAGGTTCGCCTGCTCTACGACGGTACCTGCGAATTCACCTCGCTTTCCCACAACTACCCCAAACGCCTGCGCCGGCTGGGCATAAAATGCCGGGTCTTTGCGCCCATCACGCCGTTTGTCTCCACGCATTACAACTACCGTGACCACCGCAAAATCCTTGTGATCGACGGGCACACCGCCTTCAACGGCGGCATCAATCTGGCCGACGAATACATCAACCGCCACCGCCGCTTCGGCCACTGGAAGGACGCCGCCGTCATGCTGAAGGGAAAGGCGGTCGAACGCTTCACGCTGATGTTTCTGGAAATGTGGTGCCTACAGGACAGAAAGCCCGATTTCGATTCGTTCCTCCCGCCCCGCATCCCCGCCGAAGCACTCCGCGCGCAACCCGCCGAAGAGGAGCGGACTTTCTTCGAAGAGGAAGAAGCCGCGGCGGAAAGGACCGGTTCCCCGGAAGGGCCGGCCGCGGGCGCCTTTCCCGCCCCGCCAAAGCCATCGCGGACTTTTTCCTCGGGCTGCGTGCTTCCGTACGCCGACAGCCCGCTCGACCACGAAAAGGCCGGAGAACGGGTCTATATGGATCTTCTCAACCGTGCCCGGCAGTGCGTGCACATCATGACTCCCTACCTGATTCTGGACGGTGAAATGGAAACCGCCCTGAAATTCTGTGCCGAACGGGGCGTCGAGGTGATTCTGATTCTCCCCGGAATACCCGACAAAAAATTCCCCAACATTCTCGCCAAAACGCACTACGCCGCTCTTCTCGAGGCGGGCGTCCGCATTTACGAATACACGCCGGGCTTTGTCCATTCGAAGGTTTTCGTCGCGGACAGATGTGAGGCGGTGGTGGGAACCATCAATCTCGACTACCGCAGTCTTTATCATCACTTTGAATGCGCCACCTATCTCTACAAAACCGACTGTATCGAAGACATCGAAAAAGATTTTGCCGATACCCTCCCCCTCTGCCGGGAAATCACCGAAAAAAACCGGAAAAAGGGAGGACGGGGCGCCCGTCTGATCGGATATCTCCTCAAGTGGCTGGCCCCTCTGGTCTAAAACGTATACCGCAAGCGCGGGAGGCTTTGCCTCCCGCGCGCTTTTTGCCTTCATCAAAGCCGCTTCGTTTTTTTATCTTCGGAAGCCGCTTCGGTTTTTCTCCTCGGAATCTGACCGACGTTTCTATCTTTGGCATGAACAAAACCGTTTTTCCGCCGTTCTCCTCCCCCGTATCTCTTCCCGGTTTTCCGTCGCCTTTTTCTGCCTTCACCCTTCCTCTTTCGGGCCTTGAGCACTCTCTTTTTCCGGAAAAGGCAGAAGTTTCAGAAAAAGTCAGGAAAATGTTGACAAGTCAACGTCCATCCTGTATAATAAAAATGTTGACAAGTCAACGATCCGATATTGCCCGCCCGGCGGACATAACGCGAAGGAGCGAAACGAGCGATGAACACGCAGCAGATCGACGAAATCCTTGACAGCCAGCGGCGCTTTTTCGAAAGCGGCGCGACCCTTTCCCTCTCTTTCCGCCTGAAGATGCTTCGTCTTCTGCGGGAGGCGATACGCCGGCGGGAAGACGAGATTGCCGAAGCGCTTCGGACCGACCTCGGCAAGAGCCGCACCGAGAGCTATATGTGCGAGATCGGCCTGGTTCTCAGCGAAATTTCTTATCTTTTACGGCACACCAAAAAGTTTGCAGCAGAGCGCCGGGTTCGGACGCCCCTGTCGCAGTTTGCCGCCAAAAGCTATGAAAAGCCCTCTCCTTACGGCACGACCCTCATCATGAGTCCCTGGAACTATCCCCTTCTGCTCACGCTTGAGCCGCTGGCCGACGCGCTGGCGGCGGGCCACCCCGCCAGAGTCCAGCCCACCGCCTATTCCCCGGCCACCCGCCCGGCCATCGAACAGCTTCT
>CALXKW010000026.1 GCA_944389045.1 uncultured Clostridia bacterium | reverse complement strand
CCTCACTGTCATTCTTCCGCCCAATGGCGAAAGCATCCGCCCAAAAGCGGAAAAAATTACCCCGTTCGGGGAAAACCCCGCGTCTTTTCCGGCGGGACCGGCGGCACAGGATTCTTCTTTGCATTTTATCACGCGCCTTCCCTCTTTGTCAAGTGGCTTGCATGATTATTTGAAAATTTTTTCATACTTTTCCGAAAACCGCGGCCGTCTATCCCGGAAAAAGCATCTTTATGCAGCTTTATGCAGCCCTACGAGAGACCGGGCAAAGCGAAAGCAGAGAAAGCTTTCCGCCCGGCCTTTCATTCCGTTCACACGGAAAGCCGAATCATTCGGTTCTCGGAATTCAGCACGATCCGTTCGCCGGGGGAGATCGGAGCCGTGCTGGTATAGAGTATGTAAGAAAAGCCGTTGTGTTCGGCAGCGATACCCTCCTTCCGACAGGAAAAGGCCGGCGCTTTTGCCGGATCGTAACGGAGAGAAAGGGAAAGAGCATCCCCTCCGGCAAGAGAGAGCGCAACCGTTCTCTCGCGGAAAACAGCCGACACTTCCCTTCCCGCGCCGTCGCGGAAGAGAAGCGAAAGACAGTCCTCCCCCTCCTCGCGGCACTCCATCGAAAGCGGCAGATAGGGAGCGCCGTCGACGAGAAGATAGCCTCCCGCCCGAACCCCGCCCCCGCTGAAGCGGTTGCCGTCGATCACCGGCAGATTGTCGTATTTTAAAACCGGACTGTCACAGACCGCGTCAAGGTAGCGCTCCCGGTAGCTGTCGGAAAACAGAGTCAGATCCCGCAGGCGAAGCCCCTCGCGGTCGGCGAAAAGATTGGCCCGGAAAAAGCGGGAGCTGTACCAGACCGAGCGCCGTCCTCCCATCTTCCAGTCGTCCTCGGCCGCGATGGCGGCGGCGGGAGTCAGAGCGTGGGTTTCCTTGAACCAGCGTCCGCTTTCCCCCAGCGTCTCGATGACGACGCCCTTCTCCCGCAGGGCGGCGAACGCTTCAAACTGCATCTCAAGGCCCCGGCGCATGGCGGGCCAGCCGAAGGAATTCTCCTGTCCTGCCTGCGTGTAGGCGTGGGAGAGGCATTTGCCGTTGTAGATCGTGGAAAGAAACCAGTCGATCCATTTTTTCTCCCCGCCTCCGCCGCTCGGGCCGGAATAGACCGGCTCCAGCGTCACGACCCCCTGAAAGGCCGGCGCGCCCGAGGAGGGGTCGAGACCGAAATCGTACTGATCGACCGGATCGGAGCCGAGCATACGAAAGACCGGCACGTCGATAGCGTTTTCACGCTCCTGTGCCGGGGCGAAGGCGTTGCTGCGGGAAGGATAGTAGGCGCCGTTGTAATAGGCTCCCCACAGGGTATATCCGTCGGTCCCCCACTGATCCTTGCAGTTGCAGGAGGCGTCAAGCCCGTAACGCTCGGCGGCGTAGCGCAGGGTATGCGCGTCGATGATCCAGGAGCCCATCACGCGGGGATAGAAACCGAAGATTCGTTTGAATTCCGCAAAGAGAACGTCGATCAGCTTCTCCCTGTCGGCCGGCGTGTACCCCACCGAAAAGCCGACGTCGGCGTGCCAGTCCCAGGGGAAACGGCCCCGCCAGGGAATTCCGGCCGCGCGGCAGAGCGGCTCCACGATCTCCAGCCAGACGCCGATTTCGTTTTGCCGGTTCGCCCCGCTCTTCATCAGCTCCAGAAACGCGGGGTCGATCAGTGCGTCGTACTGCAGGAGGAAAGTGCCTCGGAAGCCGTGGCGTTCAAGAAGGGCGATCTGCTCGCGCACCGGCTCGTAAAGATCGACCTCACAGCGCGGCTCGCAGCCGCGGATAAAGTTGACGATGTTCAGAATCTGTTTTTTAGCCATTTTGTTCTCTCTTTAGTAAAAAATTAAATTATATACAAAAATAAAAAACCGCAGTCGACGGCGCCCGTCCGGGGATCCCGGACGGGCGCCGCAACTCTCATTATTTCAGTTCATAATGACTCATATCAAGCCAGAGCAGAGCATCGGCCGGAGTGAGGACACCGCCCTCTCCGCCGGAATACCCGGCATACTGTGCCGCAATTTCATCGGCGCTCAGTGCGCGGCCGTAGATATGGAGCATACCGACGGCTCCGTCCAGCTTGAAGCTCTTGCCGATGGCTTTTCCCACCGTAAGCGCCTCCGAAGCCTTGTTTACGCTGCCGGTATAGGCCATCTCGCCCACCTTCCGGCCGTTCACATAGAGCTTGAGTCCCGCATCGTCCCGCAGGGCAGCCACATGGAACCAGACGCCCGCCCGGATACCCGCCTGAGACAGCGGCACGGTCAGACACTGCCAGCCGCCGTCGTAGACATAAAACTCCAAAGCGTTGGCGCCGTCGATCTTGATCGAGACCTGCGTGTCGCCCTTGGCCAGGATGACGTTGCCGGTGGCCAGCGTGTCGAATTTCGCCCATGCTTCTATGGTAAAGGCCGATTTCCCCGAGAGAGCGTTGTTGAGAAGATTGTTTTTGTCGTTCACCACATAGCTGCCGCTGTACGCCCAGCCGGTGGCGGAACCCTCGTCCTCGTAAAGCAGGCCTCCCTCGCCGGCACCGGTCGTAATGCCGCTGGGCGACCGGTCGGTGAAGGTCAGCGTCTTTCCGTTCTGCGCCTCGACCGCCGTCAGAAGCGAAGCGTTGGTGACACGGGCCTGCTGTTCCGCGCTCAGGGCCTCATAGGCCGCCTTGGCCGCGGAAAGACCGCTTTGATCCTTGCGAAGCGCGTCGATCAGAGCGATCACCTCTTCAACAAGCGCCTGGTCGATTTCCTTTTCGCCCATAGACTCTGCGTCTCTCCAGATCTTGGAAAGAGCGTTCACATCCGCGCCCTTCTCAAAGGGAACGATGGTGTAGGTATAGCGGTAATCCCGGCCGTCGTTATAAAGACGGTACTGAGGCAGGGTAGCGGGACCGCAGGAACCGCTGCCGACCCCGCGGGAGCCGTAATCGATGTTCAGGTAAGTGAACGCGCTGCTGCCGTCGAGGTGGTAGGTATTGCGGGCCGCCGTCAGCTCGGCCGGAGTAAAGTGCAGGGCCGAAGCCTCAAAGGTGCTGTCGGAGACCACCAGAAGGCCGGTAGCCGACTTGGCGCTGGTCAGCGCAATATAGCGCACGCCGGTGCGGTTTCCGGTATCCTGCGGATTGCAGTAAGGATAGAACATATCCGAGACCGTGGTGCTGTAAAGCCCCACCAAAGAGCCGCGGGAACGGTCGTTATAGCCCTCCCATTCGCCCTCGCCGTAGTAGATCACATCCTCGTAATCGCCGGGCAGAACGAGCACGTTGCCGTACTTCGCCATCTCGCCCATCGAGGGGGCCATGGTCAGGGAGGAGGTGACGGTCACCTCGCCCGAGCCGTAGATCGTGTAGGTCATAGACTGGGTCGAGCCGCCCGAGGAGGAGAGCTCCTGCACCACTTCGATCTTAAGAATCTTTCCGCCCGACTCCGAGGTCACTTCAAAGCTCTTCGCCTTCGAAACCTTTACCCCCGTCCAGCTGTAGTTCTCAAAATTGTCGTTGGAGATGGTGCCGCGGTTGAAATTCACGGACGGTCCCTCCGAAAGAAGGGTCTCTCCCTTATAGGTATAGGAAAGCATGTTCCCGCTGGCCTTATCAAACAGAATCGTAAAATCCTTTCCGGCCACGGTGAGTATGCCGTCCTTTTCGGTTGCGCTCACCGCGGGAAGGACCGTAATTTCCTTGCCGGGCGTATGGCTCACCTCGGCGGGAACGCCGATCTGCTCGTAAGCGATCACATAGCCCGCCTTCTCCCACAGGGTGTCTTCCTTCAGCGACACATAAAAATTCAGGTAATATTCCCCGTCGGCGGCCAGGTTCTCCGGCATTTCAAAGGGGACCTCCACCGTCACAGTGGCGCGGGGAGCGCAGTTCACCGCCAGCGTTCCCGCATCAACCGCCTTGCCGTCGCAGATCAGCTCGTAGCGGATGGCAAAGTTTGAAAGGTCCAGATGGCTGAATTCGTTGTAGATCGTCACCTTATGATCGAGGATCTGCGCAAGACTTGCCGAAAACCAGATGCTCTGGAGCACATACTTTGCCTCATAGGCTTCGGGCTGGATCATGCGGTCGGGACTGACGATGCCGTTCTGGCAGTAGTCCTGATGGGTGATCGCGTTCAGCCAGTTGTCGCCGCAGGCAAAATACTTTCCGGTCTTGTAATAGTCCCAGCCGTTTTCCGTGGGAATCTCGGTGGCCAGCGTCTGGTCCACAAAATCCCAGATGAAGCCGCCCAGCAGGTTGTCATACCGGCGGAAGATTTCCCAATACTCGTAGAAATTGCCGAGGGAATTGCCCATGGCGTGGTCAAATTCGCACTGGATGTAGGGCATGTGGTTTTCCGCCTCGCCCCAGGGAATCATGGAGTTCACGTCAGCGTACATCACGCTGGCCATATCCACCCCGCCCCCGTTCAGATAGGTCTGCGAATGGATCATGCGGGTGGTATCGATCTTGCGGATGATGCCGTCGATGGCCTGCGTGAAGATCGGTGTGGCGTTGCACTCATTGTCCAGCGACCAGAAGAGAATCGAGGTGCGGTTCTTTTCCCTGGTCACGAGCGACTCCAGCCGTTCGTTCAGAACATTGCGGAAATAGCGGGACGAATCGCTCTCGCTGACCCCCCAGTGGCTTTCGATGTTGGCCTCCGCCATGACGAAGAGCCCGTATTTGTCGCAAAGGTAATAAAGGTACTTATCGTTGGGATAGTGCGCCGTGCGGATGGCGTTGATGTTGAGCTTCTTCATGATGGCAATGTCGGTCTCATAAAGGCTCTGGGAAACGTATTTGCCGCCGTCAGGACTGTTGTCGTGACGGTTTATTCCCTTCAGAAGGATCGGCTTTCCGTTGAGAAGCACATTGTCGTACCAGGAGTTGGGCCCTCCGGTGGAGACCGTATGGGTAAAGGAAAGCTCCCGGAAGCCTAACGGCTGGGCCACACTGCCGTAGTCCTTGCCCTCCTCGTCCTTTAGGGTGATGACCAGCGTGTAGAGATAGGGGTCTTCGTCCGACCAGAGATGCGGAGAGAGCACCGCGCGCTCCAGCTTGAGCGTGGCCGATTTTCCGGGCTGCACGCTGCCCACCAGCGGCACTGACGGGCGATCCGAAGCGAAAAGGTCCTTGCCGGAGGCGTCAAACAGCGCCACCTCGAAGCGATATTTGCCCTTGATCTCAGAAGCCGACTCGTTGCGCAGAGTCATGGAAAGCTTCAGCGTGGCATCGGTAAAGGAATCGTCGAGATCGGTGACCACCTGATAATCGAACAGGTTGACCTCGGGAATCGAATAGAGATAGACATCGCGGAAGATACCGGCAAGACGGAGCATATCCTGATTTTCAAACCAGCTTCCGTCGCACCAGCGAACCACCATCATGGCGATAAGGTTTTCTCCGCCGTCCTTTCTCAGATAAGGGGTAATGTCAAACTCGCTGGTGTCGTAGGAATCCTCGGTATAGCCCACCTCGTAGCCATTGATCCAGAGATAAAAGCAGGACTCGACCCCCCCGAAGGAGATAATCACCTTCCGGCCGTCCAGCCATGCGGGATCGACCGTAAAAGAGGAGCGGTAGAAGCCCACCGGATTGGTGACAGTAGGGGCGTTCGGCACCGTGACCTTGCCGTTGCCGTAGGCGTCCCAGGGGTACTGCGTGTTGGCGTAGATCGGGAAATCAAAGCCCTGCGCCTGCCAGCTGGCCGGCAGCGTCACGCTTTTGAAGCCGCCGTAATACGCGGTGTTGGCGTTGCCCACCGTGTTGTCTCCGGCATACTGCGGCGCCTTGGCCATATCGTAATCGGTCTTGAAAAACTCGCCGTATACGCCGGCCTTCTCGGCCTCCTCAACATTTTTGTAGACGGCAAGCTGCCACGGATTCTGGGCTCCGGTCAGAAGCTTGTAATAGGGAGAGAGGGCGTAATTATAGTCGGCGGCCCCCCGCATGGCCTCGGCCACGCTTTGATAGACCAGCGTCTCGGAGGAGTGATAGTCCCGGCGGTTGACGTTGGTAACGGTCGATTGATTGACCTTTTTCCCCGAAGCGTCGGTGCTGTTGACCTCACCGGTCCACTCCTTCATGCTGAAAATCGGGTCAAGATCGAGAACCGGATATCCCGATGTCTCCGGATCGCCCGTACCGGGCGTCTCGGGAACGTCGGGCGCGTCCGTGGGATCGCTTTTGTCCGGAGTCGATGTGCCCGTGGAAGGAGGATCGGTATCTTCCTTGCAGGCGAAAAGAAATCCGGTTATCAGCAGAAGTCCCACAAGGGAGAGAAGCAGAAGTATAAGCCGTTTTGAATTCATATGCGATCACCCTTTCTCTGCAGATGTCCGCCGGGGGAAATCCCTCAGCTCCGGCCGGAATAGACCACCTGTCCGGTGGTGTCGTCGGTCAAGGTGACACAAACCTCATTGTAGATTCCGTTGGGGATACCGGTCACCACATTGCCGAAGAGAGCATAGCCCTCAGCGGCCACATACTCGTCCTCTCCCGCCGTCACCCGGCGGTATAAGATGTAGTCGGAGTCGCTTCCCCCCAGCTTTGCCGTAAAATAGACCTCCGCGCCCGATTCGAGGATAAAGGAGACCCGGACGGTGAAAGAGGTATTCTGCGCGATTACCCGGTCACAGTTGGCCACGATCACAATCCGCATCTCATGGGTGTCGCCCGCGCCGGGCCGCGTCTGTGTGTACAGGGCGAAGAGATCGTTTCCGGCAGAAAGCTTGCCATCCTCTTCCGCCTCGCCGCCGTCCTCGTAAATCTCGATTTCCGAAAGCTTGATGTGATCGGTAACGGCCTTGAAGACCACCCGGACATAGCCGGCCGTGACCGCGTCAAAGTCGCAGACGATCGGGGCATATTCTGTGGGGGCATAGCCGGTTTCAGCGTATACCTCCTGCCAAATCTCGCCATCATTTGATACCTCAACGGCGAAGTCCGAAGAGATGAAAATCTGATCCTCAGCCTCACCGTTCTGCACCGCCGCCGTCCATTTGGTCGAACCGGGGTAGATCACCACCTGGCTCACCCGGCTGACCGAGGCCAGCGGGAAGGTAATCGTGACATCGGCGCTTCCGTCCTTGGGTGTATCCAGCCCGGAGTGATACCCGGCGAACTGACCGTGATCGCCCGAGTTGTTCAGAACCATGTTATACCGGTCGCCGTCGTTGATCTTGCTGATATCCCAAGAGGAATCGTTGTGAGAGGAATTGGAGGATGCCACGCAGTCGAGCGCCAGATTGTGTTTTTCCTCCGGAGGAGTGTATCCCTTATTGTAGACCGCCACCTCGGAGAGCTTCATCGACAGCCAGGGGGCGTTGAGCGAAAGGCCGTATACGATCACAAAGCGCGCCGACACTTCTTCGAACTGACAGACATAGGGCGTAAAGGAGCGGTCTTCGATGTCGCAAGCTTCATAGACGATCTGCCCCTCCGGCATACCGTCGATCTTTCCGGGATCCTCCGCGGAGGTGAAAAAGCTCTCGTCGTCGGTCACCACAATGCGCACGGCGTTGGGCACACCCTCAGTGGTGGGATAGAGCACCACCGTATCAAAGGAGGTGACCTCTCCCAGATCTACCGCCGCCCAGCAGCGCCGGTTGACCGCCGCGTCGCCGCCGTGCCAGCCGCCGTAGTTACCGTCCGCGGTCGGGTTCAGGCTGCCATCGGTCAGCTTCGCGTAGCCCCAGCTTTCGTTTTCGGCCGCGGTCCAGTTGGCATACACGTTTTTCCCGTATGCCAGGTTGCCGTTCTCGGGCTTCAGATCCTCGAGCCAAGCTTCTGTCTCATCGCCCGGCGCCTCTGCCGCCCAGGTTCCGAAAGCACCGACCGGAAGCGTAAGAAGCAACGCCAGAAGTAAGAGGAACGAAGTGAATTTCCTGCTGTTTTTCATGACAAATTTCCTCCTTCAGTTATCGAATATTACAAAAGTACTTGCCTTATCCCGATTTTTATTATATAATAATTCCAATCCAGTCGCAAGGGATAAAAAGCATGAAAATGTGGACAAATCGACGATAATTCACCAGGAGGGCGGATTCATGAAATCGGTTGCCTACTACAGCGACCTCAACGATCGGGACAACAATTTTTCCGACGATCGGTTTTTTTTGCAGGTCAACTGCGCCGGCCATGCGGTTTACGGGCACAGTCCGGTTGTCAATTCGAGTCGGCGGGATTATTATCTCATCCTGTTGGAGCGGGGAGAGATCCGCGTGGAGAATCCCGCCCTTCCCCGCCCCATGCGGCCCGGAGACCTGTTCATCTTTCAGAAGAACTCTCCCTTTGCCTACCGGGCCGCTCCCGGCGGGGTAAGCTACTACTGGGTTCATTTCACGGGAAAGGAGGCGACGGCGCTCCTGCAAAACTGCGGCCTTGCGCCGAACACGCTCTATGAACCGGGGCTGGGGGAAGCGCTCTCACGCGCGTTTCTCTCGCTTTTTTCCGCGTTCGAGCAGCGGGACGCTCTCAGCAAGACCGAGCGGGCATCCGCCCTTCTCGCGCTGCTTCTGAGCCTTGGCCGAACGCTCGGAGCCCGGGAAAAAAGCGGAACGGCGGCCTCCGCTATGGCGGCCCGAACGACCGCCTACATCCATGAGCACATTACCTCTCCGCTGTCGGTCACTCGGCTGGCCGCGCGGGAATTTCTGAGCCCCGGCCGCTTCCGGGAGCTTTTTCGCCTCGCCGTAGGGATGTCCCCTTCCGATTACATCATCCGCCTGCGGATCAACATTGCCTGCGACCTTCTGCGCCATACCCCTGCCCCCGTGGCAGAAATCGCCTCCAGCGTAGGCTATACCGACCCCCGTTATTTCAGCCGGATCTTCCGCAGCCGCATCGGTCTCACGCCTCAGGCCTGGCGCGCCGCACAGGAAGCCGACGGCCGTATAAGCACAAATCCCTGCATGTAAAAGAGTCCGGGAAAAATAAAAATCCGGGGAGATTCTCCTCGGATTTTTTTATTTTCAGGGCCTCAAGTCTTCAAGTCTCTAAGATCTGTACCTTTACGTCGGTATAGGGCCACCGTGCCGATTATTTGCAGTCGTACCAGGTTTTCCCGATCGAAACCTCCACGGTCAGCGGGACGTCGAGCGATACCGCCCCTTCCATCTCCCTCCGCAGAATGGCGGCGGCAGCTTCGGCCTCCTCTTCGGGGGATTCGATGATCAGCTCGTCGTGAACCTGAAGGATCAGGCGGGAGGCCAGCCCCTCCTTCGAAAGGGCGCTTTCGACCCGCAGCATGGCCAGCTTGATGATATCGGCGGCCGTTCCCTGAATCGGAGAGTTCATGGCCACACGCTCTCCGAAGCTCTTCAGCGCCGCCCGCTGCGCTGTGAGCTCGGGGATATAGCGCCGCCGGCCGAATAGGGTCGTGACAAAGCCGTTCTTCTTCGCCTCCTCCACCATACGGTTCAAAAAAGCGTCCACATCCCGATAGGTATTCTTGTAGCTCTGGATATACCGGGTCGCCTCCTTCAATGAGACGCCGAGATCGCCGGCCAGCGAATAGCCGCCGATGCCGTAGACGATCCCGAAATTCACCGCCTTGGCCCGCTTGCGCAGCTCGGGCGTGACTTCCTCGGGCAGAAGGCCGAAGACCTCCGAGGCCGTGACCGTATGGATGTCCACTCCGTTTTTGAAGGCCTCTATCATCCGCGCATCCCCCGAAAGCGCCGCCAAAATCCGCAGCTCGATCTGCGAATAGTCGGCGTCCACCAGAAGAGCTCCCTCTTTGGCGGCAAAGGCGCGGCGGAACATACGCCCGAGCTCGGTGCGGACCGGAATGTTCTGCAAATTGGGCTCGGTCGAGGAAAGCCGCCCTGTGGCGGTGACCGTCTGATGAAAGGAGGTGTGGACCCGTCCTTCCCCGTCCGCCGCACGGCCGAGCGGGTCGGCATAGGTGGATTTGAACTTCACCGCCTGCCGGTACTCGGTGATCAGCGAAATGATGGGGTGATAGGGCCGCAGCTTTTCGAGCACCTCCGCGTCGGTCGAATACCCGCTCTTGTTTTTCTTGAAAACCGGAAGCGAGAGCCGCTCGAAGAGCACCTCGCCCAGCTGTTTGGGCGAATTGATGTTGAAAGGCTGTCCGGCCAGCCGGTATATCTCCTCCATATAGCCCGCGGCGGCCCGGTCGAGGGTTTCGGAAAAGGAGGCCAGCATCGGAAGGTCGACAAAAAAGCCGCGCTTCTCCATGCGGAAAAGCACCTCGGAGAGCGGCTGTTCGATTTCGCCGTAAAGGCGGTCGGAGCCTTCCTCCTCCATTCTCTTTTTCAGCGCCCCGGCCAGAAGGAGAAGCGTCATTGCGGGGTTGTCCTCCCGCAGACTCTCCCCCAGATAGCCGGCCGAAAGCCGTGCGAGGTCGTAAGAGCCCGCAGAGGCGTCAAGCACATAGGCGGCCAGAAGAACGTCGAAGGCGAAGTGGGGAATCTCTCCCTCGGCCTCCGAAAAAAAGCGGTGCAGAAGGGCCTTCCCGTCATAGACGACGGCGTCTTTTCCCCGGGAGAGCAGAAACTTCCGGATGAGCGCTTCGTCGGCGGCCGAGAAGGCGGCCTCTTTGTCCGCGCCGCCCGAACCGTTTCTCTCCGCCAAGCCGCCCGCACCGGTTGCGTCGCCTGTACCGGACATGTCGCCCGAAGCGGCCGCGCCCTCCGCGCCGGATGCTTCGGACAAGCCGGAAGAAAGTGTGCCGCTTCCCTTCAGAAGATAGCCGGCGTCGGTCTTTTCGCTCCCCGCGTCCGGCCCCGCAAGATAAATTCCTCGATCGGTCAGACAGAGCGCAAAGGGTGCGCCGAGCGGCAGGGAAGCGAGGGCGGCGGGAGAGAGAAGACGCGGAGGGCGAAAAGGTGCAGCGGGCGAGGAGGCCCCGCCGACGCTCTCCTTCTCATCCGGTCCCTCAAGCAGCCGGTTGAAGGCGGTAAATTCCAGCTCGCAGAAAAGCTCGCGCAGAGCCGCGCGATCGGGGTTGCGAGGGAACAGGTCTTTCAGCGAAAGTCCGAGAGGCACACAGCGGTCGATTTTTGCCAGGAAGCGGGAGAGAAAAGCCGAATCCTTTCCCTCCTCCAGCTTCTTTCTGACCGATGGGGTCAGAAGAGAGGCGGGAAGCTTTGTGAAATCATCCTCATATAGCGCGTCGAGCGAGCCCGCCGCAGCGATAAGCTTCAGGGCGGTCTTTTCCCCGATTCCAGGAACGCCGGGAATGTTGTCGGAGGAGTCTCCCATCAGAGCCTTGACGTCGACAAACTGCGACGCCTCCACCCCGTATTTTTCAAAAAACGCGGGTGGGTCATAGGCAGTAAGCTCGCGGTTTCCCGCAAGAAGGACGGTAGTGTGCGCATCGATCAACTGTAAGCTGTCGCGGTCTCCGGTGAGAAGATAGGCGTGCGCTTCCTCTTCCTGCCCGGCCAGAGCCGCCAGCGTGCCGAGAATGTCGTCGGCCTCGTAGCCCGCCAGAGAGAGCACCGGGAAGCCGAGCGCCTCGGCCATGCGCCGGGCATAGGGAAACTGCATTAACAGCTCTTCGGGCGCCGCGTGTCGCCCCGCCTTGTAGGCCTCGTACCGCTCGTGACGGAAGGTTTTCTCCCGCCGGTCGAACGCGACCGCCGCGTAAACGGGAGAGAGCTTTTCAAGCTGGGAGAGAAGCACCTTGGTAAAGCCGAACACGGCGTTTGTGAAAATTCCGCTCTTCGTGCAGAGCGGACGGATCCCGTAATACTGCCGGTTCAGAATGCTGTTGCCGTCAATGACCAGTAAATTCTTCATATCTCACCTTGTTATCTCGGCGTTTTTTCGCCTCTTTGCTCCGATTTGCCCCAATCGCGCTCAATTGACCGAAACGGCAGGCTTCGGCTCTATACCGCCGCCGGGTTTTACCGGTCGAGAAGATCCGCCGCACTTTTTTAAAAGACGCGTCTCAGACACTTTTTTCATACGCCTTTTCATGCGCTTATGAAAAAACGCGCCGGACAGACATTGTCCTTCTCAGTATAACACAGCTTGCCCGATTTGGCAAACGGTTTTTATACGAAAGTCTTGCTTTTTTCTCACTTTTCGGCTATAATAGAGCCACAGGCACCCGCCGGGCGCCGAGTATTGAAGAAAGGAGATTCAAGTGGCACTGTTCGGAAAGAGATTTTCCGAAAAAGGTCGCAAAAGAAAGGCAGTCGCCTTTGTGGATTTTGAGCATTGGACCATCTCGCTTCACCGCAATTTCGCCATGAAACCCGATATCCGCACATGGTACCGGGCTCTTGCCGAGCGCTACGATCTCGTTGACGTCTATTTCTTCGGCGATTTTTCCAATCCCGCCCTTCGGTGCGAGATTCCGAAGATCCGCGAGATCACCACGGGCATCATCGAAACGCAGAACGCAACCGCCCATATCAAGAAAGATTTTACCGATTTCATCATGCTCGACCACATTTACCAGCGCAGCTTCCGCGGCGACGCGGAGGTCTTTATCCTCTTCACCGGAGACGGGCATTTCAGTTCGGTCGTCAGCTATCTTGTCAACAAATGCCGCAAAGACGTGGAAATCTTCGGGATTTCGGGGGCGATTAGCAACGCGCTGAAAAACACCGCCACCCGCACCACGGCGCTTCCGGCGGCGGAAGATCTGAAAAAAAGCCGCGAGCTGATGATTCTTAGGGCGCTGAAAAAGATTTACGAGACTTCGTCCTCTCCCCGCCCCACCTATAAAAAAACCGTCGAGACGGTGGCAAAAGACACCGAAGCGGGAGAACCCGCCATTGCCGAGGCGATGGATTCGCTTATTGAAAAGGGTTATGTGTATCAGACGAAAAAATATTTCGCGGGCGGACGCTTTATCAAAATTTTAGCCATGAACACGGCGCTGATCAAAAACGACGACCTTTGGGAGCTCTTATAAAAGAATCCGGGGGAATCCTCTTTCAGGAAGGATTCCCCCGAATGCTTTTTTCATCCGGCCGCCGGCCGTTTTTTCGCGGGAAGAGCGGTAGGCCCGCGCCATTTTATTCCCGCCTTCCCGCCGGGTTTCCGGAATTTTATCATCCCGCTTATTCGCCTCCCGTTTTTAGCCTTTATGCGAAAGACGATTGGCAATCGCCAAGGCCCGCCCCTCCGGGCGTTCTGCGGAATTTCCGAAAAGAGTGCCCGTCTCTTGTTTGCCTCCGGAAGTCTTTTTCGGTTCGGCGGGTTACCTCGCCCTCTCGGCGATCCGGCGAGCCACATAGACGCCGCTTGCCGAAGCATGGGAGAGCGAATGGGTCACACCGCTTCCGTCGCCGATGATATAGAGATTCCGGTGGCAGGTCTCGAGATTGCGGTCGAGCTTGACTTCCATATTATAAAACTTGACCTCCACTCCGTAGAGCAGCGTGTCGTCGTTGGCCGTTCCCGGCGCGATCTTGTCGAGCGCGGCGATCATCTCGATGATGCCGTCCAGAATCCGTTTCGGGATCACAAGGCTCAGATCGCCCGGCGTCGCCGCCAGCGTGGGGGTCACAAAGCCCTCTTCGATGCGGGAGGGCGTGCTGCGCTGTCCGCGCATCAGATCTCCGAAGCGCTGCACCATCACGCCGCCGCCCAGCATGTTCGAAAGCCGGGCGATGCTTTCGGCGTAGCCGGTGCTGTCCTGAAAGGGGTGGGAGAAATGCTTGGCCACCAGAAGGGCGAAGTTGGTGTTGTCGGTGTGGCGGGCGGGATCCTCATAGCTGTGTCCGTTCACCGTGACGATGCCGTTGGTGTTCTCGGTCACCACCGCTCCGTGCGGATTCATGCAGAAGGTGCGCACAAGATCCTGAAACTTTTCGGTGCGATAGACGATTTTACTCTCGTAGAGCTCGTCGGTGAGATGCGAGAAGATCTCGGCGGGGAGCTCCACCCGCACGCCGATATCGACCCGGTTGGAGAGAGTGGGGATCTTTAAGTCACGGCAGACGCTCTCCATCCACTTGCTCCCGCTCCGTCCCACCGAGACGACGCAATAGACCGCGCTGTGGCTCTCCCCCTTCGTATGGACGGTATAGCCCTCGCCGGTGATTTCGATTTTCTCCACCGGCGTGTTGAAATAGAAATCGACATGCTCCTTCATATGCCGGTAGAGATTTTCGAGCACCACATAGTTCTTGTCGGTGCCGAGATGGCGGACCGATGCGTCGAGCAGATGAAGCTTGTTCTGCACGCAGAGCTTCTTGATCGCCGTGTTGGCGGTGGAATACAGCCGTGTGCCCTCGCCCCCGAAGGAAAGATTGATGCCGTCCACATAGCGCATCAGCGCCAGCGCCTCGTTTTTGCCGATGTATTCGTGCAGCGTGCCGCCGAACTGGTTGGTGATGTTATACTTGCCGTCCGAAAAAGCGCCGGCGCCGCCGAAGCCGTTCATGATGGCGCAGCTCGGACATTTGACACAGTTTTTGATCTTCACGCCGTCGATCGGACAGCGGCGCTTTTCGAGCGGGTTTCCCGCCTCAAACACCGCAATCTTCAGCGCCGGACACTCTTTCATCAGCTCCAATGCCGTGTAAATGCCGCCCGGCCCCGCCCCGATCACGATCACGTCATACTTCATTTTTCCGCACTCTTTCCTTCCTTCATTTCGCTTCTTTACGCTTCTTTAGAATATAAATTTATAGAATATAAAATTATAGAATATAAATTTATCGGTTTATTCTTCCCGTTCGATCTCCCATGGCCGCCCTTTCAGCCGTACTTAGCCGGCCATCCTGAACCGGCCTCTTGTCGGCCGCGGACGTGAGAGCTCCCTTGTACGATACCGCTATGCGCGTTGCGTCAGGCCTCCCGCTCTTTTCGGCACCCGCATTTGCACTACCCGCGCGAAGGGCAAGAAAACCTGCCGCCCTATTATACCCAAAATCCTCCGCCTTGTCAAGCCGGCCCTGTCTATTCGTTCCGGAACAAAAAACGGATACACACCCACACGCCGAAAGCATGTACAAAAAAACCCCGAACCCATAGAAAAAAGGCCGGAGAGATTTTTTGCTTATTTGTTTTTTGACCCGCCTGCCGCTGCCCGAAAAAACCGATTGCCGAGAGGGCGGCGGGAAAATACCGTACATACCGTACATATCCGTCCGAACCCTGCTCGCTCCGCTTCGCCGTAAAAACGTGCGCGTGGCAGCCGTCAGAACTTCTGATGCACTCCGGTGCGGCAATATTTGGTCCACTCGGCCACATTCACGGCGTGATCCCCGATCCGTTCGAGATACTTGGCGGCCATCATCAGCATGATCGCCCGGTCACCGCTCTCGCGGTTGATCCGGATCTGCTCGACCAGATCGTTTTTCACCGCGACAAAAAGTTCGTCCATCCTGTCGTCGGTGCGGATAACCGCGTCGGCCAGCGTCTCGTCGCCCTTCACAAAGGAATCGACGCTTTCATGAACCATGCAGACCGCCAGCTCCCCCATCGCGGCGATGTGAGGCAGACAGATTTCTTCTCCCGCCGGTTCGGTAGCGACCAAATCGCCGATGTCCGCAGCCTGGTCGCCGAAGCGCTCGATGTCGGTAATCATCTTGAGCGCCGTGGAAATGATACGAAAATCCTGCGCTACCGGCTGTTCCTTCCAGAGAAGCCGCAGGCATTTTTTTTCGATGTCGGTCTCATACTCGTCTACCTGCCGGTCGCTCTCGGCGACCTTTTTCCCCAGCTCCCGGTCGCAAGTCACCAGCGCCCGGACGGCGTTCTCGATCATCGTTTCGGTAAGCCGGCACATGGCGGCGAGTTCGTCCTTCAGCCCGGCCAGCTCCTCTTGATAGATTTTTCGGGTTTCCATACTTTCTCCTTCGTTGCCCGCCATGTCGGCCTTCGGTCAGCCGAAACGGCCTGTTATATAGCGCTCGGTACGTTCGTCGCGCGGAGCGGTAAAAATATCGTCGGTGTTTCCGAATTCCACCAGCTCACCGAGAAGGAAAAAGCCGGTTTTATCCGAAATCCGGGCGGCCTGCTGCATGTTGTGCGTCACGATCACGATCGTCGTGCTTTTGGCCAGCTCGCAGCAGAGTTCTTCGATCTTTCCGGTCGAAATCGGATCGAGCGCACTCGTCGGTTCATCCATAAGAAGAACCCCGGGCGCCACCGCAAGCGCCCGCGCGATACAGAGCCGCTGCTGCTGTCCGCCCGAAAGCCCCAGAGCGGGACGGTCAAGCCGATCCTTCAGTTCCTCCCACATGGCGGCTTTTTGCAGCGAATCCTCCACGATCCGGTCAAGCTCCGCCCGCCGGCGGATGCCGAAGGTGCGGGGACCGTAGGCAATGTTGTCGTATACGCTCATCGGAAAGGGATTGGGCTTTTGAAAAACCATCCCCACGTTTTTTCTCAGAAGGTTCACGTCCGTGCGGCCGTAGATGTCGGTCTTTCCGATGAAAAAGCTCCCCTCCACGCGGCATCCCGGAACAAGATCGTTCATGCGGTTAAAGCACTTGAGAAAGGTGGATTTCCCGCATCCCGACGGCCCGATCAGCGCGGTTATTTTCTTCTCGGGCACCTCCATGGAAATATTTTTGAGGGCCTGAAAGGAGGAGTACCACAAATTGACCTCTTTGGCCGACAGCGTCTGACCGAAAAAGTCTTTGTCCTGCTCCCTGTCCAAGGCGGCCGGGGCCGCTTTTTCCTCTGCGGCCGCTTTTTTTATTTTTCGCACATCTTTTCTCCGAAAACCGCCGGCCGCGCTCTGTTCCGGATTTTTCTGCATTATTTTTTCACTCCGATTCACTGAAAAGCACTCCTTTTCGCAATTTGCGCCCGTCTGGCTCGTGTATTCGGTCCGACCGAAACTTCCCGCCGTATAGCGCGGAAGGAAAGGGGAGGTGGGCGGACAACAAGCCTCGCTCGCGCGGCTTATCCTTCGTTATACGCTGCTCGCCGCCTCCGCCGCCTTTTCTTCGCTGCGGCGGTGTTTTTTCGGGCGCGGTGCCGTCCTTTTCCGGCTGAGGCGGGAGGCGAGTCCCTCCGCCAGAAGATTCAGCCCCAGCACCAGAATCACAAGCACCACCGCCGTGGCGTAGGCCTCGTCGAGATACCAGCCTTCGCCCGAGAGCTGGTAGAGCGCCACGGCCAGTGAAGCGCCGCTGTCCCCAAAGCCCTCGGGAAGCGCCGAGATCACTGAACCCATGGTGTAGAGGAAAGGCGCCGACTCGCTGATAACCCTTCCCATGCTGAGAATGACGGCCGACAGAATACCGGGCAGGGCCGAGGGGAGAACCACCGTACAGACGGTCCGCAGCTTGCCCGCTCCGAGTCCGAGGGCGGCCTCGCGCAGCGAGTCGGGCACCGATTTGAGACTCTCCTCGGTTGAACGCACGATTCCGGGCAAAAGCATCCTGCTCACGGTCAGCGAACCCGCCAGTATCGAGGAGCTGCCC
>CALXKW010000025.1 GCA_944389045.1 uncultured Clostridia bacterium | reverse complement strand
GCCTTTTATTGTTGTCATGCGCGCGACTCGTGCAGCTCGTCTTTTTTTTCTAATCTTAAAAAAAAGAATTACTGAAACTGCAAAAAGAAGAACCAGCCAAAAAACAATCGGCCATCCCCAGTCGTTCCAATTCCAAGTATATCCTACATCTTTTTGGCTTATTGAACTTACCACTTTTCCATCTTCAGCAAGAAAGCAAATACTCATAAATACCACCGTTCCTTGGAAAATAGGATAAATACTCTGTTCGTAATATAACATAAAATCCATTTTAAATCAAGAGGGTATCATGGAAAATAAAAAAAGTGAAAGTGAAATCGAGCATCAGTCAGAAGCAAGCAAAGGGGTGGGATAAAAAAAGCAGCCGATCATCAGCTACTTTTGATCCACTTGGGATATAGAGTAAAATCCTTTTTTACAGTCTTAGTTTTGTACGGATCTGTACAGGCGGAATCGTAGAACCATCCGCCGAAGTCATATCCTTCTTTTTTCGGAAAGGGAGCAACAAATTCCGTGCCCTTATCGACTGTCAGGACAGTGTGAGAAATCAAAGTGATTTCACATTTCTTTTTCTTACGTTTCTTTTCCGGAGTAATTTTGTGAGAGTTTGCGATGGAGACAGCAAGATAAACGAAAAAGGAAACAATTAAAGTTATCCCAATAACCGCACAGATCAAATCTCCGTATTCATCCCAAAAAGTAGGTTTGGGAAGTAGGCTTCGCCGAAACAACCATAAAACAAGCATTTTGAGTTCAATCCTTTTTTATATTATCAGCTGCTTTTTATCCATTTGGGATACAGAGTCATATCTTTCTTTATTACCGCGTTTTTATAGGGATCCGTGCAGGCGGAATCGTAGAACCAACCCATGAAAAAGAACCCTTCTTTTTCAGGAAACGGAGCAATAAAGATTTCTCCTTTGACCAATTGTACCTCATTCATTCCAATTAAAGATACCGTAACAACCTTTTTAGAATCAACTTTGGTTGCATGTCCCGAAATGGTTATCAGTCTTTTGTTTTTAGTTTCTTTTCGCCTCTGAATGATTCGTGGTAAAAAGAAAACAAAAAAGACCAAGGCGCAAATAGCAAGAGTATAAAACAAAACACCCAATACGTTGATGTTGATTGAAAAAGAGTCATCTCCTAAAATTCTGGATTCAACTGTTGTAGGGGAATCAAGAAATGCACGCGTCATGTCCAACCCTCCATTATTATTTAATTTAGGTTAAGTATACTATAAAAATTATAAAATGTCAATACATGGGGAAACACATGGGAAATTTGAGTAAGAAAGTTAAATCGAGAATACTTGGGAAGAACTATTATTCTGTTTCGTCCGGAGACTATCTTAATAATAATCAATCAAATAAAGTAATTTCCCGTATATTGGGAAAATCTGTGAAATCTTCCTCCTCCAGTATTTCTGCGCCCGTATACATAGGAGGAAAGCTGCTTTCGGGGATAGCGGGGATAGCGGAAGGCGTGTACGATTTCACAGCGGGAACCCTGGACATTTGTTGGTTTACGACCGGTACACCAAATATTACAACGGTGTGAGCGTATCGGAATATCAGTCAAAAGAAGCAGTTGCACATATAAAGCGCCTATAAAAACAAAAATGGAAGCAGGGACCAACAGCTGAACATGGCCGAATCGGCCCCGCAGCTTACGCCCGAGACGCTCGTTGGTTATACTTCCGTAAATAGTATAGCACGGGAGGGACAAAAAAGCAATATCCGGGATAAAAATCGTTTGGATCTTACCGAAGAGCAAAAGCGGCAAGACGATGAAATTGTCTGGAATTTTATCGGAAAACCGGAACAGGGTGGAAACGAGCAGATCATTGAACGGCAAAGAATAGTGCGGCATAGCCTTCCGACTATGCCGCACTGCGGTAAAAGGATACCTTTCCTTATGGGTATGCGTCTTTCCCGGACCCATGGTTTTTCTATCGGCTATTCCGCTTTTGCCGCAAAGGGTCTCGGTATCGTTTCAGGCGGCGGTCAGAAAGCGACCTTTTCCGCAAGATAGGCGTCGAGCGACTCGATCGGAAGGCGGACCTGCTGCATGCTGTCGCGCTCGCGCACGGTGACGCAGCCGTCGTTCTCCGAGTCGAAGTCGTAGGTGATGCAGAAGGGCGTGCCGATTTCGTCCTGCCGGCGGTAGCGTTTTCCGATCGAGCCGGCGTCGTCGAAATCGACGCTGAAGTTTTTCGCGAGCGTCCGATAGATCTCTTCGGCGCGGGGGGAGAGCTTCTTGGAAAGCGGAAGGACGGCGGCCTTGTAGGGGGCCAGCGCCGGGTGCAGGCGAAGCAGAACGCGCGTGTCGTTCTTTTCCGCGTCGACCACCTCTTCGTCGTAGGCGTCGCAGAGGAAGGCAAGAAGCACGCGGTCGGCGCCGAGAGAGGGCTCGATGACGTAGGGAATATAGCGCTCACCGGTCTCGGGGTCGAAATAGTCGAGCGTCTTTCCGCTCGTATTGCTGTGCTGGGTCAGGTCGTAATCGGTGCGGTCGGCCACGCCCCAGAGCTCGCCCCAGCCGAAGGGGAAGAGGAATTCAAAGTCGGTGGTGGCCTTGGAGTAGAAGCAAAGCTCGTCCTTGTCGTGGTCGCGCAGGCGGAGATTTTCGGGATTCATGCCGAGCGAATAGAGAAAGTCGCGGCAGTAGGAGCGCCAGTAGTCGAACCATTCGAGATCGGTTCCGGGCTTGCAGAAGAATTCCAGCTCCATCTGCTCGAATTCCCGGATGCGGAAGATGAAGTTTCCGGGTGTGATCTCATTTCGGAAGGATTTGCCGATCTGGGCCACGCCGAAGGGGATTTTGCGCCTTGTGGTGCGCTGGATGTTCTGAAAATTCACAAAGATGCCCTGCGCCGTCTCGGGACGGAGGTAGACCTCGCTCGAGCTGTCCTCGGTGACGCCGATGAAGGTCTTGAACATCAGATTGAACTTGCGGATGGGGGTGAAGTCCGAGCTGCCGCAGGAGGGGCAGGGAATGCGGTTCTCGCGGATATAGTCGCTCATGCGGTCGCTTGTCCAGCCGTTCGGATTCACTTCGATCTGATTTTGCGCCGCATAGTCCTCGATCAGCTTGTCCGCCCGGTGGCGCGAACGGCAGACCTTACAGTCCATCAGCGGGTCGGAAAAGCCGGCGAGATGGCCGGAAGCCTCCCAGGTCTTGGGATTCATGAGGATGGCGCTGTCCAGTCCCACGTTGTAGGGGGATTCCTGAACGAATTTTTTCCACCATGCCTTTTTGATGTTGTTTTTCAGCTCCACGCCGAGCGGGCCGTAGTCCCAGGAGTTGGATAGGCCGCCGTATATTTCGCTGCCCGCGTACACAATGCCCCGGTTTTTGCAGAGGGCGACGATTTTTTCCATGGTTTTTTCGCTGTTCTTCATAGCAATGCTCCCTCTTTCCGTCAGACCGCCGCGCATTGAGGCGGATTTTCGTTTTTTCTGAACGGATGTCAAAGTTTTCCCTGTACGGATCAATCAATATCTCATTATACTCTTTTCTGTCTTTATTTGCAAGACTTTTTTCTAAAAACGCGCCTCTTTTCTCGAACACGGTTTTTTATCGGGAGGGCGGAAGAGCGAATCCAAAGCTAAAGAAAAAATGAAAGAAAGACGCGCCTTGCAGAAAAGTGCGGAGGGTAAATGCTTTTGTGTGCAAAACGCCAAAATTAAGTCAAAAATAAGAGAAAGACGGCTGTGGACTATCGAACCGGGCCTCTTTACGCCGGCAGGAAGGAAAAATCGGCAAATACGATTGACAAAGAGAGGGCTTTGTGATAAAATCGGATACAGATTGTTCCGGCAGAAGGGCCTCCGAACGCCTTCGGAAGGAAAACCCCATTTGCAGGAACGAATTGTGCGGAAACGACCCGGGATCCGGGAAACAAGAGGAGGATGAACGGCATGATTTCGGTCACCATATTCAACGAATTCTGTCACGAAAAATTTGACGAAGAGGTCAAAAAAATCTATCCGGAGGGCATTCACAAGACGCTGGCCGATTTTCTCGGCAGCGAGGAGGACATCACGGTCAGGACGGTCACGCTGGACGACGAGGAATGCGGTCTGACCGAGGAGGTTCTTCGGGCTACCGACGTGCTGCTCTGGTGGGGTCATCTCCGCCACGGGGATGTGCCGGACGCGGTATCGGAGAGGGTGAAAAATGCCGTTCTCAAGGGAATGGGCTTCATCGCTCTGCATTCGGCCCACCATTCCAAGCCCTTCCGCGCCCTGATGGGCACCACCTGCAACGTCAACTGGCGGGAAGACGGCGATCTGGAGAGGCTGTGGGTCACCGATCCCGCGCACCCCATCGTGCAGGGCATCGACACCTATTTTGAAGTTGAGCACGAAGAGATGTACAGCGAGCCCTTCGGCGTTCCCGCCCCCGATCAGCTGGTTCTGATCGGCTGGTATGAGGGCGGCGAGGTCTTCCGCAGCGGATGCTGTTATTTCCGCGGCAACGGGCGTATCTTTTACTTTCAGCCCGGGCACGAGACCTATGCCACCTACTACAACCCCTCGGTGCGGCTGGTTCTGAAAAACGCCGTTCGCTGGGCGGCTCCCGTCCGGCGCGACGAGGAGCTGATCTGTCCTAATGTAAAAAAAATCACGACGGGAGTTCCCGGTTCTCACCGCCGCTGAGCTAAAAAAGGCGTCGTCGGACGAAGGGCGATACGGCTTTTTGCCGAACATGAATGCGGCGGACAGGGCGAATCTGTTCTTATAGCCTCATGCGTATATGGTCTGCGGCCATATACGCAGCGGCTGTCTGCCCAAGATGCGGCCCGGCCGGCGGGAAAGGATTTTTCGAAACCCAATGAATCAGTACCAATCGGATGAATTTTCAGAACGGGGGACAACTTCCCCGTACCGCGGCTTTACTAAGAAGGAGCGCCTTGTTCCCTCGCTTCTTCTTTCGACCGCGATCCCTTTTACACTCTTCTTTTTCGGGCCCTTTGAAGCCTACTGCAAAAATATCGAGGAGCTCGGCTTCGTTTTCTCGGATTTCGGAGCGCTCGCGTTCGGCTTTGCCCTTCTTTTTTCGGCCCTTCTCTTTCTCTGCCTCTTTTTCCTGCCGGGAAGGGCGTTTGACGTCGCGGCCGCGCTTCTTCTCGGCTTCGGACTGATGTTTTTTCTGCAGGGCAATTATCTGAACCTCGGACTGAACGCTTTGGAGGGAGACGGTGTGGGCGTTGCGACCTACGGCACGGGCGCGACGGTTTTCAATCTGATTCTCTGGATCCTTGTGCCGGGCGGAATACTCGCTTCCGTGTTTCTGGTGCGCCGGAAACGGGAGCTGCTGCGTCTGATCTCCATCGTGCTGCTTGTCGCGGTGATCGGCGTTCAGATTCTCAACTTTTTGATCTTCTCGCTGACCACCCAGGTCTTTGTTCCGCTCAACGAGAGAAAGAGCGGCGAGGAAAAGGCTTCCGAAACCGAGGATCCGACGCCGAAGATGCTGACTACGGCAGGCATGACCGAGCTTTCCGCTGAGGGCAACGTCGTGGTCTTTCTGGTCGACCGGTTCGATCTGAACTATTATCAGAGCATAATCGAAGAAGATCCCGATTTTTTTGCTTCTCTGGACGGCTTCACTCTCTATGACAACCATATTTCGAAATATTCCCGCACCTATCCCTCGGTTGCCTATATGCTGACCGGTGTGGAGAACGATTACAGTGTGTCACGGCCGGCGTATTTCCAAGAGGCTTATTCTTCCTCCGGTTTTCTGAGCGATCTGAAGGAGAATGGCTACCATGTGAATCTGTATACCGAAAAGTATTATGCCTACGACGACGCAAGCGTCTTCGGCGGTGTGGTCGACAATGTCAGCGGCACAGACGGATATACCGTGCTCAGCCGCTTCGGACTGTTCGGCGACATGCTAAAATTGACGCTCGTTCGCTATCTCCCGATTTTTGCCAAGAGCTGGGTGGGTGTCATCAATTCGAACGATTTCAATCGCCATATTTTATATGAAATCGATCAGCCTCTCTATGAGACCGACATGAAAGGGGTTTATGAGGAGCTGACAAAGGAGGCGTTCACACTTACCGAGGACGGACGCCGCTTTACCTTCCTTCATATCGCGGGATGTCATCTTCCCAACAGCTACGACGAGAACTGGGATCCCATTTCGGAAGATCAGGAGTGGAACAGCGACATCGCACTGCGCCTCTCCTTTCAGATCATCAACCGCTATCTTGATGAGATGAAGCGGCTCGGGGTTTATGAGGACGCCACGATCCTCATCACCGGCGACCATGCGGCGGCCATCAGCGACACCAAGGATTTGTCCGGCGCCCGGGTGACGACGCTGATGGTCAAGAAGAAGGGCGATTCCGGAACGCCCCTTGCCGTATCGAGCGCGCCGGTGGAGCAGTCTTATCTGCGTGCTACGATTTTCGCTTCGGAGGGAATCGAGCCCGGACACGATTACGGCAAGAGCGTCTTCGACGTGTCGGAGAGCGAAAAGGGAAAGCGCTATTATCATTTCCAGAAGACGGTTTCGGGCGGCGACGACGAATTGGTGGTTTATGAGGTCGTGGGCGACGCCAAAGACTTCCGCAACTGGACGCTTGTCGACCGGATTATTGTGGGAAATCTCTATAAATGAATTTGAAAAAGGCTTGAAAGACTATATTGCGATGGAATATAGTCTTTCAAGCCCTCTGAATGTCCGGCGTTTGCTTTTTCGTCTGTTTTTACGGACAGGCCTTTTGTTCTCTCTTTCAAAAAAGATCTTGATTTCTCCGAAGGGAAAGAAAAACAATGGATACAATCCTCTATTACATCTGCGTCCCGCTGGGATATCTGATGAAGGGATGCTGGCTTTTGGTAAAGGATTACGGCGCGGCTATTCTTCTCTTTACTCTGGCTACGAAAGTGATTCTGATGCCGGTTTCGGTCTGGATTCAGAAAAATTCGATTGTGATGGTCCGCATCCAGCCCGAAATCAACTTTCTGAAGGTGCGTTACTACGGCGACAAGGATACCATCGCCGAGGAACAGTCGAAGCTCTTCAAGCGGGAAAAATACCGCCCCATGCTCTCGCTGATCCCGCTGGTGATTCAGATCGTTCTTCTGATGGCGGTGATCTACATCATCTATCATCCGCTGAGCTACCTATTCGGCGCGTCCGATAATGTTATGGAGGCGCTGGCAGGCTATATCGGCGCCGATTCCTCGGAATCCTCTTTCCAGCTTCTTCTGGTGGACGCCATTCAAAAAGGACGCATCACCGCGGATCTCTCGCTTGAAGGGGTCTCGCCTGCGGAGCTTTCCTCTTTGGTGGAAGGAGTGTCGCAGTTTGATCTGCAGTTTTTGGGCTTCAACCTTTCGGTCATTCCCTCCAAGGCCTGGGGCATCTATTCGCTCGTGCCGCTTTTTGCGGCGCTTTCCTCCTATGTTCTTAGCCTGACGCAGAATCTTTCCAACGTGCTGCAGCACGAGCAAAGCAAGTTAAACCAGTACGGCCTGATGGCGATTTCGGTGGGTATTTCGCTCTATCTCGGCTTCTTTGTGCCGGCGGGTACCGCGCTCTATTGGATCGCCAGCAATCTATTGGCCATTGCGGTCATGTATTTGCTCAATTTCCTGATCAACCCCAAACGCTATGTCGACTACGCGGCCCTCGAAGAGAGCCGCCGTCAGCTGGCACAGCTTGCCGCGCTCGACGGGGAAAAAAAGCGCTCCAAAGAGGAAGTGGCACGGGAGAGGGCCGATTACCGGCGCTTCTTCCGGATCGTCAACAAGCATGTGGTCATCTATTCCGAAAAAAGCGGCTTTTATAAATATTTTGAGGGGTTGATGGAGGAGCTTCTCAAGCGCTCCAATTTAGTCCTTCATTATGTGACCAACGACCCGAACGACGTCATTTTTACCATTGCCGAGACCAATCCCCGCATCAAGCCCTACTATATCGGCCTGAAGAAAACGATCCCGCTGATGCTGAAGCTCGAATGCGACATGATGGTGATGACGACGCCCGATTTGGACAAATTCTATCTGAAGCGTTCCCTGATGCAGAAGGACATCGAATACGTCTATCTGCCCCACGATCCCATGAGCATACACATGAGCTTCCGGGAAGGGGCGCTCGACGCTTTTGATACGATATTTTGCGTGGGGCCTCATGTGGCAAGGGAGGTGCGGGCCACTGAGAGAGTCTACGGCCTGCCCGAGAAGAAGCTCGTCGAGTTCGGCTTTCCCTACGTCGACCGCCTGATCGAGGCGGGGGAGAAGGAGAATGCCGCGCGGGCCGCGCTTCCGCCCGATCCGAACCGGAAGAAGGAGATTCTCATCGCCCCTTCCTGGAGTGAGGACAACCTGCTCGACTCCTGTATCGACTCTTTGATCGAAAGTCTTTATTCCGACCGCTATCATCTCACCATCCGCCCTCATCCGGAGTATGTCAAACGCTACGGGCCCAAGATGAACGCCATTGTGGAGCGGTATGCCTCGCTGGTCGGGGACAAGCTCTCCTTCGAACTCGATTTTTCGGGGAACCGCTCGATCTGGGCTTCCGATCTTTTGATTACCGACTGGTCGGGCATTTCTTACGAGTTCTGCATCGCCACCAAGCGGCCCGCGCTTTTTATCAACACTAAGCTTAAATGCCTGAATCCCAACTGGCAGAAGATCGGCTGCGTGCCGGTGGAGATCGCCCTGCGCGACAAAATGGGAATCGCGCTCGACAAGGAGGAGCTCGACCGGGTCTCGGAGACGGTGGAGCGTCTTTTTGCCGAGGAGGAGTTTTATCGCAGGCAGATCACCGAGACCATGGCGGATTTCTTCTATCATCCGGGAACCGGCGCGGCGATTGGCGCCAAATATCTTCTCTCCTCGCTGGCCGCGAAAAAGAAAAAGACTTGACAAAAAGAACGCCGGATGGTATACTGCCCGTAGGAGCATTCGTTTGGCCGGGGAAAGCGCCTGAAGAGGCGGCTTTCTCGCCCGTTTATCGGAAAAACGGCCGAACGGTGGAGAGAGCAGATTTTGAAAAGCAAAACGGCTCTCAGAGAAAAACAGGCCGAAAAGGGTCGGAACAAAGGCGCGAGCCGGAGTTTGGGCGGCGGCCGAAGAAAGAAAGGGTATCGCACAGGTTTTAGTTATGGTTGAATCGTTCGTTCACGCGCTTTATATCGATCCTACCGCCGTCTCGATCACACTGACTTCGATTTTCGGCGCGGCGCTTGTCATCGGCACTTCGTTGACTATTTGGTGGCGCAAGGCGAAAAAGAAGGTTGCCAAAACCTTTCATATCGATGAAAACGCGCATAAGGAAGTCGAAGAGGAGCTCGTCATTCACGACGAGGAGATCGATGACGGCAAGGCCGGTATGAAGAATACGGCTTCGGAGACAGACGCTGCTGCAAAGGAAACGAAAGAGGCTTCCGATTCCTCTTCAGGGGATGCGAAAGAAAAAGAGGACTCTTCCGAAAAAACGAAGACAGAAGAGTAAAGCGGCGGAGCCGATCGAAATTTTACAGAAACTTAGTCCTTAAAATTTAGCCAAGATCCAAGATGATTAAAAAGAAGAAAGTGCCGGAACAGCCTTAAAAATCCGGGGCCGTCGCCATGCCGTGACGGCCCCTTTTTCGGTTCGTACCGGCGGATGGGGAAAGCGTATGATCCGATCGCTCAACAGTTCCTATATTCGCAGGGCCTGCGGTCTCACCGCCTGCTGTTTTCGTGAAATCACTTCCACCAATACCATTTTGAAGGAATACGGCAGGCAGGGGGCGCCTGAATGGACCGTCGTCATCGCGGAGGAGCAGACCGCGGGGCGCGGGCGGGGGGACCATATCTTTTTTTCGCCGCGCGGAAGCGGAATCTATCTCAGTGTGCTGCTTCGCCCCAAAGCCCGTCGGTTTTCGCCTGCGGCAATCACCGCGGCGGCGGGGGTCGCCGCCTGTGAGGCCATCGAAGAAATTTCCGACAACCGGGCCGAGATCAAATGGATGAACGACGTCTTCTGCGGCGGGAAAAAGGTGGCGGGAATACTGGCCGAGGCGGCCTTTCTCGGAGATGAAGCGATGGTGGCGCTTGGCGCGGGCTTCAATCTGAACACGCCGGAGGGAGGTTTTCCGGAAGGCGTTTCGGATGTCGCCGGCAGCATTTTCGGCGACCGGAAAGTCCGGTTCGCGCGGGAGAAGATGGCGGTCGCCTTCTTCCGGATTTTACAAAGGGTCTATTCCTTGCCCGCCGCGGAGCTCTATACGGCTTACCGCGACCGTCTGATGGTCTTTGGGAGGGAGGTCATCTACCGGGGACGCCCCGCTGTCGTAACCGGGTTGGATACCGAATACCGGCTGGAGCTGACCTTTTCCGACGGGGAGAAGCTTTTTCTCAACGGCGGGGAAATTTCGCTGAAGGTCTGATCGGTTGAAAAATACAATCTTGACGGCCTTCTTGGGAGCGGCCTGTCGCCGACGGATCGTCGCTTTCCGAAGAGGTATACTATTTTCTGAACGCTGAGATTTTTTCCGAGGATTTCGGTCCTTTCTCTCCGTCGGCGGTGGTCTGTCTGTCCGATCCATGGGGCGATAGGGCAGAGAATGAGGAGGATTGGACCGAGCCATTAGGGGGCATATTGCGCCAAAGGGAGAGCTTTTTTCCCGCAGACTCCGGCTATCATAGCGGAGAAGTTTTGTTGGATGTTTCCTTTGACAAGAGAATCACAGAGCGGTAAAATGCAGAAAGCCTTGAGGCTTTCTGCATTTTCTTCCCTTATGCCTGTCATTCTGCTTTTCTGTTACGGAAGTCAACCCGGCGCGGGGCGGTTCTTCTCTTTATTCGTTCGGCGGGTTCCAAGCGGACATTTCGCGAAGAAAGAAAGTTCGGGATCTCCCTGCGAAGACCGGTATGTTGTATACGGTTTTGCCAACGAAAAGACCCATTTCTTGCCGACCGGCCTGCGGCGGAAGGCGAAGGAAAAAATAAAAAAACAGGAGAGAACAAGATGGGAAGAAGAGGGGAGAGCATTTTCAAACGCAAGGACGGAAGGTGGGAGGCGCGCGTTATGGCGTACCGGGACAATGGGAAAACCGTGTATCGCTCGCTCTATGGTCGGAGCTATACCGAGGTCCGGTTAAAAAAAGAGGAGTATTGCCGCGCCGGCTTTCCGTCTCGGAAGGTAGTGCAAAAGAGTATGGCTACTCTGGCGGGATTGGCGGAGAGCTGGCTGAACGCGATTCGGGGTAGCGTGAAGGAGTCGAGCTATACGCGCTATTACCGCATCGTACATAGCTATCTTATTCCTTCGCTGGGAGAGCGGCCGCCGGAAACGCTCGACGGTCCGGCAGTCAGCTCTTTTCGGGAAGAGCTTTTAAAGACGGGCGGGCGTAGGCGGAAGGGGCTGTCGGAAAAAACGGTTTTTGATATTCTTTCGGTACTGAAGACACTTCTTTTCTATGCCCGTGCCCGGGGCTGCGTCTGTCCGAATCCTGCTCTTTTTAAGTGTCCGCGGACGCCGCGGCGGGAAATCGAGGTGCTGCCCCGCGAAGTTGTGGATCGTTTTGAGGAAGCGCTGCTTTCTTCCAAGGAGGAGATGGCGGCCGGCCTCTTACTGGCGCTCCACACCGGAATACGCATTGGAGAGCTCTGCGGACTGAAGTGGGAGGATATCGATTTCAAAAAACGGACGGTCCGGATCCGGCGTACCGTGGAACGGATCGCCGATTTGGATCCGGCCGCGCCAAACAAAACCAAGGTTATTCTGGGACCGCCAAAAACCGGGAACGCCCGGCGCGAGATTCCGCTTCCCGAGGCGCTGGCCGATTTTCTCTCGGAGAAGAGAGGGGCGCCGGGCTGCTTTCTTCTCACCGGACAAGAGCGCTGTTCCGAGCCGCATACGCTGTATGTGCGGTACGAACGCTTCCTGCGTCGAAACGGCTTGGCACATTACTCCTTTCACGCCCTGCGCCATACCTTTGCCACGCGGGGAATCGAGGCGGGCTTTGACGCCAAGTCGCTCTCCGAGCTTCTCGGTCACGCCGACGTCGCTACGACGATGCGCTGTTACGTACATTCTTCAGCCGAACAGAAGCGAAAGCAAATGGAGTTTCTTTTCAGCGAAAAGGCGCGCGGACGAAAGTACTCCGAAAAACGGGCAGGCTCTGTTTTGTCTTCTGCGGGCGGGAAACAAAGCTGCGGGGAGGAGAATACGAGAGGGGAAGAATGAGCGGAAAGGAAAGCGGAGGGAAAAGCCGGGAAGAGGGTTAACGGAAGAGATAAGAACCGTCGAATCCGAAGACAGAACAGAAAAAGAGCGGTGTTTTGGAAAAAGCGCCGCTCTTTTTCATTTTCTGCCTACCGGCTTACATTTTGCTTTCTTTGCGCTGGGCCGGCGCTTTTTCGTAAAAAAAGTTTTGTCTGTAGAACGCTTTTGCCGCGCTCGAGAAAAAATCCCTTTTGGAGGCGGTAAAGTTTGGCGCAGGTGCAAATCCTTTTTATAGGTACGGGCTTATTATAATGAAGAGGGAAGGAGAGCTCTGCGGGCATCGTCGCATCGGGCACCGCCGAAAGGAAAGGCGGCGGAATGGGTGAGTCTTCGAATGCGTTATCGTTTTTTCCGTCGGCTCTACCGGGCGCATCTTTTTCCGGAATGTCCGAATGCTTTCTCGCTGTCTTTTTCCGCTTTCTTTTCTCAAAAACAAAAGAAAAAGAAGAAAATCGGATAAAAAGAGGAATTTTTGAAAGCTTTTTGGCATTTTTGTCACCAAGATCCGAACAAGAAAATCGCTCTTTGTGGAACACTATCGATGAAAAGGTCAAAATCGCTCTTCGAAAAGAGGGCGGATTGGATCAATTTGAAACAAAGAGAAGGATAGCATGAAAGTTCCGTTTTCCCCGCCGGATATCTCGGAGTCCGAGATAGAAGAGGTGGCGGAGGCCCTGCGCTCCGGCTGGATCACCACAGGCCCCCGCACAAAACGATTGGAAAAACTTGTGGCAAGTTATGTGGGTACAAGAAAATGTGTATGTCTCAATTCGCAGACCGCCTGCGCGGAAATGGCGCTTCGTCTGCTGGGCGTCAAAGAGGGCGACGAAGTGATCACCTCGGCGTATACATACACGGCCACAGCCTCGGTCGTCTGCCATGTGGGCGCCGAGCTTGTCCTTGTAGATACGCAGAAAAACGCATATGAGATGGATTACGACGCGCTGGAGAGGGCGATCACGAAGAAAACCAAGGTGATCATTCCGGTCGATCTGGGCGGGGTTCCCTGCGATTACGATCGGATTTTCGATCTGGTCGAGAGAAAGAGCGCGCTTTTTTCCCCGACAAACGACCTGCAGAGCGCCTATGGCAGGGTCATCGTGATGGCCGACGCCGCTCACGCCTTCGGCGCCCGGCGTCAGGGCAGAATGGCGGGGGCGCTGGCCGATATTTCCAACTTCTCCTGGCACGCCGTCAAAAACTTCACGACCGCCGAGGGGGGCTGTATGACCTGGAGAAGCGTCGGTGGGATCGACGACGAGGAGATCTACCGCACTCTTCAACTCCTCTCTCTTCACGGGCAGAGTCGGGATGCCCTCGACAAGAGCCGGCTCGGCGCCTGGGAATACGACATTCTCGGCCCTTGGTATAAATGCAACATGACCGACATCACCGCCGCCATCGGGCTTGGGCAGTTTGAGCGCTATCCCGCGATGCTTGCGCGGCGAAAAGAAATCATAGAATATTACGACAGGGTGCTGAAGCCGCTCGGTGTTCTGGTTCTCGATCATTATACCGAGGATTACGAATCCTCAGGGCATCTCTATCTCACGCGGATTCCGGGCATCACGCTCGCGCAGCGCGGCGAGATCATCGACAAAATGGCCGAGGCGGGCGTGGCGTGCAACGTACACTACAAGCCGCTTCCGATGCACACGGCGTATCGGCGGCTCGGTTTTCGTATCGAAGATTTTCCGAACGCTTACGCGCTTTTTGCCAACGAAATCACGCTGCCGCTCCATACTTCGCTGACCGACGAAATGGTCGCGTATGTGGCGGACAATTACGCAAGGATTCTCAGAGGGTATCTCAATGCTGCTGAAAAAGTGGGAGTCGCTCCCGGAAAACATGCGATCGGATGAAGTCAGACGCTATTATGAAATTCTGAAAAAGAAGAAGCCGGCGCTTTTTTTTAAGCGGCTGACGGATATTCTTCTGTCGGCCTTCCTTCTGCTTATTCTCGCCCCTCTTTTTCTGATTCTGGCGATCGCCGTCAAGTGCGATTCGAGAGGGCCGGTCTTTTATCGGCAGACGCGGGTGACGCGGTATGGCCGGCTCTTTCGCATCTTCAAATTCCGTTCGATGAGACAGGACGCCGACCGAGGGCCGAAAATTACCGTGGGAGAGGATCCGCGCGTGACCCGCGTGGGCCGGGTGATCCGCAAATTCCGGCTGGACGAACTCGGCCAGCTGATCAATATCCTGCGGGGGGATATGAGCTTTGTCGGAACCCGCCCCGAGGTTCCGGACTTTGTCGCCCGGTATACTCCCGAGATGATGGCGACGCTGCTTCTTCCGGCCGGAGTGACCAGCCTTGCCAGTATTTTATATAAGGATGAAAGCTCGCTGCTTGCCGGTGCCGAAGATCCGGCGCGCCTCTATCGGGAAAAAATTCTGCCCGAAAAAATGCGCTGCAATCTCGATGCGCTCGCCAGGTTCGGCTTCTGGCGGGACGCCGGCGTTCTTCTTCTGACCTTTCCGGCCGTGCTTGGCATGTTCCCGCGGCGGCGCTTTGCCGCAGAGGCCGGCCGCGAGAGCCGTCGTTAGGTAAGTGTGCAGGAGGGTAAAATCCGATGCGTGAGGCCGATTCAGAATCTTATTAAATTTTCAGGAAGGAGAGCGGGAAACCCGATGGAAGCCTACAGTGTATTGCAGACCGTTTACCGAGGTGACAATCCAGACTATCTTCGGCAGAGCCTTTTGAGCATGCTCGGGCAGACGCGGACGCCGGACGAGATCGTTCTGGTCAAAGACGGGCCGCTCACAGCAGAACTGGAAGAGGGGATCGCCTCGCTCGAGGCCGCCTATCCGGGCGTCCTCCGGCCTTTGGCGCTGGAAAAGAATCTCGGGCTCGGGCTGGCGCTCAACGAAGGGCTGAAGGTCTGCCGGAACGAGTTTGTGGCGCGGATGGATTCGGATGATATCTCGCTTCCGGAGCGCTGCGAGAAAGAGCTGGCGCTCTTCGAGCAGGATCCGGAGCTTGCGATTGTCGGCTGTCCGGTTCTCGAATTTTCCGGTTCCCCCGACAATATTCTCGGCCGAAGGGACGTGCCGCTCGACAACGACGCGATTCACCGCTACGCCCGAAGGCGGGATCCCTTCAATCACCCCGCCGTGATCTATCGGAAAAGCGAGGTGCTGCGCTGCGGCCCTTACGGCGATTACCGGAAGAATCAGGACACCGCGCTCTGGATCGACATGCTGAGCAAGGGCTGCAAGGCTGCCAACTGCCCCGAAGCGCTTCTTCTCTTTCGTTTCGACGAGAACACCTATCGGAAGCGGAAAAGCCTGACCAACACCCGTCTTCTGCTCCGCATCCGGAGGCAGGCCTATCAAAAAGGCTTCGGTTCGCTGTCCGATTATCTTGCGGTCTGTGCCGGACAAACCGCGCTCTTTCTCCTGCCCGCAAGTGTTCAGAAGTTTGTCTATACCCGTTTTTTGAGGAAAAAGAAATGAGTCTTGAACAGAAAGCGAATACGCTCTTGAATCGCTTTCCCGCTCTGAAGAGGGCGGTGAAGCGGAGCTATCAGTTGGCCATGTATACCCTCTCCCCGAAGGTGAAAGCACAGGGGGCGATCCGCCGCGTCTCTCCGGACGACGAAAAAGAGTATTTCTTCGGCTATTACGACAAATCACCCTGGGACGCCTCGGGCCGGTATATGCTCTGTCTTCGGGCCGACGAGACCTATAAACAGGTCTGTTCGGACAAGCCCGCGGAGATTCTTTGTCTTGACACCGAGAGCGGCCGTTTTGAGCTTTTGGGAAAAACCCGTACCTGGAATGTGCAGCAGGGCTGTATGCTGCAATGGCTGGGGCCGGGCTTCGACCGGAAGATTCTCTACAACGATTTTCAAAACGGCTCCTATTGCTCGGTGATCGTTTGTCCGAAAGAGAGAAGCGAGCGTGTTCTCCCCGCCGCCGTCTACTGCGTGGCCGCCGACGGGGAAAGCGCGCTGACGCTTGATTTTTCCCGCCTTCACCGCCTGCGGCCGGGTTACGGTTACCGCAATCTGCCCGATTCCACCGAAAACGAACCCCTGCCGGACAGTCCGGCGATCTGGGCGGTCGATCTTTTGTCGGGAGAGGTTCGCCCGCTTTTGAAATATACCGATTTTGCCGCCTTTTGTCCGCGTCCCGAGATGCAGGGAAAGGACGTGGTGCATAAGGTGAACCACCTGATGTTCAGTCCTTCGGGCAAACGCTTCATGGTGCTCCACCGCTGGTTTTCGGGGAAACGGAAGTATTCCCGCCTGATTACCGCGAACCGGGAGGGCGGTGATCTCTGTCTTCTCTTAGACGACGATATGGTCTCGCATTGCTGCTGGAAGAACGACGAGGAGATTCTCGCCTTTGCCAACAAGAGGGGAATGGGGCAGGGATACTATCTTCTGCGGGACAAAACGTCCGCATTCAGACGGCTTTGGCCGAAGATCTCGGCCGACGGCCATCCCAGCTATTCGCCCGACAAAAAGTTTGTTCTCACCGATACCTATCCCGACAGAACCCGCATGGCCGAGGTACGGATCCTCCGGGAGGACGACGAGGACGGAATGCGGGTTGCCGCCCGCGTTTTCGCCCCCTTCCGCTATGACAACGATCTCCGCTGTGATTTGCATCCGCGCTGGAGCCGGGACGGGAAAAGAATCGCCTTCGACGCCGCCTTCGAGGGGCGGCGCGGGCTGTATGTGGCGGAGGTGGAATCCGATGCCTGAGTTCAGTATCGTGACGCCCATGTACAATTCTTTCGGGAAGACCGAACGCTTTTGGGAATCGCTCGCGCGGCAGACCCACCGCGATTTTGAGGTGATCCTGATCGACGACTGCTCGACCGACGATTCCTTTCGGCAGGCCAAGGCCTTCGCTGAAAAGGCCGCTTTTCCGGTCTTGGTCTATAAGACCGAAAAGAACGGAGGCCCCGGTCCGGCCCGCAATCTGGGCATCGAGAAGGCGTCGGGTGAGTGGCTCACCTTTGTCGACAGCGACGACCGGGTCGATCCGCGGCTTTTGGAAAAGGTCGATCGTGTTCTCGAGCGGGAAAAGCCCGGGTGCGTCATTTTCGATCTCATGATCGAGACGAAGAGAAAGGCGACGCCCGCCCGGTCGCTCTATGCCGGAAAGGGCGGCCCTCTCTCCCTGTCGGACACTGTCCGCTATGTCCGCAACCACACGGTGGGGAAGGTCTATCGGCTCTCGGCCTGCCGGGAACGGGGCATCTTTTTTCCCGCCCTGCGGCGCTGCGAGGATGTGGCCTTTGTCGCGCGCGCAGTCGACGCCTGCCAAAGCGCTTACTATCTTGACGAGCCGCTCTATTATTACCGGCAGAGCGCCTCCTCGCTCTCAAACGATCCGACTTTGGACGAACGAGACCTCTTGGCGGCCTTTGCGATTCTCGAAGAGACGCTCGGCGAAAAATACCGGGACGAGCTGAGAGAAAAATCGGTCACCGATCTTCTGTACGGCGCACT
>CALXKW010000024.1 GCA_944389045.1 uncultured Clostridia bacterium | reverse complement strand
CGTTTCACCGCTTCGTTTGTCAATTTCGGTGGCAAGACGCTGACAATCATTATCGCCGTATCGATTCTCGGCGTTCAAATGTCCTCCGTAGTGGCTCTGATCGCTTCTGCGGGCGTCGCCATCGGTCTTGCCCTGCAGGGAAGCCTTTCCAATATCGCGGGCGGTATTCTGCTCGTCATCTTCAAGCCCTTCCGTGTAGGCGACTATATCAAGGTCGGCGGTGAAGAGGGAACGGTTGACGATATGAATCTCTTTTACACCATCCTGAAAAAGCCCGACAACGTCACCGTCAGCCTGCCTAATGCCACTGTTTCGAACTCATCTTTGGAAAATCTTTCGGTCGAGGGAAAACGGCGTGTGGATTTTACCGTCAGCGTAGCTTACGGTACCGATACCGACCGCGTGAAAAAGCTTCTTCTGGCGATTGCCGCCAATCACGAGCTGGTGCTGGACGATCCCGCGCCCTTCTGCCGCCTCGATTCATTTGCCGAAAGCAGCCTTGATTTCACCCTCCGCGTCTGGGCAATGAAGGACGATTATTGGACGGTCAAATACGATCTCAACGAATCGATTGATAAGGCCTTCCGGCTTTCGGGCATCGAAATCCCGTTCCCCCAGCTCGACGTTCATGTCAGTGGCACGGTCCCCAAAGAAGATTGATGAGCTGTCAGGATATCGGTCTTTCTTCCGCGAAAGGGTTTGCGGTACAGGTCCTTCGCGCGCGGTTATCGCCGTATTGTCCCTAACGTCAGCAAAACAAAAATCAGCAAAGAGAAATAGAAATCCGCAGGAATCGGAGTTTTCCCATTCCTGCGGATTTTTTCTGTCCATCGGATATTTTTCAGCGACTGATTCCTTTCCGGGAAGGGAAGCTTCTCATGTTTGAAAGAAACAAAAAGTTCAACTTCCGCCTTTCACACGAAGCGATATCCCGCGCCGCGCACCGTTGTGATATGCTTAGGAGCAGAAGGATCGTCTTCAAGCTTTTCCCGCAGCCGGTTGATATGAACGGCTACGGTCGAGCTGTCGCCCAGAGCATCCACCCCCCAGATCTTCTCGTACAGCTCCTCCCGACTGAATAGGATACCTTTGTTGAGAACAAAGAAAAGAAGCAGCTCGTATTCCTTATTTTTCAGCTCTATTTCGTTCCCGTTTTTGAAGACACGGTGAGTCGCAGTATTTATGGTAATCTCCTCCGCTTCTAAAACAGGACTGTGCGCTTTTTTGTCGTTTTCGGAGAGACGCTTACACTGCGCGATATGCGCCTTGACCCGCGCTACCAGAACGGACGGCGAAAAAGGCTTTTCAATGTAATCGTCCGCGCCGAGACCCAGCCCGCGTATCTTATCCGAATCGGAAATTTTGGCGGTTACCATCAGAATGGGCACCTTCGTTTTGTCCCGTATCCGGCGGCAGATTTCCAAACCGTCAATGCCCGGGAGCATCAGATCGAGCAGAATCAGATGGTATTTTCCGTTCAGCGCGGCGTGCAAGCCTTTGTTTCCGTCTTTTTCGATCACAACGGAATATCCGCTGAGGGCAAGATAATCTTTTTCGATTTCGGCAATGTCCTCGTCGTCTTCAATAATCAGAATGCGTTCCATATCGCTAAAAGACCGCAAATACGGTCAAACCTCCTTGTTCGTTGTTGTAAGCGTTGACTTCGCCTCCCGCCGCCGTCACGATCTTTCTGACGATGGCAAGCCCCAGTCCGTTGCCGCTCGCCGTAAAGGTACGGGCCTTGTCCGCCCGGTAAAACGCTTCAAACAGGTGCGGAAGCGCTTCGGAAGGAACGCCAATGCCGTCGTCCGCAAAAGAGAGTTCTGTCCTTCCGTCCACATGGCTGAGCCGGATGGTCAGGCTTCCTTCTTCGGATTTTTTATATCGGAGCGAATTGTCGGCGATGTTTCGCAAAAGCCTTGTAAAATCCTCGGGTGAAATTTTAAGAGCCGGCGTTTTTCCACCCGAGTAGACGATGCGCAGCCCTTCGGAAAGGTATTCCTCGCCGTTTGCGGCAAGAAAATTACGAATTTCTTCATCGGGAAAGATTCTCCCGTTTTCGTTTGCCAATTCGTATTCGCTTTTTGTCAATACGATCATCTTGGTTACGAGCGCGTTGATCTCCCCGCACTTCCTGCGGATACCTTGAAGGTAGCGTGCCTGCTTTTCCTTAGTGTCGGCCACACCGTCGCACAGTCCCTCTACATAACCGATGACGGATGTAAGCGGAGATTTGATGTCGTGCGTGATGCCGACAATAAGCATCTGGCGGCTGTTTTCCTCATCTCTAAGCATCTCGACCGACTGTCTGAGCTTCTTTGTCATCGTGTTGAATTCGTCAATTGCCGGCTTGAATTCGTCGTCCTCCTCGTATTTGATCGTATAATCGAGATTGCCCGACGAAACCTCCCGCGCGCCGGCAAGCAGCTTGTCGAGCGGGCGTTCGATCTTTCGGAAAACCGAACGGGAAAGGAAGCGGTTGGCGATGAGAATGCTGACGACAGCAATCCCGACAAGACCGATCATCATAACGGCAAGAGCGATGATCAGCACTTCTTCGGACCATTCTGTATAGTTGCAGAATACCGAAATCTCATACAGACTGTCGTTTGTCTCCCACTCTTTTCTGTACAACTGCCGATCGGCGTCGGAAACGAATATGCCGCCTTCCTTCCCGGCCGTCAGAGCGAGCAGCGCTTCGTCGGCCGCGCACTCGGTTCCCATGTCATAAAGAAGGGATCGGTTTACCGCAATCAGAATCCGCAGTTTTGCACTTCCCGAAGAGGCGACCAGCTCGCTCAGGCGGTCTTGCGGGGAAGCGCTTTTCAGGCTTTCGTCGATGAACGACACGATCTCGTCTTTATTGTCGTAAAAATGTTCTTCACGGAGCAGAAAGCCTTTGCTGTTGAATACCGAAAACAGAACAACAAGAAAGAGAAGTCCCGTCAGAAGCGTCACCCCCACGGGGACGAAAAGCATCAATAAATTCGATAGAGCAAGCCGTTTTTTGATATTCATCTTCATATCATCACCCGACTGCTATTATACACGAAATTGCGGACAATGAAAATGCCTTTACGGCAAATTATCGGGATTTTTTTCCTTCCGGCGTTCGTACCGCACAAAAAAGTATGCCGCCACGACGCCGACAGCGAATAAGAGGAGACCGAGAAGAAGATCAATCCACGGCAGTTTTTCGGTCCAGGAACGATAGACCGACAGGATTTCGGCGTTGAAGAACATTGTGACGATAGAACCGAGCGAGAGTCCCGCGATCGTGAAAAACGCGCCCGCGCGATGTTTTTTCATGATGACCGACAAAATCTTCGAAACGGTGAAAAGTCCTGCGGCAAAGCCGGCCACAAGCGCCGTATAGACGAGCAGCACCCACGGGTTGGCTTGCCAATAGGAAAGACTGACCGAGTTCATGAGCGGCGTAAAATAGCCGCACGCCATCAAAAGCGCCGTCGCGCTCAGCCCTGGAAGAAGCTGTGTAATGGCCACCGCATAGCCGATGACAAGGAAGATAAGATAGTGAGGCAGACCGAGATTTTCAAGCGATCGCGTTCCGCTCGTTGTCAGCGCAGAAATGACGGTCACAGCAATCGGAAGGATAAATCCTACGAGAAAAAACAAGCCGTATCTCTTTTTGCGGGCACTGCCTTTCAGCTGATCGGTCACGGCGGGAAACGCGCCTGTCATAAGTCCCGCAAAGAGCGCCACCGTCGCAAACGGCAGAAGATTCAGAAGTTCCCGTATCCCAAAAAATCCGAGGACGAAGCCGATCACCGCCCCGATTCCAATCGGCAGCAGAAAAAGAAAGCATCTTCTGAATTTTCCGAACAGATGGCCGAGCGCGTACAGCAGTTTTTCGTACAGTCTGAAAATGATCGCCACGGCACTGCCGCTGATGCCGGGCACAATGACCGCAAGTCCGATAAAAAATCCGAGCATGCCGCCTTTTGCTACTTCGCGCCTGTTCTCATACCGCAGCGATACCCCCTCGGGGTCGCAGACCTGCGGCTTGGTATCGTCCTGTCTTTGCGGAAGCATAATTATCACCTCTCAAAGTTTATTCTTATGAATCGTAGCATTCCCAAATAAACAGAACGATAAATACAGTTAAACGGAAGATAAACTGGCGAGAAAAAAAGATGTTTCACCGCGAGCCGTTTTCCTTCTTTTCCTTCATTTAGAAAAAAGAAAATTGCTGAAGGCCAACAATGAAGCAGGGAAAAGACAAAATTGCGACGTTCATTCTTTACTTTTTAATTTATTATTCATATTGTATTAACATTCTTCAGGTAGAATAAAAGAAGCCATTACAAGGACTTTACAAAGCGTCGCTTCGCGGACGGTATAACCCAAACCGTCCGCCTCGCTTTTCCTTGGATTTGAAAGGGGTGTCTGTTTTGGCCATTACGGTTTTCAAGCGGTATGAAAAAAAATACCTGCTGACGGAAAGACAATATGACGCCATCCGGCTCTTCCTTGCCGAATATATGCGCTATGACCAATACTGTCTCGACAACCGCTCCTACAAATTGTACAATCTCTACTGTGACTCCCCGAACAACGATCTGATCCGCGTCTCCACCGACGGACCGATTTACAAGGAAAAACTCCGTATCCGCTCCTACTTTCCCTTGCGGCAATACGACGACAAGGTCTTCTTTGAAATTAAGCAAAAGTATAACGGAGTTGTCACCAAGCGGCGTGCCACGATGAAATACGGGGAAGCGATGGAGATGACAAAAAGTCACAAACTGCCTCCGTCCCACGCCGAGTCCGGCTTTTTTGACCGTCAGGTGGAAAAGGAGATTCTCCGTATGCTCATCGCCTATGATCTTCGTCCTGCGGTCTATATCGCTTACGACCGTGTTGCTATGTTCGGTAAGGATGATCCCGAGCTTCGCATCACCTTCGATAAGGAAATTCTCACGCGGCGCAGCAATCTGGTTTTAGACGGCGACACCTCGGGCGTGGATGTCCTGCCGCCCGGACGCATCCTTATGGAAATCAAAATTCCCAATACCATGCCTCTGTGGCTGGCGCGCTATCTCAGCGAAAACCGGATTTTCAATACCAGTTTCTCCAAATACGGCAAAGAATACGAATCTTATGTGACCGGGGATTTTCTACCGGCAGCGGAGGTAAAGAATGTCTAATTATCTGGCGATCAATCTGATGGATACCATTATCACATCCGATATGACGGGGGTTACGGCCGGACTGGTCTTCAAGATTCTGATCAGCTCCCTGATCTTTGGCATCATTCTGAGCGTGCTTTATATTTTTACAAACCGAATTGACGGCCACTCCAAAGGCATGTCCTATACCCTGATCATGCTTCCTTCGATTCTCGCCATCCTTTGCGTGGTCTCCTCCAATCTTTCGGGAGCCGGCAACAGCTCTACCGCACTCAGCGCCATTTCGATCGGCGGCGCTCTGACGATCATTCGTTTCCGCAGTACGCAGGGAAGTCCGAAGGATCTTGCCTACATATTTGCTGCCCTGACGCTCGGTCTGGCCTGCGGGCGCGGCTATATCGGCGTGGCCGCCGTCCTTGACATCTTTATGGTGGTTGTGATGATCGTTCTGATGTTCATTCGTTTCGGCGATGCGCGCAACCCGAAAAAGCTTCTCAAGATCGTGATTCCCGAAAGCCTCAACTATGTGGGCGTTTTCGACGAGATCCTAAAAAAATATACCGTACGCTGGGACGTGGTCAAGGTAAAATCGACCAATTTCGGCACCATGTTCGAGCTTTCCTATGCGGTCAATTTCAAAAAAGACGCAAACCAGAAGGAAATGTTCGATGAAATTCGCTGCCTGAACGGCAACCTCAACGTTTCGATACAGAACTTCGTCTACGACGTTGAGGCTTAAATTCCAAACAGGAGTTTTCCAGTATGAGTCGCGCAAAAAACATTCAAAATTATTACAAAGAACAGGAACGCCAGAAAAAAAGGGAGGCCGCCAAAAAGCGGGAACGAATCCTGATTGTTTCGGTCGTGGTTCTTCTGATCGCCGCCGCGGCAGTCACGCTCTTTTTTGCCCTTTATAAGGAAGATCCGATTAAAGTCATCATCGACGTTGAAAAATACGGCAAAATCACATTGGAGCTTTATCCCGACGTCGCTCCGATCACCGTGAAAAATTTCGTGAATTATGTAAACGAAGGCTTTTACGACGGGTTGATTTTTCACCGGGTTATCGAGGGCTTCATGATCCAGGGGGGCGACCCCACCGGCACCGGATACGGCGACTCCTCGCTCAAGACGATCAAGGGGGAGTTTTCCGCCAACGGGGTGAAGAACAACCTCTCGTTCGACCGGGGCGTCATCGGAATGGCCCGCTCGGACGATTATGACAGCGCTACCTCTCAGTTTTTTATCTGTCAGGAGGATTCCCGCTTTCTTAATGGTGAATATGCCGCTTTCGGCAAAGTGATCGACGGCATTGAAATCGTGGACGCCATCGCAACCTGTGACAAGACCACAAAGCTGGACGAAAACGGCACGCAGTACAAACCGGCCGAGGAAATCGTGATCAAAACCATTTATGTTATCGAATAAAATCTTGCGCCATTGTACCAGAAGGAAGAGATTATGACCGAAAAAACAGTTTGCCTTGAGATTGAGAACTACGGAAAGATTCTCATTATGCTTGATGCCGAGGCGGCGCCGCTCTCGGTAAAGAATTTTTTGGACTATGTGGAGCAGGGCTTCTACGACGGGCTGATTTTTCACCGGGTTATCGAGGGCTTCATGATCCAGGGGGGCGATCCCACCGGCACCGGATACGGCGATCCCTCGCTGAAGAAGATCAAAGGCGAATTTTCCGCCAACGGAATTCCCAATCCTCTCTCCTTTGAGCGCGGCGTCGTCGGCATGGCCCGGTCTCAGGATCCGGACAGCGCCTCCTCCCAATTTTTCATCTGCCACAGGGACGCCAAATTTCTGGACGGCAGCTACGCCGCTTTCGGCCGGGTGATCGAGGGCATCGAGGTCGTGGACGCCATTGCCGCCTGCCCTAAAACGGCCAAGGTGGACGCCAACTGGACGCAGTACGAACCGGCCCAAAAAGTAGTGATCAAACGCGCGTATATTCCTCAATAAGCTCTTCCCGCCGTTTTTCAAAACGGCGGGATTTTTCGCTTTGTAAGGACCCGGCCGGACGCATGCCATAGGGCGCTCCTTGCCCCTACGCCGTCTTATCGTCCGATCAGGTGCGAAAATTGTCATGAGCTATGATATGAACCGGACGAAAAAGCCGGAACCGCTCATGCGCTTCCGGCCTTTTCTCTGAATTTTCCCAAAAAAGTTCTGGGCGATTCTTTACAGTGCTTCTTAAAATTTTTATAAAATGTAGTGTAATCGTCGTATCCGAGATGAGCGGCTACCTCGGAGGGCTGTTCGCCGTGTGCCAGAAGATCTTTGGCCAAAGCCATCTTCTTCTGCACGATATAGCTTTTGATTCCGATCCGCATATTGCGAAGAAAGACGTTCTGAATATGAGACTTGGAGAGGAAGAAATGCTCGGCAAGACCGGCCACGGAAAGCGGTTCCGACAGGTTGGCGTTGATAAAGCGGAGAAGCCGCAATGTCAGCGGATCATAAGAATGTGACGTCGTCCCGGCATGCAGATCGGCCTTTAGGAGAAGAAGGCACTCTTCAGCCAAAAGCTCGGCGCTTCGTTCAAAATCGTCGGGAGGAAGGAGGGTATAGTAGGCCTCCGCCCGTTCAAAAATACCGATAAGGCTTTTATTCTCGGCAATACTGAAAATGCGCGGACTTTCAAAAACCGCATCGCTCCCGGGCGGACAGCGGAGAAGAGGAATCTCCAGCACATAACGCTCATAAGGGGAGAGGTCGTCCAGAATCAGACAATGATAGTGCCGGGGCGGAATGAGAACGATATCGAGGGGCGAGAGCTTGAAAATCTTTCCCTCAATATTGAAGCTGGCGTTTCCTCGCACAAAAAAGAGCACTTCACAGTGGCCGTGGGTATGTCCGTAAAAACAGTCGGTGGGTGGAATCGCCTCACATTTATGCGCAAAATAGAACAGATCCTTAGGATTTTGCAGAATAAACATAGCGCTTCAGGCCATTGCATCCGAGAGCTGCCTTCCGCCCAATATATGAAAATGAAGGTGCGGCACCGACTGGCAGGCGTCCGCTCCGCAGTTGGTAATCACTCGGTACCCGCCGCTCAAACCGGCCTTTTGGGCAATCGACGGAATGGTTTCAAAAATCCTTGCCACAATTCCGCTGTTTTCCTTCGTCACCGCATCGACCGAGGCGATATGCTCTCTGGGAATCACCAAAATATGAACCGGAGCCTGCGGATTGACGTCATAAAACGCGCAGATCTGTTCGTCCTCGTATACTTTTTTGGAAGGAATATCTCCCGCCGCAATCTGGCAGAATACACACATTGCCTTTGCCCTCACTTTTTCTTTTTATTTTTACTTTTCTTTTTATTTTAACGTATTATAACACTTTTTTGAGGTTCGCGCAAGATTTATCTTCCCGAAGCGCACAAAAAATTTGATAAATGAATTGACAGAGAAGAGGAAATACTATATAATATAGTTGCGGTTCTTCTGCCGCGCTCAAAATTGTTTCGAAAAGTCGCGGCTTTCAGCGTCTCATCACCGGTTTTTTTCGTCGACAAGAGAAATGGCTGTAAGCGGCGCCTTTCGGGAAAGGTATGGTATCCCAATGACTGTGTCCAAAGAAACCGTAATCGGGGATCTTCTTGACAAAGAACCCGGCTGCGCAAAATTTTTCTTTGAAATCGGTATGCACTGCCTCGGCTGTCCCTCGGCGAGAGGGGAATCGATCGGGCAGGCTTGCATTGTCCACGAGACCGACGCGGACGAGCTTGTCTCTAAAATCAACGAATATCTCGCCTCCAAGTGATCCTTCCTTTGAAGGAACGGCTGAAAAAAGCCGCCTCTTTGGTGGGGGGCGTTTCGTCTTGCAAAAAGACGGGCCGCCCCCCGGAATCGATTGTAGCAGACGTGGGCTGCGATCACGCTTATCTTTCGCTCTATCTTGTCCTTACGGGGCGCTGCCGTGAAGCGATAGCCTCCGATATCCGCCCCGGACCGCTGTCCGCCGCTTCCCAGAACATACGCCGCTATGGTTGTGAGGAAAAGATTCACACGCTTCTGACCGACGGACTGGCAGGCATTGAAGCCTACTCTCCGACCGACATTGTCATCTGCGGTATGGGAGGCGACACCATTATCGCCATTTTGAAGGACGCGCTCTTTGTAAAAAAGCAGGGAATGCGTCTCATTTTACAGCCCATGACCGGAACAGCGGAGCTTGCGCTCTATCTTGCCGCAGAAGGCTTTCGCCTTACGGCCGAGCGCTATGCTCTCGAGGGGAAGAAATCCTACCGCATTCTGGCCGCCGTCTACGAGGGCGAGCCTTATGAGCTGCCGGCCGCCGACGCTCTGACCGGCCGTCTCTTTTTTGAAGAAGACCGCGAAGCTTACAGGGAATATTTCCAAAAGGTGATCCGAACCATCCGCAAAAAAATCGGTGGATATCCGAACGGACACCCGAACAGCCTGTACCTATGCGAACTTTTGAGCGAGCTCTTGAAGAAAGAATCTGCACTCCCGTCTTTACCCGCCGCTAAGCTGCCTTCCGTACACGCTTGTCCTGACCCCGGAGCAAAGTGATTTTTACCGAAAGGAAAGGAGTATGCCAATGACCGAGACCGCCGAAGCAAACGTCGCCCAGCCCGCTCTTCAGAAGCCCGTGACAGCCAAAACCCTGTATCGGTATCTCGACAGAGCTTTTCCGGCCTCTCTATCCTGCCGCTGGGACAACGACGGCGCCATGTGCCTATCTGACCCCGATAGAGAGATCCGCCGGGTTCTCGTCACGCTGGACATCACGGCGGACGCCGTCGATTACGCCGCAAAAAACGCTATCGACGCCATCGTCTCCCATCATCCGCTGATCTTTACCCCGATGCGCTCGATCAACGGCTGCGACGCGAAGTCGAGAATCATCACCAAGCTGATGAGAAGCGGAATTTCGGCTCTTTCCTTCCACACCCGGCTCGATGCCGTTGCAGGCGGCGTCAACGACTGTCTCTGCGAAAAGCTCGGAATTGCCGATGCCAGGCCCTTCGGGCCTGAGGGAGAATCGCTGGGACGAATCGCGCAGATTGCGCCAACAAGCGGCAGAGAACTTGCGGCTATGGTCAAAGAGCGCTTGGAGGCCGACGCGGTTTTCGTGACCTGCGAGAGCAAGAAAATCGAAAAGGTCGTGGTTGTCGGCGGGGCAGGCAAAGATCTGATCGACGCCGCCATCGACGCCTTCGCCGATGCGCTGATCACGGGCGAGGTATCCTACAACGCCGCCCTTGATGCCGCAGACAGCGGTCTCTGCCTGATCATGGCCGGACATTTCCAAACGGAAAATCCGGTTCTTCAGGAACTTGAACGACAAATCCGGGCTTTCGACCCGGCAATCGTGGTCGAACGATTCCATAGCAATTTAATAAAACAGATTTAACGGAGGAACCCCGCTTGATAATCCAGCTCGAAGAAGCGAAAATCAAATTAAGACAAATCCGCAAGGATTTGGAGGAACTGGCGCAGGCGCTGAAAATCGACGAGACAACGAAAAAGATTGCCGAGCTCGAAGCGCTTACGGTCGCGCCCGGCTTCTGGAACGACCCGCAGACCTCCACCAAAACTTTGCAGGAAATCAAACAGTATAAAGACAAGGTATCCGCCTATCAGGCGCTTGTCGCCCGCACCGAGGACGCGCACGCGCTGGCCGAAATGGCCATCGAGGAAAACGACGAGAGCTTTACCGACGAGGTTTTGTCGGAGCTGAGCGCCATCGAGGCAGAGGAGGAGACACAGCGCCTTTCGGCGCTTCTGACCGGCGAATACGACGCCAACAACGCCATTCTCTCCTTCCATCCGGGCGCGGGCGGAACCGAAGCCCAGGACTGGGCGCAGATGCTCTACCGCATGTATACCCGCTGGGGGGAAAACCATGGCTTCCGCGTCAAGCTCATCGACTGGCTGGACGGGGACGAGGCCGGCATCAAAAGCGCCACGATCATGATCGAGCGCCTCAACGCTTATGGAGCGAAAACGGCGTACATCGTCTCGTACGCGTCTCCCCCTTCGATTCCTCCGGGCGGCGCCACACCTCCTTTGCTTCGGTCGAGGTCATGCCCGAGTTTACCGACGACGGGTCGATTGAGATCCGGGACGAGGACATTGAAATCACCGCTCATCGCTCGAGCGGCGCAGGAGGCCAGCATATCAATAAAACCGACAGCGCCATCCGCATTGTCCATCTGCCAACCGGTATTGTCGTCGGCTGCCAGACCGAACGATCCCAGCTTCAGAACAAAGAGACCGCTCTGAAAATGCTCAAGAGTAAACTGGCTGAAATCCGGGAAAGAGAGAAGCTTGAAAAAATAGAAGATATTCAGGGCAATAAGACCAACATCGAATGGGGCGCACAGATTCGTTCCTATGTGTTCATGCCCTATACGCTGGCCAAAGATACCCGCACCGGCTATGAAGAGGGAAACATTCAGGCGGTCATGGACGGTCACATCGACGGCTTTATCAACGCGTATCTGAAGATGAACGCAAAGCTGTAATCGAAAATCACCCGTCAGAAATACGCCGAACATAATCCACTCTTTTCCGGTCCTGTTTCCCCAAAAGTATTCATTGAACATCAGGCGATAAAGCTTTTGAATATGCTTTTCATCATCCACCCCATCTTTATTACCGACCAAAATTAAGGAGGAAAACCATGAAAAAAGCCTTTATGAAATCGAGATTCTACATCGGGATCGCGCTCTTAGTTCAGACAGTCACTATGATTGTCCTCTTCTTCAGTCAATGGAAGAAGAGAAAGAGTCTCTCGGCTGCTTTTCTGGCCATCGGCGCGGTTTCCGGAGCCATCGGCGGCTATCTTGTCGCCACCGGCGCTAAGGACGAGGAAGAAAAGAACGAGATGCTTGAAGCTCTGCGCGAGGACTTCTTCGAAATTGACGAGGACGACATCAGCGACGAAGAGGACGCCGTTTACTGCACCGGCGACTGCGCCGAGGACGCAGACGGTGAAACCGGTAAGACCGAGTCTGACGAAAAGTCCGAATCCGACGCTGAGTAATCCGCTTCATTTCTTGTTGAGACCGGGGTCCGGGAACTCTTTCGGTTTATCCGGTCAAAGCGCTGATTCAAAAAACGGTTACCGTGTTCTTTTCCGCTCCCGCCGCGACTCTTCGCGGCGGGAGTGTTTTTTTGCAGAAAAACGAATACTCTGTAAGAAAACAAAAAATTTAGGGAAATATGAAAAATCGTAAAAAACAACTAAAATATTATCCGGAAGGAAGGGGAAAAAAGGCGAGGAAATCTTCCTTGTTTTTCGGGAAAAAGTCTTGCATTCGACCGCTCTTTCTGCTATAATATATAGGAACCAATTTTTATACAGCAGAATATGAATTAGGACCATACCGGCCGGGGAGATAGCGGTGCCCTGTACCTGCAATCCGCTACAGCAGGGGTGGTTTCCATTTATGAGGGCTTACGGTGTGTGGTCTTGCGCCGAAACCTTTATCCGTTGAACGACGGGTCTTGTGCAATTGAACACCGTGAACCATGTCAGGCGGGGAACCGAGCAGCATTAAGCGGGACCTTCAATGTGCCACAGGGTTGCCTGTCGGGAGGGTGAAATTCGGTTTGCGCATGTATCGTAAGTTCGAACAAATGGTGTATGGTCTTAATTGATATCCTGCTGTGTTTTTTTGAAGATTTATCGGTTTGTTATGAACATGAAAATTTCTGTTAAAAAAAGAATTGCCATTGTCGTCCTGTCGCTCCTGACGGCGCTCATCGTCCTGACCGCACTCTTCTTCGCCATTCGAAGCGACTATCGCTTCCTGATCGGAGAAAAGCTCGCAGGACTTTTTCGTTCCGCGAAGACCGAACCGGTGACTGCAGGAGAATGCAGGGAATATACTTTGGATGAGCTGGCCGGACTCGACTTTGTCAAAATGGACGATTCTCTCTATCTCATCAATCGGGAATACGTTCTGAGCGACTCCTATGAGCCGACTATTGTTTCATACAAGGATGTTCTTATGTCCGAATCGATCGTCGATGCCTACGCGTCGCTCGCTCAGGCGGTCTACGACAGATACGGTACCAGGCTCTATATCCGCAGCTCTTACCGCACCGCCGAGGAGCAGGCCGAGATCGTCGATACTACCGCGTCGGACGTGGCCGCAGCGGTAGGGGCCAGCGAACACCAAAGCGGTCTTGCGCTCGACGTATATGTAAAAGGCTATGCGGGCAGCGCCTTCATTCAGTGCGAAGCGGGGCGCTTTGTCAATCGGGAATGCTGGCAATACGGACTGATCATCCGCTATCCTCACGGAAAAACCTCGGTCACCGGCATCACCTATGAGCCTTGGCATATCCGCTATGTGGGAAAGCCACACGCCGAGCTCATCTATCTGAACTCGCTGACACTGGAAGAATATATTACCGAATTTCTTCCCGTCGATCAGTTTCTGGCCTACGGGGAATACCGGATATCCCGTCAGAGCGATGACGGGGCGCTGCAGATCCCCGAAGGCGCCGATGAAGTGGTCATCTCTCCCGACAACACGGGGTATTATATCGTCACCGCGCATATGGCCTCGTAATAACAGGCGGCTATATCTGCCCGCGTTCGTGTGCAAAAGCGTCACGGACGGCATAAGCGGCCGTCGAGACCCGTGCGGGACGAGAGACACGACTGCGGACTCGCTCTCCGGAACGGCGAACTCAATGTTCGCAGGCTTTATAAAGCGCTGCAAAAGGACAAAATAACCAAGAATACAAAAAGAGACGGACAAGTCCGACAAATCGATCGGACAAGTCCCAATTCGCTGATCAGCGGGAAGGAGGGTGAGTCAATATGCATCAGGCTCTCTATCGGAAATACAGACCCGCTACCTTTGACGATGTGGTGGGGCAGGAGCATATTACCTCAATTCTCGCTTGGGAGGTCGCCAACAATAAGGTCAGTCACGCCTATGTCTTCTGCGGATCGGCCGGCACCGGCAAGACTTCCTGCGCCAAAATTCTGGCCAAAGCGGTAAACTGTGAAAATCCGGTCAACGGCAGTCCCTGCAACCGTTGTTTTTCCTGCCGCCAGATCGATGCCGGCGCTTCGGTGGAGGTTCTGGAAATGGACGCCGCCAGCAACACCGGCGTGGACTACATACGGGAGATTCGCGAAGACGTGATTTTTTCCCCCGGAGAAACCGGAACCAAGGTCTATATCATCGACGAGGTCCACATGCTTTCCGAAGGCGCGTTCAACGCCCTTCTGAAAACGCTCGAGGAACCGCCGAAATCGGTTCTCTTCATTCTGGCCACGACCGAAATGCAGGACATCCCGGCCACCATCCTTTCGCGCTGTCAGCGGTTTGATTTCAAGCGTCTTTCCTCCGATGACATATGCAGGCGTCTCAGCTATATTGCAAAGCAAGAAAGTTTGAATTTGGAACCGGAAGCGGCTCTTCTGATCGCTCGTCTTTCTCAAGGAGGAATGCGGGACGCCGTCAGTCTTTTTGAGCTCTGCATCGACCGAGAGGGAAGAGTTACGGAAGAAAACGTGCGGTCGGCCGCCGGCATTGTCGGCCGAAAAGTACTGCTCGAAACGGTTGACGCCATTGCGAAGGGGCAGTGTGACAGGCTTTTTGCCATTCTTGCGGAGATTTTTCATTCTTCTAAAGACGTGGCGGTCTTTCTTTCCGATCTGATCGGCCTTTACCGGGACATGCTGGTGCAGAAGGTAATGAAAATAACCTCGTCCGACGGCCTCAACCGGGAAATTCTCGACGTTTCCGAGCAGGAGCTTTCCGACATTACCGCGCTGTCCGCGCTCTTTACCAGGGAACGCCTTATCTATCATATCAAACTGCTCGAAGAGGCTCTTGCCGCCATGAGCAAAAGCGAGATCAAACGGATCACGGCGGAAATCACGCTGCTCCGCCTTGCGCTGGGCAAGACCGATTCTTCAATCGAGGGGCTTGAGTCCCGCATCGCCGAATTGGAAAACCGTATTTCCGAGAGAGGCGCTTCTCCTGCGGCCGAAACGATTGCATCGGCCGCACCCTCCGATTCCCGCAGTGTGTCTTACGGTACCGCTTCTTCATTCCAGCAGACGGCGCCCGTAAAATTGGCCGACACCTCCGATCCAGACGCTTCTTTGTCCCCTTCTTCCGTTCGTTCCGGAACATCGGCCGCCCCGAATGACGCTTCCCGAACCGAAGGGCGTTTTTCGGAAAAATCCGCTCCTTCCCCCGGGCCCGCCCGGCCGCTCACCGTTTGGGTAGACATTTTAGACGATTATTCCGTCAAAGATCCCAGCCGTGCCCCGTTTCTGAAGGATTCTATCGCCTATCTGGAGGATGATGCGCGTCTGGTCGTCTTTCTTCGCGACTCCTTTTCCAAAATGATGCTCGAAAACGCCGGAGCCGCCGAGGCCATTCTGCGCCTCTGTGCCCGCCGCTCTGTCCGGGCATCGGATCTCGAATTCCGCATCGCACCGCACAAAACAGACAGTAAAGATCCGCTTCGGGAGCTTCTCTGATTTTTGAGTTTTGTTTTTCTTATCCGAAAAAAGAGCGGGAATCTTCCAAAATAGTAATTTTTACAGCCGCTTTTACAGCCTCTGTCTGTCAGAAGGCAAGCGAAAGGCTTCCTGCCAAAAACCACACACGGCCCAAAAAGCCGACCCGTATAGATCAAAAAACGAAAGGATCAAAAGAAATGAAATCAAGATTGCCTCAGGGATTCGGAGGAGGCCCCTCCAACATGCAGGGTATGCTCAAACAGGCTCAGAAAATGCAGGAGGATATGGCGGCGCTTCAGGAAGAGCTGGACGCCAAAGAATACGAAATCAAAGCCGGGGGAGGCGTCGTCACCGTTCGGATCAACGGCAAGAAAGAGGTACTGTCAATAGCACTCGATCCCGCTATTGTCGATCCCGACGACATCGAAACGCTGACCGACATTCTGACGGCCGGCGTCAACCAGGCCATCAAAACAGTGGAAGAAGAAAACAGCAAAGCCATGTCGTCCCTGACCGGCTCGGTCAGTCTTCCGGGGCTCTTTTAAGCCATGGCGGAATACCTTCTGCCGATCGAGATCCTGATCGAGCAATTCCGTAAGCTGCCCGGTGTCGGACGCAAAACCGCCGCACGCTATGCGCTCTCGGTTCTCGATATGTCAAAGGAAAACGCTGAGGATTTCGCCGCCGCTCTGCTTGATGCCAAGAAAAAGATCCATCGCTGTCCGGTATGCAACAATCTTACCGACAAAGAACTCTGTTCGATCTGCGCCGACGATTCCAGAGAGCCGGTGATCTGTGTGGTGGAGGACTCCAAGGCGCTCATGAGCATCGAGAGAATCCGGGAGTACCGCGGAAGGTTTCATGTTCTGGACAGCGTGCTCTCGCCAATGAAAGGCATCGGGCCCGATAAAATCGGGCTCGATCGGCTGATCGCCCGTCTGGAGCGGGAAGGCATCACAGAAGTCATCGTCGCCACCAATCCCACCATCGAGGGAGATGCGACCGCCATGTACATCATGCGGGTCCTGCTGCCTTTGGGCGTCAAGGTTACCCGTCCCGCCCTGGGAATTCCCGTGGGCGCCGACATCGAATATGCCGATGAAATCACCCTGGCAAGAGCTCTCAAGGCGCGCAATCCCATCGAATGATTTTTCCCATAAAGACATAAACGCCCCAGGACAGCGAATAGGATGTCTTGGGGCAATTTCTATGTCATGGGGTGATTTTTTGAAAAAAAGCTTGCTGTTCTTCCTATCGCTTGTTCTGACCGCGGCGCTCACTCTGACGGGATGCGCCGGGAAAAGCGAACTCACGGCCTACGATCTCTACTCATTAATTTCGGATAAACTTGAAATCCCCGAATGCGAGGTTTTCTCCTATGTATCCGACACCTCCCATGACCGTCTTCTGACGCGGCTATACGGCGAATCGGACGATGCGGAGCCTCCCGCCGCGCTGTCGCTCTGTGACGATTATTTGATCTGCCTGTTTAAGGGAAACAGCGTGTGGGAACTGCATATATTCCGCACGGTTTCCATTTATGAAAACGACAAGCTGACCGATATGCTTCTCATGCGGCGGGACCGACTGCAAAAGAACGATGTGACCGACTATCTTTCCGAAGAGGACGCCGAACGGGTCAGGGGCGCTCAGGTGATGAGCCATCGGAACTTTGTCCTTCTGGCGGTAACCGACGATAACGAGACGGTTCACAAGGTCCTTTCCGCCTGCAGTTGACGCTTGTAATTCAAAAATTTCGCCTCTGCGATAAGAAAAATCGGGCGCAAGGACGGCAGAGAAAAGAGCGGGAGAGGGAAGGGGCCAGAGAGAACAAAATTTCACAAAGGCCTTCGCCCTCCTGCAATCATAAAAGAGCTGACCGCATGAATGCGGGCAGCTCTTCTTTTTTATCGGTTCTGTGTGGTATCGATAACGGCGTTTCTTTCGCGGAAAAGGAGGGAGACACACCAAAGGGCGGCAAGGCCGACCAGGACGTAAATAATTCTGCTGACCACCGCGGTCTGACCTCCGAAAATCCACGCGACAATGTCGAATCTGAAGAGTCCGACAGACCCCCAGTTGATACCGCCGATGATTAAGAGGGTAAGCGCGATTCTATCCATAATCATACTTGGGTATTGACCTTTCTGAGGTGAGGAAATTGCTACACCAAACGGTATAAGCAAGTATAGTGTACCCGCGTTTTGTCCCTTTATTCTTTTTCGGCATAAACCAGACGGCAGCGTCCACCCACGGCAGAGAGCAAAAAATAGGGTGCCTCGCTTCCCGCAAAATAAAAATCCGAATTGATTTCCTCCTCTTTGCCCAAATCAAGCTTTGTATGATATGTCTCGATGCTGCGGGAAAAGGCGTTTTCGCGAAGCAAGAAGAAAAAATCGGCATCGCTGTTGGTCAGATCCCCCTCAAAACGCTGAAAGGAAAACCGATCGCACAAAACCGAGACGCCGTTGGCGCTGAGCGAGATATTGGAAAAATTCCCCTCAAGCGAGAGCGATCCGTTCCTCAGTGTCAGCGATATGTCTTTTTTTACTGAGTGTGCCTCCGAAAGACTGTCGTCGGAAAGATAAAGTGTCACTTCCCGCGTCTTTGAAAGAGAACGGCATTCCCGAAGATATCGCCCGATGCCGCTGAATCCACCAGGAGCGCCGCCGAGCATCAGTTTTTCTGTGAAATCAACTTCGTCGGAAATCACAAGCGTCCTGTCGGAGAGCAGAACGCCAAGCTCGCTTTCATGGTATCCCTTCGCCTCCAGATAGGTTCGGTCAGATTTTTTTACCGAAAACGCGCAGTCATGCAAAGAGACCTGAATTTCGCGAAAATCGCCCTCGATCTCCTTTTGAAAAAGATCGGAAGCGGGCGCGGCAAAGATCGTACCGAGCAGAAGAAATCCGCCGAGCAGAAGGAGAAGGG